>JAISQM010000006.1 GCA_031274195.1 Eubacteriales Family XIII. Incertae Sedis bacterium
GGTATATGCCGGATGGTGTGCCGGATATATTTTTTATAGATGAATTTATGTATGCGGCGGTTAGGTTTATGGCAAAAATAAAAGAATTCGAGCGGGTTAGCTTTTGAGCGCCCCCCCCCCCGATTTTGTTTTAGAGGTTTATTGAAAATATGTTGCAATTTCAGCATGTTTGCGGTGTGTCTCCCCTTTTTTGCATTCGTTTGCAAGCCGATTCCGTTAGCAAGTTGCTTTCGTTTGCAAGCCGGTTCGTACGGCTGATCTGTTGCTGCACTTCGAAAGCTGTGTACGTAATTATCATACTTTAGTAATGAATGGGTTGTCAAGGGATTTCTGATGGGAAATTTTAACACCTCAAGGGCACGGAGAGGGAATCCGGTTGTACTGATCTCTACGGAGAGGTTTCAGGTTGCGCGCAATGGCGATAAAGCTGATCGACGGCATACAGCGGCAGATTTATAAGCCAATCCTCGCGCTTGTAATCCGGCATACTCGAGCGAACCGAAACGGGCGGATGAAATCGATCGGCAAAGGCTTTCAGGCTCTTGCTCTGCAAGTTGACTTCAGCTTTCACTTCAAGCGGAATCGCCGCGTTGCCGAGATCGAGCAGGAAATCAATCTCGGCGGTATTGCGGTCATTCGTCCAGTAATACGGCACTATCTCGCGAACCGTCTTCAATTGCTGCAACACGTACTGTTCGGTCAACGCACCCTTAAACTCCTTGAATAATTCGTTGCCGTCAAGCAGCACATCCTGCCTGAGCCGCGTCATACAGGACAACAGACCGACATCCACCAAAAACAGCTTGAACGCTTTCAAATCCTCATAGGCTTTCAGCGGCAGATTCGGCGCGGTCACCCGATGAACCCTGTGGACAAGACCGCAATCGATCAGCCACATCAAGGCGTATTCGTATTCTTTCGCCCGCGCGCCGTCTTTGATCAAGCCGTAGATAAACTTCTTATTTTCTTTCGCAAGTTGCGCCGGGATGCTATTCCATAGCATCCGGATTCGCGGCACGACCTCGGTCGGCGCGTGTTTTGAAAAATCCTGTTCATACGCCGCGAGGATACGCTGCTGAATCGCCCGCGCTTCTGTGAAATCTCGATTTGCCGCAAAATTCAAAACAACTTCCGGCATACCACCCACATAATAATAATGCTTTAGCAGATCGATAAACTCCTGCTTGAACGTAGTCGCCATCGCAAAATCGCCTTTATCCAAAAGCTCGATAAAGCTTTCTTTGCCCATCGCTCTCATGAATTCCGCAAACGACAACGGCGACAGGTCCAGGAATTCCACCTTGCCGACAGGGAATGACGTGCCCGGATGGAGCGCGACACCGAGCAACGAACCCGCGCAGATGATCTGATACTGCGGAGCATCCTCGTTGAAATATTTGAGTGAGGTCAAGGCCTGCGGGACATCCTGCACCTCATCAAAGATGATGAGCGTATTTTCAGGATCGATCCTGTGTCCGGCATACAGCTCAAGTCCTGTGATCAAGCGCGTAACATCGAGATCAGCGGAAAAAAGCTCCCGCATACGCTGATTATTGTCGAAGCTGACATAGACCGTATGCGCATAGGCCACCGCACCGAACTCCTTCATCAGCCAGGTCTTGCCGACCTGACGCGCCCCACGAATAATCAGCGGTTTGCGACCAGCCCTTGCTTTCCATTCACGTAGTCCTTCTATTGCCGTTCGATACATAGCACAACACCTCCAATCGGAATTCGTAAGACTATTGTATCACATCACCGCAAAACATGTAAGGACTTTTTGTGGTTTGACCGCACTTTTATGCATGAACTTTTTGTGGTCAGACTACGATTTTATGCGGGAACTTTTTGTGATTCGACGACACTTTTGAAGCGCTGACCGGTCACTCCCTTATGCTGCGCCTGACGGCAAACAAGGCAAACATCAGAATCAGAGCCCCCGCGCACAGGATTGCGTCAATCAACGGGTCGGTGTCATCCCCCGTGTCCGGTTTCCCATCCATCATGTCCTCCAGATCGGACGATTCCGGCGCATCGGGGTCTACCGTCGGATCTGACGGGTCTGTCGGTTCAACCGGCCCGGCGGGATCCTCCGGATCCGGCTTTATCTTCTCTGCTACGAAACCGGCATTGAACTGGTACGCCCTGCCGAGCTCTACCGCAAACCGTTTCGTCGTGCCGTCGGCGTCGAATTTGTTGTCGCTGTCCTCCGTTCCGACGATGGGCGTGACTTCGTACTTATCCGGCGTCTTGATCTTGATGTAATATCCGCTGCCCGGATTGACATTCGGGAATTCATACCGCCCGGCATCGTTCGTCGTCGTGACGGCTATCGGCGCTGTGCCGCCGTCCTGCCAAAGCTCCACCGGTACACCTCCGAAGGTCTTCTCCGCGGAATCGAAATTTCCGTTCTCGTTGACGTCCTCAAAGGCAATGCCTTCGATGCCCACCACCGCGAGCTTAAATTTGAGATTGAACGAAATGCCGTAGTCGGTGGGTCTGTAGGCATCGTGGATATATCCGCCATAGATCGCGTATTGGAAATCGTCAAAATTCGCGCTTCCGCCGGGGGACATCGCCGAAATTCCGGACAATATCTTCTTCATCATCGCCACATTTTTCGGTGTCCTGTTCACATAGGAACGGTACATCAAATGCTCGCTTTCGGGCTTTGGATTCTCCAACGCCGGCAGCGGGTTTGATTTGCTGTCGAATGTCATCGCCAGAGCATTTTCATACAGATGGCTGTTCGCGAGCGCGATCATCTTTTCGTTCTTCTCGAAAAACTGATAGCCGCCGCCATGATCGCCTAAGTCGACCGACGGGTGTTCGCCCGCGGGGTCTACCTGATTTTTTGCGAATTTATAGGACAGCCCGCCGAATATCTCATTTGCTATGATATCGCCGGGCAGTTCCGATAATGAATTGATGCCCGAGTAGCCGTTTTCCCTGTACATTTTCAGGAGAGCATCGTAGATATTCATGCCTGTGATTCCCTCGAAGTTGTAGATGTATTCCACGAGCGGACGGGCTCTGACGCCGGGATAGTCGTTTGCGTAGATGTCGAAGAACTTCTCGATTGCGGATTGTTTCCCCGAACGATTTTTGCCCGCCGTGCGCAGAAGCCCTTCGGCGGCCATTGTTTCGTCGCCGACCGAATAATCTTTCAAAATAAATGTGCGATTTGCGTCGCCGTTCGCGATCATGAATTTCAGGGGCGTGATCGTTCCGGGGTAGTATGTGCTCGTCTGTTCGAGGAATTTGGTCAACCCTTTGGACGAGGCCACCCAGCCTTCGTCGGTTTCCGTGATATCCAATCGCGGTTTTTGCAGGATACGATCGAACTGATTCGCGGCGGCATTGTACGCGACGTCGTTGGTCAAGGATTCGATCTCATTGAGGTTCAAGAGCTTCACACTGCTGTCTGCCTTGTCCGCCTCGAATTCCAAAGGGATGTCCGCAATGCCTTCCGCGGTGATACGCAGTCGTACCGTCTCTTTGCCCGTGACGCCGGAAAATCGGATCACCTTATAAAGACCGTCGGGTGAGTCGATAACCTCACACTGCGCCGCGCTCGCGGCCTCCGGCTCCACCTTTGATTCGGCGAGAAGACCCGTTCTGCCCCGTCCCGTCGCCATGACGGGGATGCTGAATATAATTTCCTCCGACTTTAACTTGAAGGTGAATCGCTGAAAAAAAGTACCCGCTCCCGTTGCCGTCACCGTATGATTGTCGCTGTCCGGCGTCATTCGGTTGCCGGTTTTCGGGGAACTCGTATCGTTCCCCCACGGTTCATAGACGCCGGTCGCCTTTAAGAACCCCGAATATGCCAGACTGTACGGAAACATCACGCTTTTCTTGTTCATATTGTCCTCGCTGTCCGCCCCGTCGCCGATCGCCTTATACTGTTTGTAGCCGGGGATACGAGCGGGGTTCGCGTTTTTCGCGAGAGATGAATAGGTAAAGACCTGCGTATGGTTGGTGTATGGATTGGATAGGCTCGGCGTACCGTCGAGGGCGTCGTACAGTTCAAAGCGCAGGTGCGCGTTTTTTGGCTCCGCTGCGATGTTCGTGACGATTTCGCCGCTGTAATACAGATGTTTCGGATGAGCCTTCTGTTTGATCTCACACCCGAAATCGTTGTCCGATGGCAGAAGATTCACGTCCGCGACATCGCTTTCTGCCATGGAAACATCCCATGTTCCGTCGCTCTTTCTCGTAAAAACGCCGGGGTTCTTGTAGATGTGGGTGGGTAGATTCGTCAAGTCGTTCGTCATATAGGTAAGGACAAAATCGTAGGCGACGTCGTCCTTCAGCAAACTTCTGTCTATCGTAAACTGCCGGTAGCCGGATACGGCGGCGTCGCTGTAATTCGTTTTGAGCCAGCGCGTGTTCCGATCGATCGCGGCACCGTCCTTCTCCCGATAGACGAAAGACGACTGTGTCGCATTGAGCGCCAGGAATTTAAGTCCTTTCGGCGCGGCGGCGGGCATTGGCATTATGCCCGCGGGCTTCGCTATATTCTCATCGCTTACGCCTTTCGGATCGTAGACTCCTATAGGAGGGTCTGCGCCGTTCGAATCGTTCTCCGCCGTTTTTTCGGCGGAATCGTCGGCAGCGCCCAATGCCGGGTCGGATGTGACCGCAGGCTGTTCCGCCGCCGGTTTGGGCGCGGAGTCAGGACCGATCTCCGCCTCTTCGTTCATGTTCGCAAAGGAAAAAAATGCTTGCAATATAACGCACAGGACAAGCATTGTCGCAGTGATGATGCCTATTTTCCTGTGCCGACGCAAGCCGGTTCGGGTCGCCGAACCGCGCGTTTTCAAGTAATTCATATTGTGCCTCCCCGATCTCAAATGCCGATGCACGGCGCTTGAGATACTGATGTCAAATCGTATGGTACGATCAAAATTGTAATAAGATAATGCGGAAATAGTGACCCCGAAAAGGTGCCGGCGAAAGAATGTACATGATTATTTCGGATTACGGCTGTCACAAGAAGTGAATCGTCGCTTGATGTGTTTCCGAAGTCTATTCCTCAATCTTGGGCTCCCGCATATGCGGATGCCCAAGATTCTGATGTCTCGTATGATTCATTTTAGCATGTTTTTGGGGGAGGTTCAAGTGTCCGACGCTTGCGACCAGGACAAACGCATCAATTTTCTCTCAAAACCCATTGACATAGAGAATCTTTGAAATAAGTACTGTTACTATGCTTGGATTTGGTGTATAATGTATTACATAGCATGTAATACATTCATGACATTACAGGAGGTTTTTTATGGCGGACTATCCCGAATGGGTGCTTAAGCACAAGAAAAAAGGAACCTACATCAACCATGTCAAAGGCAAATACTATCTTTACGCCGCACATTCCGAGCGCGTGCATGGCACGGATAAAGTATTGCGTGTCAGCGATGGATATCTTGG
>JAISQM010000034.1 GCA_031274195.1 Eubacteriales Family XIII. Incertae Sedis bacterium
GAGATGATGCAGGATTTTCTGAGCATTCCGCCGCAGTATTACACGCCCGAGTTTTTGGAAGCGCACGGTTGCGCCAATATGATGAAGGCCGCTCTCGTCTTTGCGGACAAGATCACGACCGTCAGTCCCACCTACGCGAACGAGATCACGCACGCATATTTCGGCATGGGCATGGAGGGGATTCTCGCCGCCAGACGCAGCGACGTGCTGGGTATCGTCAACGGCATCGACACGGAGGCATTCAACCCCGAGACGGATCCGGCCATCGCGAAGCGGTATGGCGCCGAGACGATGACGGGCAAGGCGGAGAACAAGAAAGCTCTGCGTCGGGAATTCGGACTGGGCATACGACTGTACGATCCGATCATCTGTATGGTGAACCGGCTCACCGCGCAGAAAGGACTCGATCTGGTTCAGCACACCCTCGAGGAATTGCTTCGCGAGAACATCGCCTTTGTGATGCTCGGCGACGGCGATAAAAAATATGTGGATTTTTTCAATCATATCGCCGCGGAATATCCGCAAAAATCCGGCATCTATATCGGTTATGACGAGGATATGGCGCACAGAATATACGCCGGCAGCGATTTTCTGCTCATGCCCTCGCAGTTTGAGCCTTGCGGCCTGTCTCAGATGATCGCACAGCGTTACGGCACCCTGCCCATCGTGCGGGAGACGGGCGGGCTTGCGGATACGGTCGCGCCCTACAACCGCTATACGAAGACAGGCGACGGGTTCGCTTTCAGCGCTTTCAATGCGCACGACATGCTGCATGTCATCCGGCTCGCGCTTGCGGTTTATAGAGATAAGTCAATGTTGCGGCGATTGAAAAAAAATGCTATGCTAAAGGACAATAGTTTTTCCGGGTCGGCCAAACAGTACAAAACGTTGTACGAATCTATATAGGTTACAATCTCTCGGTGTAATATAGGAGAAAGCAGTGAAGACCATTCGAGCATTTTGGAAACATTTGAATACGTCGGTTTCTGAGTTCGTTGAGGTTATTCTCATTTTCTACCTTGGAAAATAGTTATATTTTGATGAGAAGAATAGGAGTTCTTATGGCGGAGACAGTGTACAACGAGGCAATCAGTAAGGAAAAAATCAAGGAGCAGATCGTCAAAAAGCTCAAGCGCACCTTTGGGCTCACGTTTGAGGAAGCCACAAAGGAAGAGCTGTACCAGGCGGTGGGGATCACCGTGCGGGAGTTGATTATGGACAGGTGGGCGGACGCGAACAAGCAGGTGGCGGAACAGGGAATCAAGCGGCTCTACTATCTGTCCGCGGAATTCCTCATGGGTCGCGCGTTGGTCAACAATATGATCAATCTGCAGCTGTTGGATTCCTACAGGGACGCGTTGTTTGATCTGGGACTCACTCTGGAGGACATTGAGGAACAGGAGCGCGACGCGGGCTTGGGCAATGGCGGTCTGGGTCGGCTTGCCGCCTGTTTTTTGGATTCGCTCTCCACGCTTGATCTGCCTGTCACGGGTTGCAGCATTCGCTATGAACACGGGCTGTTCAAACAGAAGCTCTCCGGCGGAGAACAGACCGAGGAAGACGACAACTGGTTGGAGGACGGCAGTATATGGGAAGTCCCGCGGCCGGAGGATAAGGTCGAGATCAAGTATGGCGGCAATATCGAGGAAACATGGACGGCGGAGGGGCTGAAGGTCAATCACGTTAATTACAATTCCGTCATCGCCTATCCGTATGATTATCCGGTGATCGGCTACGGCAGCAGGATGCCTGCGACTTTAAGGCTCTGGAGCGCCAGAGGCAAGTCGGATTTGGATATGCAGTATTTCAATAAGGGGGACTACGCGCGAGCGGTGGAAGAAAGCGCGTTGGCGGCGGCGGTCTCACAGGTGCTCTATCCCGAGGATAACCACGAGCAGGGTCGGCAGCTCAGGCTCAAGCAATTTTACTTCTTCACATCCGCATCTATGCAGTTCATCGTAAATCGGCACAAGAAGCATTACGGCGATCTGCATACGCTGCCCGATTATTACACCGTGCAGATCAACGACACCCACCCCACCGTCGCCATCCCGGAGCTGATCCGCATTCTCATGGACGACGAAAATATGCAGTGGGACGAGGCGTTCGACATCGTTTCGAGGATGTTTAATTACACGAACCACACCATCATGAACGAGGCGCTTGAGCGTTGGAACGAAGATATGTTCCGGACATTGCTTCCGCGCATCCATAAGATCATCACGGTCATCGACGATATGTTTCGCGACAAGATATGGAACAAATGGCCCGGCGATTGGAACAAGCTGAACGAGCTGGCCATCATCAGCAACGGGGAGATACGCATGGCGAATCTCTGCATCGCCGTCTGCAACAGAGTCAACGGCGTTTCGCGGCTTCACGGCGAGATTATCCGGACTCGAACTTTCCGGGATTTCTACATTCTCTTTCCCGACAAATTTCTCGGTATCACGAACGGCATTACGCATCGGCGCTGGCTCGCAAAAGCGAATATGCCGCTCACGCGGCTCATCACGGAGCACATCGGCGACGGATTCCTGAAGGACTACCGCGAGATGGACAAGGTGCGCGAATTGCTCGATAATGACAGTTTTCTGCGCGATTTCGCGGCGGTCAAGGCGGAGAACAAGGTCAGGCTGCGCGATCATCTGTATCACAAACAGGGCGTGGAGATCAATCCCGACACGGCTTTCGACGTGCAGGCGAAGCGGCTTCACGAATATAAACGGCAGCTTTTGAAGATCATGCACGTGCTGCGCCTCTATTATGCGATCAAGGGCAATCCCGGCGCGGACGTGATGCCCGCCACCTTCTTTTTCGCGGCGAAGGCCTCGCCCGGCTATTACAGGGCGAAGGAGATCATTCGCCTGATTTTGGCCGTGGGCGAGATGATTAACAACGATCCGGACACGCGAGACAAGCTGAAGGTGGTCTTTATCGAAAATTTCGGCGTCTCCGAGGCGGAGATACTCGTGCCGGCCACGGACATCAGCGAACAGCTCTCCACCGCCGGGCTTGAGGCTTCCGGCACGGGCAACATGAAGTTTATGCTGAACGGCGCGGTGACCATCGGCACGATGGATGGGGCGAATGTGGAGATATACGACGCGGTAGGCGAGGATAATATCTACATCTTCGGCGCCAAAGTGGAGGATATCGAACGCATGGAGCAATACGGCTCGTATAATCCGCGGGAGGTCTACGAGCAGAACGGCGCGCTCAAGCAGACGCTCGACAGCTTCATCAACGGCGCGCTGCCGGTACCTTCGGACAGGCAGTTTTACGATCTGTACAACTCCCTGCTCGAGGGCAATCACGACAGAGCCGACAAGTATTTTCTG
>JAISQM010000061.1 GCA_031274195.1 Eubacteriales Family XIII. Incertae Sedis bacterium
TGGCGATCTACGCGGCGGAGAAGATCATCGAACAGAAGTTGGACGCCGCTGAACAGCAGACCATCATCGACGGCATTATCAAGCAGGCGGGCGCGAAAGAATGGACAATCTGACGGTAGCCGCCGTATACGGCGAAGGACTTTTTGAAGCGGCCTCCGATATCGGCGATGTCGAAGGGCTTCGCAGGGAATTGGAAGCGATCGAGCGGGTATTGTCGGACTATCCGGCTTTCTTCGCGTTGCTCAAAACGCCTACGCTCTCGGCTGAACAGCGAAAAGCGTCGGCGGAAAAGGTGTTTGCGGGGAGGGTTTCAAAGGAGTTGCTCAATTTCCTCTATGTCCTGATCGACAAGCGAAGGATAGGACAGATACGCGGCATCGTGAAAGCCTTTGACCGATTGGCCGACGAGAGGGAAGGCGTCGTAAAAGGCGATCTCTATTCCGTCGTGGAATTGACGGAGGATCAGATCGAACGATTTGAGCAGGAGACGGGGAAATTGTTGAACAAGCGCGTCAAATTGCAAAACGAGCGGGACGCGTCGCTCATCGGGGGCGTACGCATCTACATCGACGGAAAGCTGATCGACGCCAGCGTGCGAGGACGATTAAACAGTTTGAAGGAAAAGTTACTGCTTGGAAGTTGAATAGTAACCTATGAAAGAATGGTAAGACAATGAATCTTAAACCGGAAGAAATAAGCGCCGTTATCAGAGAGCAGATCAAGAACTACAAATCGGAATTGAACGTGTCCGACTTCGGTACGGTGATACAGGTGGGCGACGGCATCGCCAGAGTGTTCGGCTTGGATGGTTGCATGGCCGGGGAACTTCTGGAATTCACGGGCGACACCTACGGCATGGCTCTGAACCTCGAGGAGGAGAATGTGGGCATCGTCGTCTTGGGCGCGGACAACCACATCAAGGAGGGCGACATCGTCAAGCCGACGGGAAGGGTCGTGGAGGTGCCGGTCGGGGACGCGCTCATCGGGCGCGTGGTCAATTCCCTCGGGCAGCCGCTTGACGGCAAGGGTCCCATCGCCGCGAAGGAAATGCGACCCATCGAATATCCGGCGCCGGGCGTATTGCAGAGAAAGTCCGTTACCCAGCCGCTGCAAACCGGAATCAAGGCCATCGACTCCATGATTCCCATCGGCAAGGGACAGCGCGAGCTCATCATCGGCGACAGGCAGACGGGCAAGACGGCCATCGCCGTGGATACGATACTCAATCAGGCAGGGCAGGATGTCATATGCATCTACGTGGCGATCGGTCAAAAGAAATCCACGGTGGCGCAGATGGTGCAACAGCTCGAGGACAAGGGCGCCATGAAGTACAGCATCGTGGTTTCCGCGACGGCCAGCGAGGTGGCGCCTTTGCAGTACATCGCACCCTATGCCGGCTGCGCGATGGCGGAGCAGTTCATGTACCGGGGCAAACACGTCCTGATCATCTACGACGATCTCTCCAAGCACGCCGTCGCATACAGAGCCATGTCCTTGCTTCTGCGACGTCCCCCCGGCAGGGAAGCCTACCCCGGCGACATCTTCTATCTGCACAGCAGACTGCTCGAACGCGCGGCGCGGCTCTCCGATAAATTGGGCGGCGGCTCCATCACGGCTCTGCCCATCATCGAAACGCAGGCGGGCGATGTGTCGGCCTACATTCCCACGAATGTGATCTCCATCACGGACGGTCAGATATTCTTGGAGTCCGACCTGTTCTTCTCGGGACAGAGACCGGCGGTCAATGCGGGCATATCGGTATCGCGGGTAGGCGGCAACGCGCAGATCAAGGCCATGAAAAAGGTCTCCGGCACCGTCAAATTGGAATTGGCACAATACCGGGAGCTGGCGAGTTTTTCACAATTCGGCTCCGACATAGACAAGGAAACGAAGGAGCGGCTCGATCACGGACTGATATTGATGGAGGTGATCAAACAGCGGCAGTACAGCCCTGTGGCCGTCGAACATCAGGTGATGATCTTCTACGCGGCCGTCGGAAAATATTTGGACGACCTGCCCATAGAAAACATCGCCGAATTTGAAAAAGGGTTATACCCCTACATGGATTCCATCCACCCGTCCGTGGGAAAAGCGATCCGGGAGACGGGCGTATTGGACGATGCTGAGGAAGCGAACCTGAAAAAGGGCATAGCGGATTATAAAGAAGAATTTAAGAAAGCGTTAGAGGAATAATGGCCGGAAATGGGAGTATGCAGGATATCAAGCGCCGCGTTCGAAGCGTTACGAGCATCGAGCATATTACGAGCGCCATGAAATTGGTATCGGCGGCGAAACTGCGGAGGGCAAAGACGACCTTTGAAAATACGCGAGAGTATTTTCATTATGTGACGGAGTCCATCGAGGATATTTTCAACAACGTGAACGATGTTCCGACGAAGTATCTAAAATCGGACAGGGAAATAACGACCACCTGCTACATCGTTATTACGAGCAACCGGGGGCTGGCGGGCAGTTTTAATTCCAACGTCATCAAGCGGGCGGAGGCCGAGATCGCGGCGGATCCGGAAAAACCGTATATCATCGCCATCGGCAGCAAGGGGAGGGACTATTTCCGCAGGAGGAATTACGAGATTTCCGGCGAATATCTGAGGCCGCCGGAGAGCATATCCTTCATCGAGACCCACGACATCAGCAAGCCCATCATCGATCTGTACGACGAGGGCAAGATCGACGAAGTGGTGCTCATCTACACATCCTTCGTGTCGTCGTTGGAACAGCGGGTGCGAACACTGACATTGCTCCCGTTTGAGATAGGTAACGACCCGGATGTGTTGCCGTTTGAGAAACAGGTGGAATATGAGCCGTCGACGGAAGCCGTGTTCAACTACTTGGTGCCAAAATACGTGGAGATCATGATCTACGGAGCCATCGTCGAGTCGGCCACCTGTGAACATGCGGCTCGGAGGATGGCGATGGAGAACGCGACGGATAACGCGCAGACCATGATCGCTGACCTCAATCTGTTCTACAACAGAGCCAGGCAGGCGGCCATTACGAGCGAGATCACAGAGATCGTCAGCGGCGCGGATGCGCTGGACTAAGCGCATAACAGTTGGAAAATCAGCAGTGAAAGCGAGTGAGGATTGAAAAATGCGGACGGAGAATAAAGGAATCATACATCAGATCATCGGGCCGGTAATTGACATCAAATTTGAGCAGAATTCCATGCCCGAATTGCTTTCGGCCATCATCATCCATTCGGATGGCAGGGAGATCGTCGCGGAGGTAGCCCAACACACCGGGGACGATGTCGTCCGCTGTATCGCCCTCTCGTCGACGGACGGACTGAAGCGGGGCATGGAGGCCTTCGATACGGGCGCCCCCATCACCGTACCCGTAGGGGATGAGGTGCTGGGCAGACTGTTCAACGTGGTGGGCGAGAATATCGACGACAAGGAGCCTCTCAAGACGGAAAAGCGCATGCCCATTCACCGGGCGGCGCCCTCTTTCGAGGAACAGGACACCACGGCGCAGATATTTGAGACGGGCATCAAGGTGGTAGACCTGATCGCGCCCTATACGAGGGGCGGCAAGGTGGGTCTGCTCGGCGGTGCCGGCGTAGGCAAGACCGTCCTCATTCAGGAACTGATCCGGAACATCGCGAAGGAGCATGGCGGCATCTCCGTGTTTGCCGGTGTCGGGGAACGCACGCGGGAGGGGAACGACCTCTATTATGAGATGATAGAGTCCGGCGTCATCGAAAAGACGGCTATGGTGTTCGGGCAGATGAACGAACCGCCCGGCGCGCGTATGCGGGTGGCGCTCACGGGTCTCACGATGGCTGAATATTTCAGGGACGAAGCGGGGCAGGATGTGCTCCTGTTCATAGACAATATATTTCGGTTCACACAGGCGGGCTCGGAGGTCTCCGCACTGCTTGGGCGCGTGCCGTCCTCGGTGGGATACCAGCCGACCCTCGCCACGGAGATGGGCGCGCTGCAGGAGCGCATCACCTCCACGAAGAAAGGTTCCATCACGTCGATCCAGGCCATCTATGTGCCGGCCGACGACTTGACAGACCCGGCGCCCGCCACCACTTTCGCCCATTTGGACGCGACGACGGTGCTCTCCCGCGCCATCACGGAGCTTGGCATCTATCCCGCCGTTGACCCACTCGAATCCAGTTCGCGGATCATGGATCCCCTCATCATCGGCGAGGAACACTACAACACGGCGCGAGAGGTGCAGGAGGTGTTGCAGAGGTACAAGGATTTGCAGGACATCATCGCCATCCTCGGTATGGACGAGTTGTCCGATTCCGACAAGCTCATCGTAAACAGGGCGCGGAAGATACAGCGGTTCCTGTCCCAACCCTTCAGCGTGGCGGAGGCATTTACGGGCACGCCGGGAAAGTATCTGCCCATTAAAGAAACTGTGCGGGGATTCCGGGAGATTTTGGACGGCAAGCACGATGAAATCCCCGAGGCGCTATTCCTGTTTGCGGGCGGCATCGACGAGGTGGTGGAGCGGTTCAATGGCTAACAGCATTCGATTGGAAATCGTAACGCCGGAGCGCCTGTTCTACGACAACCGTGTGGAATTGGTCATCGTCCGCACATTGACGGGCGACGAGGGGTTCATGGCCAATCACGCATGGGCCTGCAAGCTCTTGGATGTCGGGGAAATATGGATACAGGAAGCCGGCAGCAAGGATTTTAAGATCGGCGCCATCTCCGGCGGGTTCATCGACGTAAAAACGGAGATCACCATCTTTACCGACGCGGCGGAATGGCCGAACGAAATAGACGTGGAACGCTCAAAATCACACAAAGAGAAAGCCGAAAACTGGCTGAAAACGCACACGCGCGCGGACGCGGACGAGACGGAGATACTAAGAGCGAAGGTATCCTTGAACAAGGCGCTCACCCGAATGCACGTAGCCGCCGGCGGCGCCAGAAGAAAAAGATGACAGTTAGTTCTTTCACCGTCACTTCTCTAAGAAATTTTCAATCTTGCGCAGCAGAGCGGTAAACAGTCTCGTGATCGAGGCGATGAGGATGAGTGCGACGGCGATGCTGCCGGCGATCGCGAAAGTTTCGGTGCCGTTTGACGTGGCGGACGCGAAATCCCGATACAGGATATTTTCCATTGTTTTATAGATGGCCGCGCCGGGTACGAAAGGAATGATGCCCGGCAGGATAAACACGGTGGTCGCGTCTCTGCCCGCTCTCGAGGAGCATTCGGCGAGGATGGCGACGATGCAGGAACCGATAAACGCGGTAATGATGGTGCCGTACTCCATCGTAACGCCCGCAGCCATCGAGAACATGCCCACGCCTCCGATGGCGCAGATGATCGGAATCAGCTTTCGCGGCGCGTTGAACAGGATACAAAATCCGAGGGTCGTGCAGATGCCGAACAGCAGAAAGAGGACGAGCGCGTAGTCCGTGCGATCTTCCGTGACCATCTTGCCGCCGAACAGAATCCACAGTTTCATCATAGCGCCGATGCCGCCCGCGATGGCGATGGCGGTGATCAACGCCTCCATGAATCGTGCGACGCCGGACAGCATGTCGCCGGACAGCATGTCACGCGCGGCATTCGTGATGGCGACGCCGGGCATGAATATCGTGGTAGCGCAGACTAACACCGGCGAAACGCTGTGTCCGAGCCCGATAGCCGACAGCATAAATACGAGGAGCGCGCAACCGGCGCAACTTACGAAGACACGAATAAAATTGGGAAAATGCAATTTCTCTATGCCCAACTCAATACAGTAGCTCACGCCGGAAGCTACGGCGGCGCAGATCATGTCGGATATTCCCCCGCCATAATAAGGCGTGAGGAATGCGCCCACGAGCATAGCGCCCAAAATGCGGACGAAGATGTTGAAAGACTGCGCGACGCTGATCTCGCGAAGTTGTTCGAAGCCGTCGGCGACGCTGAGATCGGTTGTGGTGAACACTCTTGAAAAATGGTTGATCTTCGATATTTTGAGCAGGTCGATGTCCGTGCTCTGAATTCGCTTAATAAAGGTGTGCATGTCGCTCTCGTCCGCGCCGCTATCGATCGAAAGAAATATCCCGGTGGTCGTGGCAAAGCACTCCACGTAATCGATTCGGCAGGCGCGGCAGATGCGCGTGATGGTATCTTCGACGCGATAAATCTCCGCGCCGCTTTTCATCATGATCTCCCCCGCAAAGAGTGCAAGGATCAATACTCTTTTCTGAAATGTGTTTTTCATAGGTATATTATATCATAGATGCTCTGCGTCTATGATATAATCCGCCATGTTCAATTTTGACACACTGAACAAATTGCTCTGGCGCGATTTTTCTTTAAAGTCCTGTGATTATGCGTTATAATAAGGGTGTGCTTGACATACATTTAGGAAGGCAAGCTTCCGAGGGAACGATATATTAACTTGCGTCGTAATCATGTTTTGCATGAAAGGAGTACGAAAATGACCGAGATGGTATTGAATAAAAGTACATTGCAGGAAACCCTGTTTCATTTGATTCCGACGGAGCGTGTTATGCTACGCGAAGACGGCGATGTTATCAGCCTTACGCCCGTGCGCGAAACGGGTAAGATGCGCGGTATTGCCAAAGGAAGTAGCTTCACCACTGAAACCCTGTTGGAAAGCCGCCGTGCTGACAGGAGTTTCGGCGAATGAAGAAGTATGTATTCGACGCTTGCGCCCTTATCGCTCTGTTTAACGACGAGGATGGCGCGGATGTGATAGAGAGTCTCCTTACGGAGGCGAGTGCGAACGAATGCGCCATCGCTATGAATAAATTCAACCTGTTTGAAATCTACTACGGCTATCTCGTTGCCAACGGAGATGAATTTGCTGAAAAAATCCTCGGCATGATCAAAGACAGCGTCATATCCATATCCGATCGATTCACCGATGAACTTATGCGGGAGGCGGGCAAAACGAAACAAGTGTATACACGAATGTCACTTGCCGATTCAATGGCATTGGCGCAAGCCAAAGTCGATGGCGCGACGCTTGTCACGTCTGACCACCATGAGCTTGATGCTGTTGAGCAAGCAGGTAGTATCCGTTTTTTATGGTTCCGCTAGAGACGACATCCCCCGTCCCCATTATGTCTCATCTCCGTTGTGCCTTATGCGTGCCTTCCTATCCGGCGCCTTGCTATCACGCAGGCGATGAGGCCGGCGGCGGCGAGGAGGAGCGTGCC
>JAISQM010000111.1 GCA_031274195.1 Eubacteriales Family XIII. Incertae Sedis bacterium
AAGACGGGGAATCCCCGTTTCGCCTACGATTCTTACAGGCGGTTCATACAGATGTATTCCGACGTCGTCATGGAAGTCGGCAAGGCCTATTTTGAAAAGCTCATCGATGAGATGAAGAAACAGCGCGGCGTCACGCAGGATACGGATCTGACTGCGGAAGACCTCAAAGCGCTTGCGGCGCAGTTCAAGGCCGAATACAAGAGCAAGGTGGGAAGCGATTTCCCGAGCGACCCCGCGGAACAGCTCTTTGGCGCGGTCAAGGCGGTATTCCGCTCTTGGGACAATCCGCGGGCCATCTATTATCGGAGGATGAACGACATCCCCGCATCGTGGGGAACGGCGGTCAATGTGCAGACGATGGTGTTCGGCAACATGGGCGACACATCGGGAACCGGCGTGGCGTTTTCGAGAAACCCGTCCACGGGGGACAGCGGATTATACGGCGAATTCCTCATGAACGCGCAGGGTGAGGATGTGGTGGCCGGCGTCCGGACGCCTCAGACCATCGACCATCTGAAAGAGCAGAATCCCGCCGTCTACGATCAGTTCGTGAAGATCGTCGATACCCTCGAGAAGCATTACCGGGATATGCAGGACATGGAGTTCACCATCGAGGAAGGCAAGCTCTACATGCTGCAGACTCGGAACGGCAAGCGGACGGCGGCGGCGGCGCTGAAGATCGCCTGCGACCTCGTGGACGAGGGCATGATCAGCGAAAAGGAAGCGGTCGTCATGATCGATCCCAAGCAACTCGACGCACTGCTCCATCCGCAGTTTGACCAGGCGGCGCTGAAGAACGCGAAACCCATCGGACAGGGACTGCCCGCCTCGCCGGGCGCAGCCTGCGGACAGGTGGTGTTTACGGCCGAGGATGCGACGCGTTGGACCGTGGACAAGAGCGCGGATGTGATTCTCGTGCGGCTC
Organism: Eubacteriales Family XIII. Incertae Sedis bacterium; assembly: GCA_031274195.1. Lineage (GTDB taxonomy): Bacteria > Bacillota > Clostridia > Peptostreptococcales > Anaerovoracaceae > JAISGB01. The sequence goes on from JAISQM010000111.1 coordinate 925, forward strand.
GAAACCTCGCCGGAGGACATCGAAGGCATGCACTACGCGAAGGGCATTCTCACCGTGCGGGGCGGCATGACCTCCCATGCGGCCGTTGTGGCGCGCGGCATGGGAACCTGTTGCGTATCCGGTCTCGGCGAGATCAAGATTGCCGACGACGAAAAGAGCTTCACGTTGGGCGGCGGCACCTATAAGGAAGGGGATTATATCTCCTTGGACGGTTCCACAGGCAATGTCTACGGAGAGGCGATCAAGACCGTGCCGGCCTCCATCAGCGGCTATTTCGAGCGCTTGATGAAATGGGCGGATCAATACCGGACGATGAAGGTGCGGACCAACGCGGATACGCCGACCGACGCGAAACAGGCGATGAGCTTCGGTGCCGAGGGCATCGGCCTGTGCCGGACGGAGCACATGTTCTTTGAGACGGATCGGATCGCGGCCATCCGCGAGATGATCGTATCCGAGACAGCGGAGCAGCGCAAGACGGCGCTCGCGAAGATTCTGCCGATGCAGAGAGGTGATTTCGAGGGCATCTACGAGGCGATGGAAGGGCGGCCCGTTACCATCCGCCTGCTCGATCCGCCGCTCCACGAATTCCTGCCCACCGACGAGGGAGACATCGCCGCTCTTGCTGCGGATATGAACATCAGCGTCGAGGAATTGAAGAACGTGATCAAATCCCTTCACGAGTTCAATCCGATGATGGGGCACAGAGGTTGCCGTTTGGACGTCACCTATCCGGAGATCGGAGAGATGCAGACGCAGGCCATCATCGAGGCGGCCATCAATGTCCAGAAGAAGCACCCGGATTGGAGTATCGTTCCGGAGATCATGGTGCCGCTCGTAGGAGAAGTCAAGGAATTGCAGTATGTCAAGAGTCTCATAACCTCGACCGCGGACAGGATCATCGCGGAGTCCGGCATCGCTCTCAAATATCTCGTCGGCACGATGATCGAGATACCGAGGGCCGCCATCACTGCAGACGAGATCGCGAAAGAAGCGGAATTCTTCTCCTTCGGAACGAACGATCTGACGCAGATGACTTTCGGATTCAGCCGCGACGATGCGGGCGGCTTCTTGGAGTCGTATTACGAGAAGAAGATCTACGAAAACGACCCGTTCGCGCGCTTGGATCAAAAGGGCGTGGGGCAGCTTGTGACCACCGCGGTGCGCTTGGGCAAGCAGACCCGGCCCGACATCAAGCTCGGCATCTGCGGCGAGCACGGCGGCGATCCGTCCTCCGTGGACTTCTGCTACAAAGCCGGCTTAAGCTACGTGTCCTGCTCGCCGTTCCGCGTACCCATCGCGAGATTGGCGGCGGCGCAGTCGGCCATACAGGGCGAGCAGAAATAATCCGCTTGTATAGGGTGAGGTAAGCCGTGAGCAAAGACATGAACGGCGAACCAAAGGGGTTGTCCTAAAGTGACTCGACAGGAGTCATGAATAAGACAGCCCCTTTTTATGTGATTTCTTGAAAAATAAAGTGAATAAATGCGGTTGGTGTCATGATTTTCGGGTTTAAGATGCCGGATTCTAAAAAATCCTTGTCGCCGGTCACGAACACATCAACAAGCGCGCTGGCGGCGGCACGGAAAATAGGGCGGTCGCTCTCATCCCTGATCAATGCTTCATCCTCGACAGGTTTCGGCGGAATCGGCACGATGTTGGCCAAAATAAGTGAGTTATCAATAAATCTATGAAGCTGCGGCAACCGCTGAGGAAATTTTGCCTGAAATGTACGCTTAAGCTCCTCTATCGTCTGTTCGCATATAAAAAGCCGGTTTGGTGGAGTTACAGCTTTGCAGAAAGCGCGCATAGGCGTGCTGTCCGCGCTCAAAACCGCAGAAAATAGAACGTTCGTATCGAGCAGCACCTTCATGGGCGTTTGCTTTCTTCATAAATTTGCTTGCGGGTTTCTTTTGTCAAAGTTAAGATGTCTTCTTCGCTTGTGATTCCCGCTCGCTCAAATTCACCTTGCATGACATTTTGAAATTCTCGCATAGCCCTGATCGCCGGGTTTTCCGAAGCGTAAGCGTTTTCGTTCATCAGAACGACCTTATTACCCTCGCAAACAAGCGTAACCCTATCTCCCGCAACGAGACGCAACATTTTCCGAATATCGGATGGAAGCGTTATCTGCCCCTTAGACATGACTTTTGCATTATCGACGATCATTATTTTTACCTCCGTCAACGATGTAGGGTGTTTCCGAATTGCCCTACTTTAATTATATACAAAAAAGTGAAAAATGCAAGACCCTTGTTCATTGTGATCGAGGTAATCGCATAATAAGAAAATCCTTGAATTTTATTCCAAATAATGCTTGACATATAATCCTAACGATAGTATTATGTGTATTGGGGTTGATTCCCAATGAATGTTGAAGTTTACAATGGAGGACAAATAGACCTGGTGAGGACGCATGGATACGATTACATTATGTATGATCGACGAGGATAGAGAATACGCACGGGCGTTGACAGAGACGATCGCCTGCCTGCATCGAGGATTTCGCATTGTGACGCTCGGCCGGGCACCGGAGGAATCGTCTTTGCGGAGCGCCGACGCGGCGGGAACCGATTGCGAGGCGACTGCGGAGTTTCCGCCGTCGGTCATGCGGGCGATGGAGGAGAGCGATGTGGTTCTTGCGGATGCCTCGTTCGCGAGGAGCTTGTCCGCTGAGCAGGGCGTGACGCAGGGGCTGTCTCCCGATTGCGCGGAGAAGCTGATCGTGCTTTCGGACGGCGATGTACCCGACCGTTTTACCGCCGTCGACAGATATGGCGGCTGTGCGGCGATCATCGCGGCGGTGCGCCTGAAATACGCGCAGATCACGGGCAAGCCGTTCATCGAACCGAGCGGAGGCACGAAAGCGGCGATCCTGTCCTTTTTCAGCGCGGAAGGCGGGGCCGGTACGAGCAGCGCCGCGCTCGGTACCGCGCGCGAGCTGTCCGGTTATCGGAACAAAAAGGTCGTGTATATCAGCATGGAGCCCTTTGAGTCAGGTAGGCTGTGCCTGAAAGAAAGGACGACGCGGGGAGATATCTCCGATTATATCTATTGCTTATTGAAGGGAGAGCACGATAGACTGCGGCGATTTCGGGATGCGCTGATGGACGAGGATCATTATGGGGTTCGTCGTTTCTATCCCGCGGAGGGCTTCAATACGCTTCGGGAACTGAACGCCGAGGAATTGTCGGAGTTTATCAACGGGTTCATCACGGAGGGCAAAGCGGATTATCTGATCATCGACTGGGGCGATGGTTTCGGCGGTATGATGGCGGACTATCTCCCGCTGTCTCAATGGTCGGTGATGGTCACGAGGCAGGACAGCGTGAAGTCAAACGACTGCGCGGCTTGGCGGCGGCTCATGGCGGCTACGTTGGGGCTCTCGCGTGACAATTTCATGGTTGTTGTTAACTTTGCGGACGACGAGACGGAAGACGCGCGCGAAGAAGCGCCCTTATCGGAGGCGCAGGATGATTCGGAATCGCCGCGCGTCATCCGAATCGGCAGGGATCTGACCGATTTTAGAGACGCGGGGCGGGGGATCGAGATCGGCCTTATGAATGAATTTGGGCGGGGCATCAAGTCTCTGGCGGACAGAATCACAGGAACTGTGGCGGCAGATGAGGAACGCGCGGTTCGATCCGGCGGCAAAAACGCGGAGGACATCGAAGCGGGAGGGAATATACATGGATTCTAAACACAGGACTTCGGATGCCATAAAAGGGCTCTCCGATGAAATGCGCGCCTACATCCGTTCGCATTTCAATGATAACGCGAGTGACGAGCAGGTGCGGGAACGCGTCGAAGACAGAGTGTTGCGCGGCGAGGAATACGCGGCGCTGTCCATCCGGGAGAAAACCCGCGTTACGGATATGGTATTCAACAGACTCAGGAAGGACCTGAACGTATTGCAGCCGCTTGCGGACGATCCTGCCATCTCCGAGATCATGGTAAACGGCAAGGACGACGTGTTTACGGAGCGCAATGGCCGTCTTCGCAAGGAAAACGTCTCCTTTGAAACCACGGAGGAACTCGAAGAAGTGATCCGGCGCGTCGCTGCGAAGATTCACCGGGAGATCAACGAACTGTCGCCGATTTTGGACGCCAGATTGGAGGATGGTTCCCGCGTCAACGCGGTCTATCGGAATGTTGCGCTGAACGGCCCCATCCTCACGATCCGTAAATTTCCGGAATCCCGCATTACGATGAAGGAACTGTTGGCCTACGGCACCATCACACAGGAAGCGGCGGATTTTCTCATAAAGCTCGTGCGTGCGGCGTACAACATCTTCATCAGCGGCGGCACGGGTTCGGGCAAGACGACCTTCCTAAACGCGCTCTCAAACTTCATTCCCAAGCACGAGCGCATCATCACCATTGAGGATTCGGCGGAGTTGCAGATTCGGGAGATCGAAAACCTCGTGCGTCTGGAATGCCGCAACGCGAATGTGCAGAACAAGGGGGCGGTGACCATGCGCCAACTGATTCGCGCCAGTCTCCGTATGCGCCCCAACCGGATCATCGTCGGAGAGGTGCGCGGCGAGGAGGTTTTGGATATGATCCAGGCGATGAATACGGGCCATGACGGTTCCCTGAGCACAGGTCACGGCAATTCCCCGGAGGGTATGCTCTACAGGCTCGAGGCCATGTTCTTGCAGGCCGCGGACTTTCCGATAGAGGCCATCAGGCGCCAGATTACGGAGGGGATCGACATCATGGTTCACCTCGGCCGGTTATCGGATACGCGGCGCGTGGTCTTGGATATTTCCGAGATTTCGGGCATGGAAGGCGGAGAGATCGTGTTGAACAAGCTGTTCACCTTCGATCAGGATAAGGGGCTTATCGCGACAGGACGCGAATTGATTAATAAAACAAAGATGATGGTAAATCAAGGCGCGATAGGAGACGACAAATCATGATGAAACGAATTGACATTGAAATGGCGCAAGCCGCCGATTACCGATATCGCAGACTGAATCGGGCAGAGAAAAAGCGCTACTATCCCATCGCCGCTTGCGTCGCGATCTGTCTCGGTATGCTTTTCTATCATAATATCTTCATCGCCGCGCCGATGGCTTTGCTCTCCGTGCCGTGCAAAAAGTATTACGAGGAATACCTCGCGTCGAAGCGAAGAACGGAGCTGTCGATTCAATTCAAAGACCTGCTGGCGTCATTATCAGGCTCCTTTTCCACGGGTCGGCAACTCGTCGAGGCGCTGAAGGAGGCGGACGGCAATCTGCGGCTTATCTACGCGGCGGACGCGCCCATCGTAGTTGAACTGGAATATATGGTCGGTCGGCTGAACGAGAGAGAAGCGGAAAAGGACGTGTTGTATGACTTTGCGAACCGCAGTGCGTGTGAAGATATCGTCGATTTTATCGATGTGTATTTCATCTGTCTCGCGACGGGCGGTGATACGATCCGCGCGATCCGTCAGGCCTCCGATCAGATCGTGGATAAGATCGACATTCGCAACGAGATTCTGACGCTGACCGTTCAGAAAAAGTACGAGGCGAGAATCCTCTCGGGTCTCTCGCCGCTTCTGCTGCTCTTTCTGTGGCTCTCATCGCCGGACTACCTTGCGCCTCTATATGGCACAGCGGCGGGCGTACTCATCATGACGGCGGCGCTCGCCGTCCAAGTGATCGCCTTTTACTGGAGCACGAAAATTACGGATATACAGGTGTGAAAATGAAGATCAATATGAAAATATTCAGCGGAAATAAAGAGAAGAAACCCCCGGAGAAGACATGGCTGTACAGATTGGCCGGACGCCTGCCGGATAAGTGGTCGGGCGAGAAAGACGTGATCAAACGCCGTTACCGCGGCGCCTATATCGGAGAGATACCCGAACAACTCATCGTGGACTCCAAGTTGCGGACGACGCGCATGTACGTGCTGCTCGCGGCGCTGCTGCTCTGTGTGATCCTTGCGACGGTGGCGGAGACCATGGACGGCGGGTTTCCGGAACCGGCGCGCGACGACTACGGGGGCGACATCCGGACGGTCGATGCGGAGGTGGAAGCCGCTTACGGCGCGGAAAAACTGAAGCGCGATGTCGTCCTGAAGGTGTTGCCGAAGTCCGTCGAACCGACTGCGCTCAGCGAGCAGATGGAATCACTCAAAGAGCGACTTCCCGCGCTCATCAAGGCGGAAAACGCGAGTCTGAATGAGATTTCTTCCGATCTGAACTTGCTGACCATGGACGAAAAGACGGGCATCGACATCACGTGGGAGAGCGACAGGGAGCACTTCGTGAACGAACAGGGGCAGATCAACCTGATCGACGGGGCGGAGGGCGAAGAAGCGGTGCTCACCGCGCATCTGCGCAAAGGAGAGGTGCGGGACGAGGTTTCGTTTCGCGTGATCATGGGCAGTCCCGGCGCGGATTACGATTACGGGCGAAGTCTGGAAAACAGCATCACAAATCTGGTGGACGGCATCAGCGAAAGTGCGGAGGGCGACGCGGTTTCATTGCCGGACAGTACGCAGTCCGGCATACGCCTGAACTGGAAAACGCCGGGGAGTTTCGGCTTGCCGGCTCTGATCTTCGTGCTGCTGTTCATCGGATTCGCGGTATACAGAAGCAGGTATTCTCTCGTAGACAAGGCCGTCGAACGGTGGCGCGAGGGTGTTCGCCGGGATTTCCCCGGATTTCTGAACAAGCTCCTGTTGCTCCTGAACGCCGGTCTCGTCATAACGAGCGCGATCACGAGGATCGCGGACGATTACAGCGCCCACCGCAAGGAGGGCGAGGAACGGTATTTTTATGAGGAACTCTGCGGTATGCGAGATCGTATGCGGGCGTCCAATACCACGCTTACGGTGGAATTTGCCGATATGGCGGCACGGAGCGGGCAACGGGAGGTGATGCGGTTCAGCACGATATTAGCCGACAACATCGACAGAGGCAACGCTTTGGCCGAAAAACTGTCGCAGGAGAGCCGAACGCTCTGGAGCGCCAGAAAAAAGATCGCGGAGGAGAAAGGGCGGTTGGCCGAAACGAAGCTGACTTTCCCCATGGTGCTCCAACTCTTGGTGATCATCCTGATCACCGTCACGCCCGCAGTGATGAATATGCGGTGATGTTTCAAAGAAAGGAAGCAGTAAAATGAGAAAGAAATTGTTTCATGCGGTAGGTGTACTTACGCGAGACACGAGAGGAATGGAATTGATTCAGGTGGCCATACTTGTGGCGATTGCGATCGTGATTGGCCTGATCTTTCGCACACAGATCCAGCAATTCGTAGACGATGTGTTTTCCGGCCTGTCCTCGGGGAGATTTTCGTAGATGGGCGGCGAAAAACGACCGAACATCTGGGCGTCGCGCTCGGGTACGACGATGGTGGAATCCGCCATATACTTTCCGATCATCGTCCTGTCCGCCATGTTCGTCATTTACATGCTGATCAATCTGTACGCGATGACATCGCTTCAGGCGCATACGCATATCGCTGTCAGAAGCGAGAGCGCCGCGCGGAGCGGAACGTCGAATATACAGATCGGCGCGGTAAACCGGGCGGATCGTTTCAGGCAGGCGGCGGAGGCGAAAGGGATAAACATGAACGACGGAAAACGGTTCTTGACGACATTTGTGGAAGCGCGGAGCGAGGAAACGTATTTCGGCGGAAGATTGACGCGGCGCGGCAGCATTCGCACGGCGTTTTACGGCCGGTCTTACGTGATCGACGAGACGAAGCTCACGCGATTGGCTCATACGATTGCGCCATGAAAAGGATATGGACAGATAGGCAGGGGAGCGCCGCGGTGCTTCTGACCGTGTTGTTCTCCTGCCTGATATTGATGGTGACGGTGCTGTTTACGGCATCGAAGGCGGCGGCGGGCAAGAGCGTCATAGACGCGACCTTGCAGTTGGCGGGGCGTTCCGTGTTGTCGGAATATGACAAACGGCTGTTTTCGGACTACGGACTGTTTGCATTCAAAGGCGACGGCTTACAGGTGGAGCGGGATATCGTCTTCTACGCTGCCGCGAGCCTGAATAAGGACAAGGCGCCGTATGCCCTCTTGACGGCGTCCGGATCGAAGCTCAGACTGTTCGATTACGATCTGGATATCGTGAGCGCGAACCTGAAGGAATATTCCCTCATGAATGTGAATCTGTTCGAGCAACAGCTCAGTGACGCCGCTCTCTCGGAATGGGTACGCGACAAAGTGGCGGATCACGGCGCGAGCGAAAGCGAGTCGTCGGCGTCGCCGGAACGGACGCTCCGAAATCAATCGGTGATCGAGAGTCTGCCCTCACAGGGACTTTCCGGCATAGCTTTCCCGGATCTGTCGAATATCCACATCCCCACCTTGTCAGAGATCGCCGATAAGACCACGGACAGGGTGTTGGCGTCCGAGTACATCCTCAGCGTGTTCAAGAACGCGAACGGCGGCGCGAAGTCTAGGGATTCCTTTTTCGAGAACGAGGTCGAATACATTCTGAGCGGAAAGACGACCGACAGCGCGAATTACAGCAGTGTCAGAACGAAGCTGTATCTCATACGTTTCGCGTTAAACAACGCGGCGCTTCTGCGGGATCCGCTGAAGATGGCGAAGGTGAAAGCGGAGGCGGCGCCGTACGCGGCGCTGTTCGGCATCGGGGAGGAAGTTGCGTCCGGGGTCATCACCGAGGCGTGGGTCGTGGCGGAAACAGAGAACGACATGCTGTTGCTTGAGGACGATAGAAATGTGGCGCTCGTGAAGTCCGCCGCCACGTGGGCCATTCAAGACATAAACCGGATCGTGGAACGGCTGGCTGCCGGCATAACCAATACCGATAAGGTTGTTTTGCCGCCGAGCGCGACAGGACAGAGTTATGAGGATTATCTGCGGATATTGTTGTTTTTGACGGATCGGGAGACCAAACTCCTGCGCGCGATGGATATGATTCAGATCAATCTGAAAGGAACGTACGACAGGGCGTTTCAGATACGGGAGTACTATGTGGGCTTTCGATTCGACGCGTTGGTGGGCGGCGAGATGTACTCCTATACGGAGCGATACGACGGAGGATGAAGATGTCGATAAAAAGGGGTATTAAGCGATTGCGCGAACGGCGAGGTTCTCTCGCTGTGGAAACGGCGATCTTCCTGCCGCTTTTCATCGTGGGCATCCTCACGTTGGGTTACCTCATAAAGATGACGGCAATCGAGGAGAATGTCTTTCATTCTTTGGCCGACGAAACACGATTATTGGCGGCAGAAGCGACGGTTCCCGTCCTCTCTCCGACCTATAAGAAGGATCTGACGGAGCGGATCAGCGAGGAAAACGCCGGAGATCTGCGAGACGTCAAAGTGGAGCCCATCCTGTATCGGATTCCGTATTACGGAGTGAGCAGCGGGAAGGCCTATACGGATCTCATCGCCGTGTCCGTCAGCTATACGGTCAATCTGAAGTTGCCCGCCATATTCATGGACAGCATCGGCGCGGGGAATACGGTGCTGTGTCGCGCTTTCGTGGGGAAGAACAACGCGGCGGCGTCAATGCCTTTTTCGGAAATGGAACGCAACGATGATGGGGAAACCGTATGGGTCTTTCCGCGTGCCGGAGAGCGGTACCATGGCCCGAACTGTACCTATATCAAGAATGAACCGCAGGAAACGATGTTGAACGCGTCGGTGCGATCGCGCTACAATCCCTGCGAGCTCTGCAAGCCCGGCACGGTCAGCAACGGGAATCTGGTCTACTGCTTTCCCGGAAGCGGGCAGGCCTATCATCTTGGGAGCTGTTTCCTCGTGGAGCGATATGTGATCTCCATGGCCGAGGACGACGCGAAGAAAGAAGGGTATACGGCTTGCGCCAAATGCGGCGGCCGGTGAAAGGAGATTTGTACAATGCTCAGAGTGGATATCGGCGAGAAAAACACGATAAAAGACTTTGAAAAGAGAGTGCTTGAGCGCTTAGACGACGGATTTATGCTGCCCGTGACGGTGGTGGACGAGGCAGGCGAGACCTATTTACTCTATCGAACGGATGGCTGCACCGCGTTGAACGAATACGAGCCGCGCGATCTGTCCGATGTGTTTTGCGTGGCGCGCTCCTTCGTAATGGGCATGATGGAGGGCAGGGATCGCTTGTTGGACCCCCGTAAATTTTTTGTGACATCCGACCGCGTATTCATACGAGACGGCGCGACGGACATGGGCTTGCTGTTTGGCGACAGCGGCGAAGAAAAGGGCGCGGATGCGGAATTGATCCTACCCATATTGCGGGAATTGTCCGGACTTCGCCACATCGTCGGCGCAAAGAGTGCCATCAGCCGGATCACGGAGCAGCTCCAAAACGGAAATCCGGGATTCGCGGACATATGCAAGATCATCGAAGCCGCAGAGCGTGACTGGCACTGCATTCAGCCGAGCAATATGTAACGGAAAACATAATTTCCGCCAAATCCCGCGCTTGACATTCCGTTCTTTGCATGGTAATATATGGCCAATGTATAAACAATGCCCACAGCCGTATATATAAAGGAGAATGCCATGACGAAGAAATTGTCACAAGAAACCAAACTGCTATCCCCAAAGTTAGACATCGTCTTTCGCTGTATCTTCGGCGACCCCAAGAATATCGAGCTGCTCACCGCGCTGCTCAAGTCGATCCTCGACCTTCCTGAATCCGAATATGAACGCATCGAAATCGTAAATCCGTTCTCATTAAAAGAGTATCCGCAGGAGAAAGAAATTATCTTAGACGTGAAAGTGCACACCACCTCCGGCAAAGTCATTGATGTAGGATAACAGTGCCAAAACCATGACGGCTTTGCGAGCCGGATCGTGTATTATGTATCAAAGGGGAGGGGTGTCCGCCGGCCATTGCTCGCCGACATCCGTCCCATTTTTTGATGGCAAGAGGAGATGACAAGAGAACTGTCTCCCTGTCATCTCCAGACCCCGCCTACCCCGCTCATCCCGTCCTTTCCTTGCATATTAGTCATCT
>JAISQM010000004.1 GCA_031274195.1 Eubacteriales Family XIII. Incertae Sedis bacterium
GTGTTGCTTTCGCAGATGCGGGAGCAGGCGGAGATCGCGATGGAGATGGCCGACGTGATCGTGTTTCTCGTGGACGGCAAGGACGGTTTGACCTCCATGGATACGGAGGTGGCCGCCATGCTCACGCGGACGGGCAAGAAGGTGGTGCTCCTCGTCAATAAGGTCGATTCCGGGACGCCTCCGGACGATTTCTATGATTTCTATGAGTTGGGATTGGGGGAACCTACGCCGATCTCCGCTGCGAATATGACGGGATTGGGCGACGCGCTCGACCGCATCACCGAAGGTCTGCCGCCGGACGAGGGAGACGAAGACGACGACGGTGCCACGCGCATCGCCATCATCGGGAAACCGAACGTGGGCAAGAGCTCCCTCATCAACGCGCTGACGGGCGAGAATCGCGTCATCGTATCCGAGGTGGCGGGAACGACGCGGGATTCCATCGATACGCCCTTCACGTGGGAGGGCGCGGACTATATTCTCATCGATACGGCGGGCATCCGGCGCCGAAGCAAGGTGTCGGACGACATCGAGAGATACAGCGTGATTCGTGCCATCGCGGCCGTCGAGCGTTGCGATGTGTGCGTGCTCATGATAGACGCGCGGGACGGTGTGACGGAGCAGGACAAGAAGATCGGCGGCTTGGCGCACGAGGCCGGCAAGGGCATCGTGATCGTCATCAACAAATGGGATCTGATCGAAAAGGAAACGGGGACGCTGGAGGAATATCGAGAGAAGGTCTGCGCGGAGCTTCCGTTTATGAATTACGCGCCGGTCGTATTCATCTCGGTGAAGACCGGTCAACGGCTTATGAGCGTGTTGGAGACCGCGGCGATCGTCGCGGAAAACCGTTCACAGCGCGTCTCCACGGGTCAGTTGAACAGCCTGATTCAGGACGCGATGATGATGCACAATCCTCCTTCCGACAAGGGGAAGCGCCTGAAGATATATTACGCGGCGCAGGTGAGCATACGGCCGCCGCTGTTTTCCTTCAAGGTCAACCGCCGCGATTTGATGCACTTTTCATACGCCAGATACATAGAAAACAGGATAAGGGAGAACTTCGGCTTTGACGGCACGTCCATCAAGTTCGTGTTCCGCGAGAAGGGGGAATCGCAATGACGCCGCTTCTCTCCGTCGGTTTCTTTGAATCGCTGCAAGCTATCCCCGCGAATCATCTGATCTTGGCGTTGCTCGTCATCGCCGCGTATTTTATCGGGAACATCAACCCCGCCATCATACTCGGCAAAATCTACGGCGTCGATGTGCGCAGCGAGGGCAGCGGCAATGCGGGTACCACGAATGTGTTGCGCACCATCGGAAAAAAGGCCGGCGCGATCACCTTTGCTGTGGATGTGCTGAAAGGGTTTATTCCCGTCTTATTGGGCGTGCGTTTTTTCGGTCTTCCGTTTGGGATGATCTGCGGGATCGCCGTCATTCTCGGGCATATGTGGCCGGCCCTCCACGAATTAAAGGGCGGTAAGGGCGTCGCCACGACCTTCGGCGTATTGTTGGCCGTGGAGCCGCTTCTGGCACTGTTGCTGATCGCGATCGTTCTGCTTACGGTGTTGACCGTGCGCATGGTGTCCGCCGGCGTCGTCCTCGCGGCCATCGTCGCCATTCCGCTGGGGTACTTCTTCAATCATTGGTATGCCGGCTGGATTCTGTTCATCGCCGTGTTGATCGTCGTCAAGCATTTTGGAAACATCAAGCGCATTCTGAACGGAACGGAATCAAAATTCAGCATCGGCGGCAAGGATAAGAAAAACGCAGACGATGATAAGGAGATATAAATCATTATGGAAAATATAACAAAAATTGGCGTAATCGGTGCGGGCAGCTGGGGTACGGCGCTCGCGAACCTGCTGGGTGGTAGCGGTCACGCTGTCGCGATATGGGATGTGAACGACGAACTCTTGGCCGAGATGCGCGCAAGCAGGGAAAATCGGCGGTATCTGCCGGGCATCAAGCTATTGGATCGTGTCTCTGTCGCCGCCTCTGCCCATGAGGCCGCAGCGAATGCGGACATCCTGCTTTTTGTCGTACCCGCGCAGCATTTCAGAAGTGCCCTCGCGTCGGCACTTCCGCTGGTTGACCCGCAGACGATTATCGTCAATGCGGCGAAGGGCATCGAGCAGGGCAGCCTAAAGACCATTTCGCAGATTGCGGCCGAATGCGCACCGAATCATACCTACGCGGTGCTGTCCGGCCCGTCCCATGCCGAGGAAGTCGGCGTAAACATGCCGACGACGGTGGCCGTGGCCTCCGCGGACATAGCGGCCTCGGAGCGCGTGCAGGACGTATTCATGACCGACCGATTCCGAATCTACACGAACACCGATGTCCTCGGTTTGGAACTTGGCGGATCGCTGAAGAACATCATCGCCCTCGGCGCGGGCATCTCCGACGGCATGGGCTTTGGCGACAACACGAAGGCGGCGCTCATGACGCGAGGTCTGACCGAGATGGTGCGGCTCGGCGTCAAAATGGGCGCGCATGCGGAGACCTTTTCGGGACTGTCCGGCATCGGCGATCTCATCGTCACGTGTACGAGTATGCACAGCCGAAACCGGCGTTGCGGCATACTGATCGGCGAGGGCATAGACCCGAAAGAGGCTACGGCGCAGGTGGGTATGGTAGTGGAAGGCATCTACACGGCCGAGGCGGCCTACGACCTGTCGCGGAAGCTCGCAGTCGATATGCCCATCACGGAGAGCATCTGTAAGGTGATCCGGGGCGAGATGGACGCGCGGGCCGCGCTCAACTCGCTCATGAACCGGCCGAAACGCCGCGAACGGGAATAGCCTTGTTCGTGCAAATTACGAGGATCTCAACCGTTCTGTTTACAAGACGAATGAATACCTTATCACTGCGATGGAGATTGCGGGCAAGCTCGGAATTGGTATTGCAACGGCAAAACACAGAATAAAGGTGTTAAAAGACGGCGGTTACATTGAAAGAGTAGGCAGCGACAAAACCGGCTCTTGGAAGGTGTTGCGGGAGGAAAACTAATAACTGCGCATTCTTCCCGCTTCGTACGGTTTTCCTCATGAATCGGCCGAAACATGTGTGAATTCAAGCCGGATTGGAGTTTCAATGGAGGGATTTATGATACCACTAAAACTTGAAACGTTGCTCAAGGGCAGGGTCGTTGAACAAGACCGTGTGGAATATAAAGAGGGATGGAATCCAAATGAGGTCATCCAAACGATTTGCGCATTTGCGAATGATTTCTCAAATACGAATGGAGGATATATTGTTCTTGGCATAGATGCAAAGAGCGATGGTCTCCCCAAGTTACCGCCTGTCGGAATTGCAAAGGGGAAATTGGATGAAATCCAGCAAAAGATCCTCGAGTACTGTAACTTCATCGAACCAAGGTATCTGCCTCAGATTGAGGTGAAAGAATATCAAGGGAAGTATTTGATTTATATCTGGTGTTCCGGTGGAGATGCCGGTCCGTATAGCGTTTTCAAAAATGTCCTGGGCAAGAAAAAAGGGGATGAGCCAAAGGAATATTATATTAAGTTTGCAGCTACCAAAACTGCTGCGAAAGGCTCTGACCTATTTGAACTGTACAATAAATTCAACTCCGTCCCATTTGATGACAGAGAAAATCGAAAGGCCACGATCGATGATATCAGGAGAGCTTACCTTGAAGATTTCCTCGTTGATAGTGATAGCTCACTACTGCCTTATAGAAATACTATGGCTGCGGAGGATTTATTGCTTGCACTACAAGTGGCGAATCCAACGGATGTTGGGATTGCGATCAAGAATATCGGGCTACTTATGTTTTGTGAGTACCCTGAAAAGTACATTAATGATGCGGTGACCAAGATCGTTTGGTTTCAGGATGAAGAGGAGGAAGGTTCGGATGTTTTCGATGAGGTTCTCATCACTGGTCCAATCCATGTACAGATTCGCAAGGCTCTGGATTACATGGAGACAAAGATATTTACGGAGCGGATTGTAAAGGTTCCCGGGCAGGCGGAAGCACGGAGATTTTTCAACTACCCCTACGCTGCCATTGAGGAAGTCCTGGTCAATGCACAGTTCCATCGTCGATATGACGATTGCGATCCGGTAGAAATACGAATTTACCCGAACCGGATTATGGTATCAAATTACCCGGGCCCCGATCTGACAATCGACTGGGATAAATTCTGTGCAGGGAAAGCGGTTGCGCATAAGTATCGGAATAAGAGGATTGGCGAATTCCTGAAAGAAATCGATCTATCCGAGAAGTTATCTACAGGCATCAAGAAAATACTAAGAGCCTTGAAGCAAAATGGCTCCCCCGCTCCGTTGTTTGAGACAGAGGCAGGTCGACGCTTCCTGAGCACCACGATATTTATGCATGAAGAGTTTGAGCCTATTATCGTCAAGAATATTGAAGAGGTAATTGAGGACGGGGTCGATAAGTTGCCGATAAAAGTTGCCGATAAGTTGCCGATAAAAGTTGCCGATAAACTGACACCTGCCGAAAGACGATTTATCGAGTCACTCATTCCATTTCTTCATGATAGTGAATGGATTACAAATGCGGAGGCACGAGATTTATCAGGAAAATCTGAAGGGAGCGTAAAGCGTTTCTTGCGGAATCTTACGGATAAAGGTGTGCTTGAAGCACTTGGTGAAAAAAAGAATCGTAAATATCGACTTGTTGATAGTAAAGAAAATTTGTAGCAGATGAATTGCTCTCGCCAATGGAGAGAGAGTGAATGATCCAAGGAACATTTAATGGGAAAATACTTACATATAAAGTAGAATTAGAGGATATTGAAGTGGAATACGAGGTGTTGCCGCTTCTAAATGATTCTGCACAAATCGATGGACGAAAGTTTGAAATTATAGATGGTCTAAATACGGTTTCCGTACTCGTTCCATTCAAGTTCCTTATCTACATCACCGTAATCGGGATTGGGACGATCAGCACCATCAAGGCTGTACTTGTGCGCCTTATAACTCTTACCGCCTGTTTCGTCAGCGAGTATTTCGGTTATCCGTTTACACATTGCTAATATTGAATATTATAATGCATACATATACGTTTATCAACTTTATGTTTTCTGCAAGTTTCCGCAAAATGCCGTTGACGCAGTCTCCCTAACTTTACAAAGCCTTAACCTGCAATTTACTTTATCGAAATTTGGATTTTACATCGGGGGCTTATCGTAGTAGGCGATGAGTGATTTGTGATTGATATGAGGAGGAATTGCAAAATGAAACAGAGAACCGACATATTGCATGAAAGCATATTCATAGAAAAAAACGCGAGACGGCTACTGGCCATTCTGATCGCGGCGACGGTGATCCTTTCGGGATTTTCCGTCGCCTTTGCGGAAACACAACCTGCGGCTTCGGTAACCACCGATTCGCGGGTTGTTCTCTCTAAGACGCAAACCGATTTTACCGTGCCGATCACGATGGAGCGCGCGGACGCGTACGCCGGGGTGGAGTTGGCGATCCAATGCGGCGAGGGCGTGACAATCAAATCGGTGTCCTATAGCAAGGCTATTTCTAAGGCAGGACCCGAGGAAGCGCGTGGATTGACGTGGTTCAGCGTGTTTTCCGGCGACAATGATTACAAGGGCAAGGTGACAGCCACGGTACGAGTGAATTAC
Organism: Eubacteriales Family XIII. Incertae Sedis bacterium; assembly: GCA_031274195.1. Taxonomy (GTDB): domain Bacteria; phylum Bacillota; class Clostridia; order Peptostreptococcales; family Anaerovoracaceae; genus JAISGB01. The sequence goes on from JAISQM010000004.1 coordinate 5,628, forward strand.
ACGGGAACGCGAAATACGTCGATGGTCGTCGACCATGCCGCGTTTTATTCCATAGACGGAGGTACGTTCCATACGGAGAACGTACCTCTGCGCAAGAAGATCGCAATCGACAGGGAGGGAGCGAACAATACGGTTCCGCCTTTAGATCCGCCCGAGGCGGGCGATGATCCCGGCGTCGGCAATCCACCGGTCGGCACTCCGGTAGATCATCCGCCTGCCTCTTCATCGAGCAAGGGCAGCGGCAACAGTAACAGTGACAGTAAGAACAGAGGCACTGCGAGTGCCAATGCGGTTTCGACCGACACAGTCAATGTCGAAAACGACGAAGCTGTCACGGACAGCGCAAACGAGCAAATTACATCCGGCGATATCGGGAACACAGACCCGAATCCTTCCTCCGAAGATCCCCGCGCCGGGGGGATCGTGAACACTAATGTTCCAAATGGCGACATGGCGACGTTGAACATGGCATTGTTGGTCTTAACGATCGTGTGCCTGACGGCCGTCGTCACCTTGGGATTTTTATTGATAAAGAGCAAAAGAAGAGAACGCGGCGAGAGTTAAAGAAAAGAAGGAGGTTTTCTAAAATGGCAAAGACATTTACGTTAAAGACAAGAAAGCGAATCAGCTCGGCGCTGATTGCAGTGATGGTTCTATCACTGATTGCGCTGACCGTGCCGACGAGCGCGTTCGCGGAAGGCGGTGAGGGCAGTACGACCGTACTGATCGCGAATCACGATGAGTGGAAATATATCGACACGGGTGTGAACTTGTTCGGGGAAATAGCGACCGATTTCAGAAGCAAGAATTTTGACGACGGCACGTGGCCGAGCGCCCCATCGCCCCTCGGCTATCCGGAGACAGACACCAGTCCCCGGTTTGGCCCGATTTCGGGAGGAACGGTGATTACAAAGGGTGCTCAAGGTGCGTCAAGTTCTACGGCCTACATCACCTACTATTTCCGCAAGGATTTCACGGTGGAGAACATCGCGAACATGACAGCGCTCAGCGCGGACATCAGCATCGACGACGGCTATGTACTCTATCTGAACGGGCACGAGGTATCGCGGCTGAATGTGCCGGAAGGTGATCTTTCTTATACGACTGTAGCGCCGGGCAACTGGGAACCCACGGAGGAGCAAGCGAATGTGACCGTCGATCTTTCCGCCTACCGTCAGTATCTGGTGGAAGGCGAGAACACCCTCGCGGCCGACGTACACAACCGAGCCACCAACAGTTCCGACATCTACTGGGGCATGAGCCTCACGGCGACCTACGGCGAGATCACGCCGCCGACGGACGTCAACAAGACGCCTAAACAGGTCAACGTCCACATGGGCGACGATCCCTCGGATGCGGTGAACGTCACCTATACGACCGTCGCTTCCGACGACGCGAAGATCGTGATCGAAAAGGCCGACGGAACGGGAGAAGCACTCACCTATGCAGGCGAAACAACGATAGGCGAATCGTCGGCAAGCAATGGTCAGGGCGGTAAGTACCTTCATAAGATAAACGTCACGGGTCTGGAATCCGATACCGACTATGTGTACGCAGTCGGAAACGCGATGACATTTGCGGGGCAGTTCAAGACCGCGCCCACGGCGGACAGCGAAGATCCCATCCGCTTCGTCTATCTGGCCGATACGCAGGTGTCTAACGCGACGAATGCGAAAGCGCTGGGTGCCACGTTGCAAGAGGTTGCGAATATGGATCCGGACTTCGTATATCTGGCGGGAGACATCACGGATACCGCTGCGAATGAATCCCAATGGGAGTATATGTTCTCCAACGGCGGCGCATTTCCGACGGGCGGCGAGGAGATGTTCGGCAACTACCTCATCTCCGCCGTACAGGGCAACCACGACAACAATACCTTCAACCGTCACATCAACGCGCCGACCTTGGAGTCCGGCAGTGTGACGAACCGGATCGTCTATTCCTACGATTACGGCCCGCTCACTTTCATCGGACTGAATCTGGAGGCGGCACATAGCAATGCGTCCGCGAAAACGGAGCAGGAGACATTCCTGCGGGCGGCTGTGGCCGACGCGAAGGCGCGCGGACAGTGGACGGCCGTTGGCTTCCATAAGTCACTCGTCACGGGCGCGTCTCACATCACGGATTCCGATGTCGTAACTGCGCGCAAGTTTTGGCTTCCGATCTTCGCCGAGCTCGATGTGGACATGGTGCTTCAAGGCCACGACCACGTATACTCGCGCGGATTCGTGAATGAGCTTGGCTACAAGGCGGATCGCACGACCAATGCGGATGGTTCCATCAACAAGCCCGAGAACGCGCCCCTCTACATGATCGGCGGTCACGCGGGCGGTCTAAAGTGGTATTCATGGAAGAACTACGCCGTAGGTGCGGAAGATCCGATCGCGCCGGGATACACCTTCCTCGATATCGACTCGGCCAGCACGGATTACAATTTTGACGGAGTGGAAGACGGACCCGGGAGCGATGTCAAGCAGGAGCAGGTCATCGTCGAGATGGAGGTCTCCGAGACGGAAGTGGAGGTCAAGACCTACATGTTCAAGTACAATACGGACTCAGATACGATCACGACGCCGAAGTATCTCTACGACACCATGACCATGGTGCGTGATGAGCCGGTCAGCGCGGAGATCACGGGATCGGAGCTCGCGGTGGTCGACACGAACGAGGATATCACCTACACGGTGGCGTACAACAACATCGTGAACGCCAATGCCTTCGATACGACGATCGAATATGACGAGGACGTGTTGGAATTTGTCAGCGCGGCGAGCGCCTTTCCCGAAGATGAATCGCTCGTAAACAGCATCGACGAACCGGCAGATAATCAGGTACGCGTGATCACGGGGATCAAGACCTTGATTCCGCAGGCGGACAAGCAGGATGTCGTGACCTACACATTCAAAGCGAAGCAGCCTGTCCCTGCCGATCTTGTCGATACGACGGTGACATTGGTGAGCGCGGAGACGGTGAACGCGACGATCTCAAATGGAGCAATCGTTGAGCCGATCAAAAAGGTGAACGCCGTTGTAGAGGGCGAAGAAGCGAAGGCTACGACGACATTCTACAGATATGCGAATGCGGCGGATGTCTTGGGCGACGGTAGTGTCGACATTAAGGACTTGTCCTACGCACTCGGCGAATTTCAATCGACAGCGTATGACCCCGGATGCGACATCGACCGGAACGGAGTTGTGGATACGCTGGATTTCATCATCATCAGCCACTACATACTCCAAGAGGGCAAAGCGGCATAAGAGAGTACAACCGACGAGCAAGGGGAGATACATCTCCCCTTGCCATTTTTTTGGAGGAAGGATGCATCGATGAAACAAAAAAAATCCCCGCCCAATCTATTGAATAGACTGAACAGAACGGCTCTGATCTGGGGGCTGTTTATCTTAGGATTTATCGCGTTTTTGATCTGGTTCAACGTGACGCTCTCCTATCCGTTGCCCGGCGACGCGCAGGTGGGCAATCGATATGAGAAAGCGGTCGTGGTGAAGGTGGTTTCCGATACCCGCATGCCCGACCCCGATTTCCCGGAGATCGAGATAGGGACGCAGGAACTGGAATTGGAGATGCTGACGGGGCCGGATAAGGGTCGCAGGATACTGCTGAACAATTTCATCACGCGCGTCGACAACAAACCTGCGAAAGTGGGGACGAAGATGATCGCGCAGAGCTACGACGGCTTCAACACCGGCATACTCGTCGCCTACAGCAGAGAAATGCCCGCCTACGTCCTCGCCTTGCTGTTCTTTGCGGCCGTGGCGATCGTCGGACGCAAGAAAGGGCTGAAATCCATCTTCGCCCTCGTGTTTACGCTCACCTGCGTCATCTTCCTGTTTGTGCCGCTGTTGCTTCGGGGCGTAAATCCCATCATTGCGGCGAGCATCATCGTCATGGTGTCCACATCGGTCACGCTGCTGGCGCTGAACGGGCTGTCCGCCAAGACGATAATCGCGGGCGTCTCCTGCATCCTCTGCACCTTCGCCGCCGGCGGCATCGCTTTCGCATTCGGCGCGTTCACAAATCTCTCCACCTACAACACTCCGGAGGCGGAGCACCTGATCTTTATCGCCCAGAACACGGCGCTCGGCATCCACGACATCGTGTTTGCCGGGATCATCATCGCCACCTCCGGCGCCATGATGGACACGACCATGTCGCTGGCTTCATCGCTCTTTGAGATGAAAGAGCTGAATCCGACGCTTTCCGGAACGCAGATCATGCGCTCCGGCATGAACATCGGCCGGGACATCATGGGAACGATGACGAATACGCTGATCTTAGCCTTTACGGGCAGCAGCATCAACAGTCTGCTCGTGATTTTTATGTATAACATGCCATACAGACGGATCATCAACATGGATCTGCTGATGCTGGAGATCATGAAAGGATTTTCCGGCAGTATTGCCATCGTGCTTGCAATACCGATTACGGCGGCGTTGGCCACGCGAATATTGCGCTGACGCGGGATGTCATTTACCGGATGTTATTCAGTAGATGCGCCGAATGTCGAATCCGTTCTCGCCGAGAATGTGCAGCACCTGCTTGATGTGATCCGGTCCGTTGGTCTCCACCGTCACTTCGAGGGCGACCTTGTTGGAATACCGGTCGAGTACCTTGAACTGGTTGTGTTCCAGACCGATTACATTGGCGCCGTTTTCCGCGAGCAATGTGGCGACCTTGACCAATTGCCCCGGTCTGTCCGGCAGTTCCACGGAGAAACACATGATCCTTCCGCGGCTGATCATGCCCTCGTTGATGATGGAGCTGATGGTCACGGTGTCGATGTTGCCGCCGCTCAGGATGCAGGCGATGCGCTTCCCGTGTTTCGCCCGCTTTTTTAATCCGGCGAGGGATACGACGCCGGCGGTTTCCACGACAAATTTATGTTTCTCCATCGTGAGCAGGATATTCTCCATGATATCCTGTTCCGAGACCGTGATGATATCGTCCACATATCGCTGCGCTATGGCAAAGGTCAGATGACCCGGCTGTTTCACCGCCACGCCCTCCGCGCTCGTGCGCACCTTGTCCAACCGACGGATCTCACCAGCCTCAAGAGAGAGCTTCATGGATTTTGCGCCCTTGGGCACGACGCCGATGATCTTGATCTTCGGATTGAGCGCTTTCGCGATGAGGGCGATGCCGCCGATGAGTCCGCCGCCGCCGATGGGCGTCAATATCTCGTCGATCTCCGGCAGCTCGTTCAGAATCTCCAGACCGATGGTACCCTGGCCGCATAGGACTTCATAATCGTCGAAAGGATGGACGAAGGCGTAATTGTTTTCTTCCGCAAGTTCGATCGCCCGGTTGTAGCTTTCGTCGTAGACATCTCCGTGGAGGATGACATCCGCGCCGTAGGACTTTGTCGCGTTCACCTTGATGAGCGGCGTGATGCTCGGCATGACGATGGTCGCGGGGATGCCCTTTGCCCGCGCCGAATAGGCGACGCCCTGCGCGTGGTTGCCCGCCGACGAAGCGATGACGCCGGAGCTCGTTTCCGCGGCGGACAGTCCCGCGATCTTGTTGTACGCGCCCCTGATCTTGAACGAACCCGTGATCTGCAGATGTTCCGGCTTCATAAGCACATGGCAGCCATACTCATCGCTGTAGAAATCGCTGCGTATGAGCGGGGTCTCCCGGATGACGCCCCGCAACGTTTCCGCCGCCGCGCGTATCGCCGCCGCATGATCCTTCTTTAGATAGTAGTCGATTTCGTGCTTCTCCATATTGCCCTCGCGCTCCTCTCGTTCATTATACAATGTGTGACGGACTCAGTGGGGCGGCAAGAAATGGCCGCAGCTTCCGTCATAAAATGACAACTGTTGCTCGCCACCCTACTGCGTAATCACAATAATTCTATCATATAGAATCATGTATGTGTGATATAATCATTCTTATGGGCGAAAAAGACAGAAAAACCTATCACATTGAAACCTTAGGCTGCCAGATGAATGAACGGGATTCCGAAACCATAGCGGGTATGCTCGAGACTATGGGCTATGCGCGCGCGTCTGAGTGGCGGACGGCCGGCGTGATCGTGGTCAACACCTGCAGCGTGCGGGAAAACGCCGACAACCGATTTTTCGGACTGCTCGGCCGGATCAAGAAGATAAAGGAGGCCGCGCCGCATACCGTCGTCGCGGTCTGCGGCTGTATGATGCAACAGCAGCACGTGGTCGATCGGGTCAAATCGACATACGGTTGGGTGGACATCGTGTTCGGGACTCACAACATCCACGAGTTTTCGCGGTTGCTTGCCAATGTGACCGACGAAAAGGCGAAGGTCGTCAGCGTGTGGGACGAGGGCGGCGAGATCGTGGAGGGCTTGCCCGCCGCGAGAAGGTATCCCTACAAGGCCTTCGTGAACATCACGCGCGGCTGTAACAATTTCTGCACCTACTGCATCGTACCCTATACGCGGGGTAGGGAGCAGAGCCGCGGAGCCGAACAGATTATCGGAGAGGTGCGCAATCTCTGTGCGGACGGTGTAAAGGAGATCACGTTGCTCGGTCAGAATGTGAATTCCTACAGAGGGCGGGACGCCGCGGATAGCGAACAGTATGTAGATTTTCCGGATCTGCTGTATCTGCTGAGCGAGGTGGAAGGACTGTCGCGCATCCGCTTCATGACATCGCACCCGAAGGACTTCTCGGACAAGCTCATACGGGCGTTTGCGGAGCTTGAGAAGCTCTGCCCCGGTGTACACCTGCCCGTGCAGGCGGGCAGCGACCATATTCTCGAGTGCATGAATCGCGGCTACACAAAGGAGACCTATCTGTCCTTGCTGGCGAAATTGCGCGAGGTGCTGCCGGATATCGTAATTACGACGGATCTGATCGTCGGTTTTCCCGGAGAAACGGAAGCGGATTTTGAGGAGACGATGGATCTGATTGAGCGGGCGAGGTTCGATTCGGCGTTCACCTTTCTGTTTTCTCCGCGGAAAGGCACACCGGCCGCGGAATACGACGCGCAGGTGTCGGAAGATGTGAAGCACCGACGGTTTAACAGGATGGTGGAACGTGTCAACGCCATTACCCTCGAAAAAAATCGGCTCTATGTGGGACGTACGGAGCGGGTGCTCGCAGAGGGCAGGAGCAAGACCGACGAGACGATGCTGACGGGGCGCACGGCGGGCGGGAAGTTGGTCAATTTCGCGTCGGATGATCGATCGATCGGAAAGTTCGCGGATGTCGAGATCGTCGGCGTGAATACTTTCAGCTTCTTTGGGCGCGTAAAAGACGAGTTTCAGGAATAAGAACGATTCATCGCTCTCCCGAGGGAAAACGTGACTGTGAAGATACGAACTGCCGGTAGTGGAGAACAGAGGCGCTTCCTCCGATGGTAACTTGCTCCTGCTCTCCATTTCAGGCATCTCTGTTTGACGTTCGTGGTCAGGGGATGGCTCTGCTAAATCCCTGTTTGATATAAATCTTTGACCACTTCACAGCAATCTTCGCAGACAAGCTTGCCTTTGAAGTTCACCGTCCCCACTGCTCCTCCGCACAATGCACAGGTCGAGATCGATGCTTGCGGATAATAAAACAGTTCTTGCGCGAGGTTTTGCGTTTGGCATCCCATTTTTTTTCACCTCTTTTCTTCTTTCAACTTTTCAACATAGAAAACGGATTTGTGAGACTAAGTGTAATACTGCATAGTCATGGTTTGCAACACTTATTTTTCGAAAGGTAATAATATATTCCTAATATGTCATTTTATGTTCTTTTGGGCGACGTAATATATATTACGGTAATTATCATGCCCGCGCAAGAAAATATCACACCGTGCGCAAGACATGCGCAAGAAAATATCACACCGTGCGCGGAAGCCACTTGACATCGTATCGGGTGATCGGATATAATGCTCATATGAACACTTATTCAGATGAATTCAATACGCTTGCGGAGCTCTACAAGAACTTCTCAGACCCGACGAGGCTGAAGATCATCTACGAGCTTTCAAAGGAAGACCTCTGCGTTCAAGAGATCGCCGAACGGTTGCGGATGAGCCAATCCGCGATATCACATCAGCTGCGCGTATTGCGCAATGTGCGTTTGGTGAAATT
>JAISQM010000011.1 GCA_031274195.1 Eubacteriales Family XIII. Incertae Sedis bacterium
TAGTCAAACAGATAGAGGTTGTCTTGAATGTTTGAACATGAAATGCGATTGAGCGTATCGATAATTCGGCCTACGGAAAAGTCATGGTTTGTTTTTTTCTGAAGCAACCTTACGATTACAAGTGCGATAAAACAGGTAAGGAAATGTGCTTCGATGCGATCTTGCCGAGATACAAATACAGGACGCGCTTCAAGATCCCCTTTTGTAATGCGGAAAGATTCTTCTATTTCCCAAAGACCGCGATATGTAGCTATGATCTGTTCCTCGCTCATATCCGATTCGCTTGTGACGATCGCATAGTAACCGTCGTATTTTTCTTCTTCCGCCACAAGTTCATAATTGATGGAGAGTATTTGAGACGGATTGATCTCGCCGGTATCCTTGTCGATCCCATTGATATATTTGGCGGAGCCGTGCCCCGTATGCTTTTTGTATTTCTCCGGATTCTTAATGAATATCTGCGCTTTCGCGAGCATAATCTCTCGCTCGGCTTTCGATTTGTCTGCATATTTCTTGTTCCAGAAAACGACTTGCTTTTCGTATATGTTCTTTTTCTTTGTTTTACCCTCTGTTCCAAAATGCACATCGATGCCGCGGGCAATACGCCTGCTCTTGATCTTGTAGTTGTCTTCATCCGATGCAGGCTCTCCTTTTCTGTTTACATAGCCATCATCAGATAAGACATACTGTTGAAATTTGCCCGACGCCTTTCTTACCGAATAGCTGAACACATATCCGTGCCGGGGTTTGTGGGGTTTGCCGCCAATCAAGTACCAGATGTTGTCGGCGGTGATGATGCCCATGTCGCCGACAGCGATAATCCTGCCTGTCCCATAGTTCTTGCAGATTTTCCCTATGACATTCCTGAAAGTTTCGCTGTCATGCTTGTTGCCCGGAAATATATCGTAACTGATTGGAATACCATCACGATCCATCGCAAGTCCCATCTGTACGATTGGATTTGGTCTGCGCTCTTTGCTGACGCCGCGCCTACGTAGATAATCCTGATTATCAATTTCAAAGTAGAAGTTCGTAGAGTCGAAGTAGATGATGCTTGTGTCGCGTCCATACTGTTTCGTGATCTGTTCGTTCAGAAATTTCTGCGTCGCGGCTCCAATCCCCGCAAAATGTGATAACGCACGGTAAACATCCGCAAGTTCAAAATCAAAGCGCTCGAAGTAACGTCCTTTTTCGTCAAAGGCTTTCTTCTTCGAACCGGGCGAGAGGATGCGTGAGATTACAAGCAGTAGCATAATCGAGTTTGTATTGAATTTGAATTTTTGATATCTGGCCTTCGCGGCAAGGAATTCATGCAACAGTAACTCGTGGTATATCTTCATGAGCGCAGCATAGCCGTAATTCTTACGGTTATCTGTATCCGGCAGAATATCCTCATCTATTGAAAGCGCAAGCGTAACGCTCTTTTCTTTCTTCTCCAATGCGGTCATCTGCCGCGCGACTTCCTTGAAGTGGGCAATCGGATCGGCATATTCTTCTTTTAATATGTCAACATATCCGATTGATTGAACGGACTTTGTACGAGTTTTGCCTGTATTCTTGTCACGGTAATTCTTAGAGATTGAAAGATACGTCCGGCCATCTTTCTTCTTCGATACATTAAGATACATAGGTTCCTCCTGACTGCGCATTCTCATCAATTTCGACTCGCTAAAGCGGTACGTATATATCATAACATACTTTACGCATATTTACACGCATAAAATGTTTTTGTGATCAGAAAGAAATATCCCCTATAGGTTGCAACTACAAGGGATATTGATTCGCTGTTTTATATGGGGTGTCAAACTACTGAGAAGAACCCGTAAGGGTTCTTTTTTTGACTATTTGCGAGGGTCCTTATTTTTCTATCCGCTTGCATAAGCATAATTTTTTATGTATAATTATAAACGGACGATATGATATAGTGTGCATCGATAGGAAGGATTACGGATTTATGGAAGGCATGATCTATCTCGATGGCGGAGCGCTCTACAGAGGCAGGGGGTTCGGCGCGGCAAAGACGAATGTGGGGGAGTTGGTGTTCAACACGTCCATGACGGGTTATCAGGGTATACTGACAGACCCCTCATATAAGGGGCAGATCATCAACATGACCTATCCGCTGATCGGCAATTACGGTGTCAGCGAACTCGATTGGCAGTCCGGCGCCATACACGCGTTCGGACTCGTGACGCGGGACATCAGCTTCCGGCCGTCGAACAGGTGCAGCGTGATGAACATCAGCGACTGGCTCGCGCGGCAGGACGTGCCGGGCGTCTATTACGTCGATACGCGCTCCATTACGAAGAAGATCAGGAATGAGGGAACGGTCAAATGCGTCGTCAGCACGGAGGATATCACGCGGGACGAGGCCGAACGGCTGCTCGCGGAAACGACGCTGCGGTACGACTATATGACAGAGGTTGGAACGAAAGAAGTGCAACATTTCTCCGGAAACGGCAAGCGAGTGGCGATCTTGGATTTCGGAATTAAGCGCAATATCATCACGTCAATGACGAACCGGAACTGCGACGTCTACCTCTTTCCCTACGGCACGAGCGCGGAGGAGATCATGTCCGTGAAGCCGGACGGGCTGTTTCTGTCCAACGGGCCGGGCGACCCGGAGGAAGCGACGCGCGGCATAGAGGTCGTGCGGTCGCTTTTGGGTAAGTTGCCGATCTTCGGTATCTGCATGGGACATCAGGTGTTGGCGTTGGCGGTTGGCGGCAAGACATATAAATTGAAGTTCGGACATCGGGGCGGAAATCACGGCGTCCGCGATATTGAAACGGATAAATCCGCGATCACCTCGCAGAATCACAGTTACGCCGTGGATGCGGACAGCGTCGAGGACAAGGGCATGATTATCACCCATTTCAACCTGAACGACGGTACGGTGGAGGGTATGCGGCACAGGGAACTTCCCGTATTTTCCGTGCAGTATTACCCGGTGGGTTCGCCGGGTCCAAACGACTCGGAATATCTGTTTGACCGGTTTATAGAATTGATGAATACGGGGAAGGGAGGGCGATCCGATGCCTAAGAATGAAGCGCTGAAGAAGGTTCTTATTATCGGCTCCGGGCCGATCATCATCGGTCAGGCGGCGGAATTCGACTACGCCGGAACCCAATCCTGCAAGGCCATCCGCGAGGAAGGCATCGAGTGCGTGCTTGTAAACAGCAACCCCGCGACGATCATGACGGACCCCGGCATCGCCGACAAGGTCTATCTCGAGCCCCTCACCGCGGAGGCGTTGACCGCTATCATCGAGCGGGAGCGGCCCGACGGTATGCTCGCGGGCTTCGGCGGGCAGACGGGGCTGAATCTCGCGATGGAGCTCGAGATGGCGGGAATATTGGAGCGGTACGGCGTCAGGCTACTCGGTGTGAACATGGACAGCATACGCCGCGCCGAGGATCGCGAGGAATTTCGCAAGCTGATGATGGAGATCGGCGAGCCGATTCCGCGCAGCGTGATTGCGACGAATCTGGACGAGTGCTTGGCGTTCACGCGTGAGGCGGGCTATCCCGTCATCATCAGGCCGGCCTATACGCTCGGCGGTACGGGCGGCGGCATTGCGGCGAACGACGAGGAACTGCGGCTGCTCGCGGAACGCGGCATGGAGAACAGTGCCATCGGCCAGATATTGCTGGAAGAATCCGTAGCGGGCTGGAAGGAGATTGAATACGAGGTCATGCGGGACGGCAAGGACAACTGTATCACCGTCTGCGGCATGGAAAACTTCGATCCGGTCGGCGTGCATACGGGGGACAGCATCGTCACCGCGCCCATTCAGACGCTG
>JAISQM010000014.1 GCA_031274195.1 Eubacteriales Family XIII. Incertae Sedis bacterium
GCCGGTTGCTACGAGCCGTTGGAATTTACCCTCCCCATGATGGTGGTCGCGAATATGAACACCAAAACAGCCTTGGCCAACGCAGCCTTAGCCGCGCGCACCGCTATAGAGAAGATCGCGCTCGACACGGAAAACTATGACGCGTTCGCTCTGGCGCTGGTTAACACGAAGATTTTGGCGGCCGACGCGGCCTTAGCCGCGGAAAATCTGACGCAGGAGGCGGCGGCCATCCTGATAGGCGAGATAGAGGCTGCCTTGGCCGCGCTGACGCACTCCCATAACGTCATTACGAATTCCGCGCCCGCGAACGATCCGCTCACCGTGACGGGCGAGGCCGTCGCCGTGCGCATCAAAGGCTCGTTTGACAGCGTGAAAAGCGTTACGCTGAATGGCGCCGCCTTTGCCCTTTCCGAGGCCTCCGCGGGCTACGACCTCAAAATGAACGACAAGCCATGCGGCACACTCACCTCCGGCAGCGCGATCGTAACGCTTGACTCCGCCTACATGGACAGCTTGGACAACGGAAGCTACACGATAGAGCTTCTGTTCAGAGACAAATATATGGAGGGAACAGGCACTGCGACCTTCGTCGTTAATCGCGAAAAATCAAGCGGCGGTGATCCAATCACCCCGGAGATCCCGGGTACGCCGGACAACCCAAACACGCCGGACAACCCAAACACACCGGACAACTCCGGAACGAGCAACATCGCCGCCGAGACAAAACCCGCGAACGTGCCCGACCAATCCGAGCCGAGCAGCGATAGCGCGGACGAGAGCGCAGAAGTCGGCGACACGGTTTCGACGAACCCAACGGAGGACGACGAGACGCAGGTTGACACGGGCGCTTCGGAGGACGAAGAAACGCAAATCGCCGCCGAACGATCCGCCGGTAGCCGGATCGCTATAGCCGTAATCCTGCTGATGATTGCCGCACTGTTCCTGTTACTCGCTTTCAAGAGACGCAAACGCGAGAAGAATGAGGATGCGGAGGGTCAATCGTAACATCAAGGGGGTTCACATTCGTCGCGCCTTATGATATAGTTGTAACACAATATCCTGAAGTTCGCGTTTAGGCTGTTATTTATCCTACATCTTCATACACGGGACGCCGGGGTCGCTTGGCGGCTGCCGCGCCGGTTTTGCCGGATAGCAAAAACCAAACGCAGGCAACCCACTTATCCATAGATAAGGTATGAATTGCAGTCTGACGGTTCTTTGGGATTTTGTGTTTTCCGCATTTGTGATATAATAAACACCATGAACAAACACCCTCTAAAACCACAGGAGATACTAAACGTCAGCTTGAGCGTGTCGGAGAGCAAGGCCGGGAGCGGCTTTGTGAAGCTCGCCGTCCTCGGTTTTTTGGCGGGCGCTTTCATCGCGTTCGCGGCGGAAGGCTCCAATATGGCCGCCTTCAATCTATTGGCCGTGCCCGAATCCTACGGTCTCGGCAGGACGTTGGCGGGGACGGTGTTCGGCGTCGGACTCATGCTCGTGGTCTTGGCCGGCGGCGAGCTTTTCACGGGCAACACGCTCATGATCGGCGGCGTCATCCGGAGCAGGATCACCGTATCCTCGATGCTTCGGAACTGGCTCATCGTCTATGTCGCCAATTTTACGGGATCCGTGTTCCTCGCGTGGCTCATGTATCACTCGGGACTGTTTCACAGCGGCGGGGACGTGCTCGGCGCCGTGACGATCAAAATTGCGGCGGGGAAGGTCGGCTTGCCGTTCGCAAGGGCGCTCATTCTCGGCGTTCTGTGCAACTGGCTCGTCTGTCTTGCTGTCTGGCTGTCTTTCGGCGCGGACACCATGGCGGGGAAGATGCTCGCGATCTTCTTTCCCATCTGGCTGTTCATCACGTCGGGTTTCGAACACAGCGTGGCCAATATGTACTATGTGCCGGCCGGCATCTTCGCAATGTCCGACGCCGCATTGACGGAAGCGGCGCGGTCGATCGGTGTGACATCGGAGATGTTGGACACCTTGAATTGGCCGGGTTTTCTCGCGCACAATCTGCTGCCTGTCACGATCGGAAACATCATCGGCGGCGGCGTGTTCGTGTCGGTGGCCTATCTTCTGGCTTTTCGTCGGGATACGAAGGACGGAAGCGCGGCGCCGCGATAGAGAAAGGATAGCATGTCTGAACATAGGAAGATGAATATACAAGATTTTGACGGCGTTCGCGAGATCGCCATCACGGATTTTGACGGCGTGAAGATCGGCAATGCCGAGAATGCTGCGGCCGGTACGGGTTGCACGGTCATTCTGTGCGAAAAGGGCGCCGTCGCCGGCGTGGATGTACGGGGCGGCGGTCCGGCGACGCGGGAGACGGAAGCGCTGAAGTCTGTCAATCTGGTCGAAAAGATACACGCCGTCGTGCTGTCGGGCGGCAGCGCGTTCGGTTTGGACGCGGCCTCCGGCGTCATGAAATTTCTCGAAGAACGGGGCGTCGGCTTCGAAACGGGTTTCGGCAAGGTACCGCTCGTCTGCGGCGCGTCCCTCTTTGATTTGAATGTCGGGGACGGGCGCGTGCGACCCGATGGGGCGATGGGATATGCCGCCTGCGCCAACGCCATTTCCGGCAATTTCACGGAAGGCAATTTCGGCGCGGGTACGGGCGCTTCGGTGGGCAAATATCTGGGCTCGGCGCGCATGATGAAGTCGGGTATCGGTGCTTTTGCCGTGCAGGTCGGCGCGGTGAAATGCGGAGCGGTGGTCGCGGTCAACGCCCTCGGCGATGTGGTGGACGATCGGGACGGGCGGATCGTCGCGGGTCTTCTGAATGAGAACGGCGACGGCTTCGCGGACAGCGAAGGCATCCTATTGCGGGACATCGAACGCGGCAGAAACATCTACCAAATCAATACGACCTTAGGCTGCGTGCTCACGAACGCGCGCCTGACGAAGACGGCGGCGAACCGGTTGGCGATGGTCGCGCACAACGGATACGCGCGCGTGATTCGCCCCGTGCACACGTCGGCGGACGGCGACACGATCTTCGCCATGAGTACGCGGGATGTCGATGTCGATGCCGATGTGCTCGGCAGTCTCGCGTCGGCGGTGATCGCGCGGGCGGCTGTACGGGCGGTACGCGCCGCACAGCCGGCCTATGGACTGAAAGCTGCGAGGGATATACGATGACGGCGTTCTGTGAGACCCGCATATATACGACGACGGGCGGCGTGGAGCCTGTCACGGCTCTGTTGCTGCAGCACGGCGTGGATGGCGTCGCCGTGGAGGACGCGGCGGACATACGAGCCATCGCGGACGGCAAGGGTCCGACCGACTGGGATTATATGGATACGACGCTTTTGGACGACAGGGAAGCGCTCGTCACATTTTATACGCCGGACGATGAGGCGGGGCGCGCGCTGCTCGCGGCGATCAAGATCGACATCATGAAGCTCAAGAGCGACGAGCTATACGGTCTCTACGGCGCCGACGCCGATTTTGGCCGCTTGTACGTCGAATCCATCCCGCTCACGGACGATTGGAAGGAGCGGTGGAAGGAAGGATTCAAGCCCTTCCATGTGACCGAGCGGTTTGTCGTCTGCCCGCCGTGGGAGCGCTACACGGGTGCCGGCGAGGTGATCGTGATCGATCCGGGCATGGCGTTCGGCACGGGTTCGCACGAGACGACGGCCATGTGTATGCAGGCGCTGGAGGATTCCGTCAAGCCCGGGGATAAGGTCTTGGACGTCGGCGCGGGCTCCGGGATTCTGTCTGTCGCGGCCGTACTGCTCGGTGCGGCGACCGTGACGTCGGTGGAGATCGACGGCGATGCCGCTCGTGCGGCGCGATTGAACTTTGAGCGAAACGGAGTCGCGGCCGGGATCGAGTTGATCGAGGACGATATAAGGCGCGTGGACGACGATGGCAAGCGATACGACGTGACGGTCGCCAATCTCGTGAGCGGCCTCATAGCGGAATTGCTTCCGACGCTTGCGGCGCGATTGGCGAAGCGGGGGCGTTTGATTCTCTCCGGTCTTTTGGCGTCCGAGGAGCGTACGATGCGGGAACATGCTGCGGCCGCGGGCTTTCAAGTCGAGCGCTCCGAGGTCAAGGGCGAGTGGCTGGCGCTGTACCTTTCCCTCTCTGATGTCGTTGTGTAGTTAACCAAGTAGTTAACCAAAAGGAGTAAATATGCGTAGATTTTTTGTGGAGCCTTCAGCTATAGGCGAGACGCACATCGCGATTCGCGAGCCGTCGGATCGGAATCATATCAAGAACGTCCTCCGCATGGGTGTCGGCGATGAGGCGATGCTGTCCGACGGGACGGCGTTTGAGTATCATGCGCGGATATCGGAGATATTGCCGGACAACATCCTGTTTGAGATATTGGACAAGCAGGGGTTTGGCTCCGAGCCGTCGGTGCGGATTACGCTGTTTCAGGCCATTCCCAAGCAGGGGAAGATGGAAGTGATGATACAAAAATCCGTCGAGTTGGGCGTACATACGATCGCGCCCGTCTACACGGCGCGGAGCGTGCCAAAGGGGAATATCGACAACGCCATCGTCAAGCGCGACCGTTGGCAGCGCGTGGCGGCCGAGGCGGGGAAACAATGTCGCAGAGGCATCATTCCCATGGTGGAAACGCCGATTCCGATGGGGGAAGCGGTGGTCAAATTGGCCGGCTATGATCTGTCGATCTTTCCGTATGAAAACGAGGAAGATGTCACGATTCGGGCTGTCTTGGCGCCTGTCGCTGCGGAGTGGAAGTCTCGCGGACCCGCGCCGGCCGGCGAAGGCGCGCGCATTGCGGTATTCATCGGACCGGAGGGCGGCATATCGGACGAAGAAGCCGCGGCGCTGATTCACGCGGGCGCGAAGCCGTGCAGTCTGGGACGGCGTATCCTGCGGACGGAGACGGCGGGGCCGGCGACCATCGCGATGCTCATGTATGAATGGGAACTGTGATATTATGCGAAAAAAAATAGCGTTCTGCACACTCGGCTGCAAGGTCAATCAATATGAAACGCAGCTGTTGGCGGAACAGTTTGCAGGCCGTGGTTTCGAGGTGGTCGGAGAAAACGATTGCGCCGATGTGTATGTGATCAATTCCTGCACCGTCACGAGCATTGCCGACAGAAAATCGCGTCATTATGCCCGTCATTCAAAGCGGCTGAATCCCAATGCCGTCGTCGCACTGATCGGCTGTTACGCGGAGGTGGCGGCGGAGAAGCTCGAGGATATGGCTGAGGTGGACGTCCTGCTGGGTTCGCGCGAAAAAGAGAAGTTACCGGCAATCATCGCTTCGATGTTGGGCGAGGATGCGGAATACGAGGGGACGTCCACATCCTTTATTACGGGCATGAACGCCCGGACGAGGGCATACATCAAGATCGAGGACGGTTGCGACAGGTGCTGCGCCTACTGCATCATTCCGCGCGCGCGTGGGAAAGTGCGCAGCAGGCCGATGCGGGAGATATTGGCCGAAGCTACGGCCTTGCTCGAAAACGGCTATCGCGAGATCATTTTGACGGGTGTCAACGCGGCGCTGTACGGCAGCGATCTGGAAGAACGGAATGACGGGATCAATGATATCGTAAGGCAGATATCCGATATCGGCGGCGATTTTCGCATCCGGCTCAGCTCGCTCGAACCTACGGTGATCGACGCCGACTATGCGGAAAAGCTGATTCGCTGCGAACGGCTCTGTCCCCATCTTCATCTCTCCTTGCAGAGCGGCAGCGATGCCGTCCTCAAGCGGATGGGGCGCGGATACAGCATGGCGGACTACGCGCGCATCATCGATGTGCTGAGATCTGCGGACGCGGATTTTGCCGTTACGACGGACATCATCGTCGGGTTTCCCGGCGAGTCCGACGCTGATTTCAGAGGGAGTGTGGAGGCCGTCCAAAGTCTCGGCTTTGCGGGCGTCCATGTGTTTCGGTATTCGAGGCGGGAAGGCACGCCGGCGGCGGTGATGCCGCGTCAGATTCCCGACACCGTCAAACGACGGAGGGGAGAGCTGCTTCTGAATGCCGGACGTGAGAGCGTGGCGGCATTTCGCGCGCGCAATCGCGGCAAGGTGCGGCGGACGCTCTTTCTCGAACGGGATGCGTCCGGATGCTGTGTCGGCATCACCGACAACGGCCTGACCGTGCGTTTGCGCAGCGAGACCGATCTCACAAATCGGTTTTCAGACACGCCGATCGATTGAGCGCCGCATTTGCTTTGAGGCGAATTTGGGGCGTATTATTTGGAAGGAGGATTTTATGTCAGATTGTATTTTTTGCGGGATTGTCGATGGGAAAATTCCATCCAACATCGTGTATGAGGATGAGGAAATCCTCTGTTTTCACGATCTGGAGCCACAGGCGCCCGTTCACGTGCTCATCATACCCAAGAAACATTACGACTCGGCGGATGCCATCACCGAGTCCGATGAGGACAAGGAGCTGTTCGGACACCTGATGGCGAAAGTGCACATAATCGCCAAAACGCTCGGTCTTGATAAGGGCTACCGCCTCGTATGCAATTGCGGAGAAGACGGACTCCAAACGGTGCAGCATCTGCATTTTCATCTGCTTGGCAAGCGCAAGATGACGTGGCCTCCGGGTTGAGGCGACATGAAAAGAACCGACGCCTTTTCGACCTATCATCCCATCATCGGATTTCTCTACTTCGCCTTCGTGATTCTCGAAACGGCGTTTTTTCTGCATCCCGTTTTGCTCGTCATATCTTTCGCGTCCGCGATGGCGTATTCGATCTATCTGAACGGCCGCCGGGCGGTGCGCTTCAATCTGCTGATGGTGCTTCCGCTGATGCTTCTGGCGGCCGTGATCAATCCGGCGTTCAACCATGAGGGCGTCACGATCCTCGGCTATATTCGGGACAATCCCATCACGCTGGAATCCATCCTCTACGGCGTCGCGGCCGCTGCCATGATCGGTGCCGTCATCATTTGGTTTTCCTGCTACAACGCGGTCATGACCTCCGATAAGTTCATCTATCTGTTCGGCAGGATCATTCCCTCCTTGTCGTTGATCCTCTCGATGGCGCTGCGGTTCATCCCCGCGTATAAAGCGCAGATCGTTCGGATCGCCGACGCGCAGCGAGGGATCGGGCGTGACATATCCTCCGGCAAGCTGTCCGCCCGCGCACGGAGCGGTCTATCCATCCTGTCCGTCATGGTGACGTGGGCGCTCGAAAGTGCGATAGAGACGGCGGATTCGATGAAGGCGCGCGGATACGGTCTGCGGGGACGGACGGCCTATGCCCTGTACCGATTCGACGGGCGGGACAGGCTGCTGCTCGCGTTCATGGTCTGTGGCTTTGCGCTCCTGCTCTTTGCCGGCGGCGTCCGCATTTTGTCGGTGCAATATTTCCCCGCGTTTTCGGTAAACGATACGGGGTTCGGCGTTTGTTTGTTTTACGTTGTTCACGCGGTCATCTGCAACATTCCGCTGGCCGCGGACATCAGAGAGGATTTCATATGGCGCTCCTTGCGGTCAAAGGCCTGACCTTCACCTATCCGGATGGAATCTCGCCCGCGCTTGCAGACATCGATTTCGAGGCAGACGAGGGCGAATTCGTCGTGATCTGCGGCAGATCAGGCTGCGGAAAGAGCACCTTATTGCGCCATTTCAAGACCGTACTCGCCCCGCACGGGAAGCGGGAAGGTCGCGTATATTTCAGCGGCAGGGAACTGTCGGAAGTGGGACAGCGCGAACAGACATCCGAGATCGGCTTCGTGTTCCAAAATCCGGACAATCAGATCGTGACGGACAAGGTGTGGCACGAACTCGCCTTCGGTCTCGAAAGCCTCGGCCTCTCGCCGCCCCTCATACGCCTGCGCACGGCGGAGATGGCGAGCTTCTTCGGCATAGGCGACTGGTATCACAGATCCGTATTCGAACTGTCCGGCGGGCAGAAGCAGATTCTGAATCTGGCGGCCGTCATGGCGATGAAACCGCGCGTGCTGATCATGGACGAACCCACCTCGCAGCTCGATCCCATCGCCGCGTCCCACTTCCTCGCGACCGCCAAGAAGGTCAACGACGAGCTCGGCACGACGATCCTGCTGTCGGAACATCGACTGGAGGAAGCCCTGCCGCTCGCGGATCGAGTCACGGTGATGAGCCGCGGAACGATCATCGCGGAGGATACGCCGGCGCGTGTGGGGCGCGCCCTCATGGACGCGGGCGACCCCATGCTGCACGCCATGCCCGCGCCCATCCGCATTTACTTATCCATCGAAGGTGCTGCCGCAGAGTCCTGCCCCGTCACCGTTCGGGAAGGCCGAAGCTATCTGCGCGAACGGATGCGCGGGAAGATCGCGGACGAAGACAGACGCGAGGGCGCGCGCGCCGAAAGCCGCACGGTGGATCAGACAAATCGCGAATCCGCGGTGCTACTGAAGGACGTGTGGTTTCGCTACGGCAAGGACGAGCCGGACATTCTGCGGGGTCTCAGCCTGCAGGTGAAATACGGAGAACTCTGCTGCATCGTCGGCGGCAACGGCTCCGGCAAAACCACGGCGCTGCGCGCGATTTCCGGCATCCTGAAACCCTATCGCGGACGGGTCTCCGCAGGCGGCCTGAATGCTTCGACGGCCACCCATACCGAATTGTTTCGGCAGGGGCTCGGTGTTCTCCCACAGGACGCAAAGACCATGTTTACGCGCAAGACGATCAGGGAAGATATGTCTGATTTACCGCAGTCAGACGAAGAATCCATCCGTCGCGTCGCCGCGCTGACGGAGATAGAGCATCTGCTGGAGCGGCACCCCTACGATGTCAGCGAGGGAGAGCAACAGCGCGCTTCTTTGGCAAAAGTACTGCTGAACGAGCCGAAGATTCTGTTGCTCGACGAACCGACGAAGGGCATGGACAGCTTCTTCAAACAGAAATTCGCCCGCGTACTGTCAAAGCTGAAAGCCGAAGGCGCGGCCATCCTCATGGTCTCCCACGACATCGAATTTTGCGCCGAATACGCGGATCGCTGCGCGCTGCTGTTTGACGGAGCGGTCGTGTCGGAAGGGGCGCCGCGTGATTTCTTCGCGGGCAACAGCTTCTACACCACGACGGCAAACAGGATGTGCGGCGATCTGTTCCCCGGCGCGGTTACGGCGGAGGAGGTGATGCGTCGATGCGACGCGAGGTCGTAACAGATACGGAGCGCAGACGGGCAGGGCGCACAACTGTGGCGATCGTCCTGATTCTTCTGTGCATCCCGGCCCTCATCGCCGTGAACCTCTTTTTTATGCGCGACCGCGGCTACTATCCCACCGCCTTGGCGATCGTCGGCCTGTCCCTGATTCCGTTTTTCTTGCTCTACGAACGGCGCAAGCCCATGGCGCGCGAGCTCGTCCTCGTCGCGTCCCTGATCGCGATCGCCGTCGTCTCCCGCGCGGCCTTCTTCATGTTGCCGCAGGTGAAACCGCTCGCCGCCGTAATCATCATCGCAGGCGTCAGCCTCGGCGTGGAAGCGGGATTCATCACGGGTGCCCTGGCGGCCTTCGTGTCAAATTTCATCTTCGGACAAGGCCCGTGGACACCGTGGCAGATGTTCGCCCTCGGACTCATCGGCTTCCTCGCCGGCGTGCTGTTTCGCGCGGGACGGCTCCCGGCCAAACGCGCCCCCCTCGCCATCTTCGGCGGAATGGCCGTGCTCATCCTCTACGGACCGATCGTGGACACCGCCGCCTTCCTCATCTTCCCGCAGGGTCTGTCGTGGCATACAGCGGCGTTGGTCTACCTGTCCGGTCTCCCCTTCAACATCATCCACGCCGTCTCGACCGTCGCCTTCCTGCTGATCTTCGCGCCCTTCATGATCGAAAAGCTCGACCGCGTAAAGCGCAAATTCGGCCTGTAAAATATAAAAGGGGGCGGTTCATGTCTTGAACCGTCCCCTCTATATCCTATGTCCTTTATGTCCTCGCTTAAATCAGATCGTCCATGGAATACATGCCGGCCTCCTGTCCCACGATAAATCGGGCGGCTTTCAGCGCGCCGAGTGCGAACACCTTTCGCGAGTAGACCGTGTGCGTGATCTCGATCGTCTCGTCCGGTCCCGCAAACAGGACGGTATGCTGACCCGGCAGGGAACCGCCGCGAACGGCGTGGATGCCCAGATCCGTCATCTTGCATTCATCATGATTACTGTGCCTGCCGTACAGGTAGTTCTTCTTCGCCGCGCAGGCTTCGTTGATCGCGTCCGCAAGCAGTAGGGCGGTGCCGCTCGGCGAATCGGCCTTGGCCGTATGATGCTTTTCGATGATCTCCACATTGAAGTCGGCTTCAAGTGAAGGCATGGCGAGCCGGCTCATCTTTGCGGCGAGATTGATACCGAGGGACATATTGGCGGAATGGAAGACGGCCACCGATTTGGAGGCGTCGCGCAGAGCCGCGCGTTCCGCCTCGCCGAGAGCCGTAGTCGCGACGACGACGGGCGTGTTGCTCGCCGTCGCGTATCGCATGAGGTCTGATACGGCGCTGAAATGGGAGAAGTCGATGATCACGTCCGCTTTGCCGTCGTACGCGGCCATGTCGCCGTATACCCGCACCTTTTCGCCTCGATATACGGGGTCGCCATCCGCGGCGATGGCTCTGTCGAATCCCGCGACGACCGTAATGTCGCTCTGCTCCGACAGCGTATCCAGCACCACGCGCCCCATCTTTCCGTTGATTCCGCTTATAATGACTTTCATTTCAGCAACAACTCCGCGATCTGCACGGCGTTCGTCGCCGCTCCCTTGCGCACATTGTCCGCGACACACCAGAGGTTGATGCCGCTCTCCACGCTGAAATCGCGCCGAATACGACCCACGAACACCTCGTCGCGGCCGACCGCTTCCCGCGCCAGCGGATAGACATTGCTCTGCGGATCGTCCTGCACCACGACGCCGGGCGACGCGGCCAACAGCGCGCGAACCTCCGCGATATCTCCGAACGGTTTCTCGAATTCCACATTGATCGCCTCGCTGTGGGACTCAAACACGGGCACGCGAACCGTCGTCACCGTGACGGCGAGCGTCTCATCCCCCAATATCTTCCGCGTCTCATCGACCATCTTGAGTTCTTCCTTCGTGTAGCCGCTGTCCGTGAATACGTCGATGTGGGGCAGACAGTTGCCCGCGATGGGATGGGGATAGGCCTGCATCAGGTCGTTGCCCTGCAGCCCCTCCTCTAAGTCGCGAATACCCCGCAGTCCCGAGCCCGACACCGCCTGATACGTCGAATAGACGATGCGTTTGATCCCATACCTGTCATACAGCGGCTTCAGCGCCACCACCGCCTGAATCGTCGAACAATTCGGATTTGCGATGATACCTTGATTCTTGTTCACATCGTCCGGATTGACCTCCGGCACGACCAAGGGAACGGTGGGATCCATGCGCCATTGACTGCTGTTGTCGACGACCGTCACGCCGTGTTCCGCCGCGATGGGCGCGTACACCTTGCTCGTCTCGCCGCCCGCGCTGAACAGGGCGATGTCGATGGGTTTATCGAACGAGTGCGGTGTCAGCTCCTCGACCGTGTAAGACTTTCCGTCGAAGGTCACGCTCTTGCCCGCCGACTTCGCGGAGGCCATCATATACACCTCCCCGTAGGGGAAGCCCCTCTGCTCCAAAACCTTCAAAAAAGTGCCGCCCACGAGGCCCGTCGCCCCTACGATCGCCAGATTTGGTTTTCCGCCATATTTGCTCATAAATGCCTCCATTCCATCATTACCGTGAACTTTTAAGGACTATTATACACCATTTAAGGGATATGTAGAACAGGAACACGCGATTTTTATGAGAATGAAAAATTTCCCATCAAAAAAAATCCCTTGACAACCCATTCACTACTAAAGTATGATAAGTTTCTACACAACTTTCAAAAATACAACGGTAGAACAGCCGCACAAACCGGCCTGCGAACGAAAGAAACTTACCGACAGAATCGGTTTGCGGAACAAAAGTAGCTTGCGAACAGGAATAACTTGCAAACGAATGCGAACAGGAGATACACCGCGAAACATGCTGAAATCGCAATGCATTTTCAATAAACTTCTAAAGCAAAATCGGGGGGGGCGGAGAATCTAACTCTCTCGGATTCTTTCATTTCCCATACAAATTCATCTAAAAATTCAATCAACGCATACGTAAATTCATCAGAAAATCCAATCGGCGCATACATAAATCCAGCTATAAATATATCTATCACACCATCCGGCACATACCGCGGCGAAGCGATATCGACACGTTGTCGTCTGTTTTTTTGTGCCCGCCATTCCGCACACACGCCCGTCATTCCGGACTTGTTCCGGAATCCATATGAAATACAAAACGCAAGTTAACGTTTGCTCGAATTGAAAGGTTGGTAGCACCATGTCAAAGAAACTGAACGCTCTGCAAAAAACGGTCTCGAAACCGGTCGTCCTCCTCCTCTCCCTGATGCTCGTCGCGACCTTCATCTTCATCCCGACGCTCGTGACCGCCGATGAGAGCACGATGCCGGCAGAGATCATAGACGAGGAAGCGGCTCCAGACCCGGGCGCCGTAGGCGCGGAAGACGCCGAGATCGAAGCGGTCGCAGACGACGAGACGGAAGAAGTGGTCGCAGCCGACGAGGCGGAAGAAGCGGCGGCAGAGGAAAGCGCACAGCCGCTGATCGGCGAAAGCGCATCGCCGGCCAAGGCCGACATGCCCATAAACACCTTAGCTGAGGAGGTCGGTACCCAGGTCACATCCGGCTTCGTATCGCTGACGCGCAACAGCACGCAAGTGGTCTTCGCCGGCAAAACGTGGTGGGTGGTCGGCACAAACTTCGGCGGTCCGGTACAAGGCATAAATCCAACCCCGGCGACCGCTTCAACGTCAACCAACCGAGCGACACTGCTCCTGCATAAGGATACCCCTTACGGCGTCTCGCCTTTCAGATATGGGCAGAAGGGAGCATTTGAGAATAGTACAATAGAAGGTGGCTGGTCTTATGCAAACAATCCAGGCGAAAACCCAGGATGGGCAACGATTAATGAATACAAAGGAAGTACACTTCAAGTAACGATGGCGGCGATAGCAGATGCCATTGCGAATTCCTCCGGCAAAGAGAGCGGCAGAATCATCACGAGAAATTCCTTGAAAGAAGATGATAACCTTGGACCCGTGTATGGCTCTGACTCGCGTACGGCGTATATGATGGGTCCAGATGTGACAGATCAGAAGTTCTGGCCGTTATCGTTTCAGGAATGGAGTAATATAAATAATGATGCGGTGCGTAGTTTCACTGGTGATTATTACTCCTTTTGGCTTCGATCAACTTTTCACTACAATAACGGCTGTGGGATTGTCGCCTACAGTAACGGAAGTCAGTTTTGGGATAATGCCTACATCGACTATGATTCCACCGGCATCCGCCCCGCTTTCATCTTAGATCTGGATACCGCAATATTCACATCGCCCACAAGCGGCGCGATCAGTCCCGATGAAGTCGCCCTGCAGACCCCCGTCGACATCGCATCCTGGTCGGCGGCCGCAGACCCCAAGAAGATCACCTTTTCCGATCCGAGCCTGACGCTATCTCTATCCCCCGTAGGCACGCAAGGCGTAGGGGAAGATATGAGCCTGACCATAGGATCCGGCAGTGGCAATGTGACGCTAAGTTATATAAAGGCGACGCTCGGCAAGCGCATCTCCTGCCTGCTCGTCAATAAAAGCTCAAGCGGCAAGAGCTACTACGAAAACTTAGCTACCGACATCAGCAGTTCCTCCGACACCGTCACCCTCGAGACGACCGGTATGGATGCGGGCGACTACACCTTGCAGCTATTCACCGAAGAAGTGAACGGAGCGGACAAGTCCAACTTCTGCAGTGCGCCCGCCGCTTTCGAATCCGACGATGCCGACCTCACCACCATCGCCGGCATAAAGATTGCGACTTGGAGCGGCGAAGGCACGTCCGGCACATCCCCCAAGACGGCGTCCATCACCGTCGCCCCCACCAAAGAGTCGATTTCCTTAGCTGAGATTGTGCCGGCTCACGCCAACGCGGTCGCCATGCTCTACACCGACTCCGGCTTTACGACCACGACCGGTTCTATAGACTTAGCCGCAGGCTCTGCGAGCAACCATGTCTACATCGCAGTGACAGCCGAAGCCGGCAACGTTCTCTACTACAAGGTGACCGTAGATCGTCCGATCCCCGGCGGCGGAGATGACGACAATATCTATCCCGTCATCAAGCACTTCGGCGCATGGACCGGCGACGGCACCATCGACGCAAAGATCGACGCGCCCGCCGCCAAGTTCCTCGCCCTGTACCGCGGCGAAGCCCAAGTTGACCCTGCCGACTATAAGGTCGCCGAAGGCAGCACGATCATCACACTGACCGAAGACTACGTGAAAGTGTTCCCCGAGGGGACGCACAGCTTCGTCGCCGCATACACCGACGGCTATTCCGAAGACATCATCCTCAAAGTCGATCTCACCGACGCCAGCACCGGAACCGACTACATTGACGACGACACAAACGTTGGCGACCCATCCAAATCCGGCAGCTCCGACACGAGCGACGACTTCGGCATCGGCCTGTTCTCCGGCACGTTCATCCTCGCCGCCGCCGGCCTCATCGCCTGCGCCACCGCAAGACGCCGGCTCGGAAAGCACGCATAGGACATAATAGACGACATAAAGACAAGACATAACGAGGGGGTTCATGGTGTCTTAAGACACCATGAACCCCCGTTATGTCTCTTTCTGTCCTGCACCGTCTCCTTTCTATCTCCCTAACAGCCAATCGATCACGTTGACCTTCTTAATACCGCCAAAGTCGAGTATCGGATCAACATCGTTTGTGATCAGAAATTTCGGATTATGGTCGGCTATATTTTGGAGCGAAGCAAGCTCTCTGTCCAATGTCGCCTGCTCCCTCGCCGTGTACGCCACTTGATAATAAGCGATATTCCCCTGATTGTCTTTGGCGACAAAATCAACCTCATGCCTATCGGTCTTGCCGATCCAAACATCATTACCGCGTCTTTTTAATTCCAAGTAGACCACGTTTTCCAAAACATGCCCGAGGTCGCCGCCTCTATTACCCAGCAGGGCTGTTCGCATACCGGTATCGACGAGATAGTATTTTTGCTGCGTTTGCAGGAACCTCTTGCCCTTGATGTCATAACGGTTTACGGGATAAACCATGAAGCTGTCGGTCAACGCGGACAGATACGTATCGACGGTTCGGCTTGCGATTTTTCGGTAGTTGGATGTCATATAGCCGGCCATCTTGTTTGGCGAGGTGAAATTGCCGACATTGTCAAAGATGAATCGCGTGATGTGTTCGAGCGCCGCCCGGTCGCCGATCCCCTTGCGGTGGATCACATCCTTAAACAGCACCGTATGATACAGACCCATCAGATATTCATTTACGAGATCCGATTGATCCCTCATTAACTCGGCCACCTGCGGAAACGCGCCTTTTACGAGGTAGTCTTGAAACAATAAATCAAGGCGCGACCGGTCCTCAAAAGCTGAAACATATTCGGCGAACGACAGGGGCAGTATCTTGATTTCAATATAGCGACCCGTGAGAAGCGTCGCCAATTCCGACGACAGAAAATAGGCATTGGAACCCGTCATATATAGGTCAACGTTTTTTTTGATAAACAGACCGTCCGCCAACTTCTCAAACTCCGGAACATTCTGTATTTCATCCAGAAAAACATAGTTCATCTTATTTGGCAGCAACTGTTCCTGTATGTCCTTATATATCTTGAAATAATTTGCGCCCTCGGCATATTCCGGATCCTCAAAATTGATAAATACGATTTGATCTCGCGACACACCCGAACCGATCAATTCATCTCGGAACATTTCAAATAGGGTGCTTTTACCGGAGCGGCGAACGCCCGATACAACCTTAATGAGCCGTTTGTCCTTCAATTGCCTGAGTTTCGCCAAATATTGTTCACGGTTAATCATATGAACACCCCCCCCCTTCCTTTATTGCATGATTTATTATACCAACAGGGTTTCGGATTGTCAATGTTTTTGACAAATTGGTCAAAAACTGCGCCAAAACACATAGTTTTTGACGAAACGGTCAAAAATTGCGCTAAAACGCAAAGTTTTTAACGAAATAATCGAAAACTTTGCGGCAAACAACCCCAACAAATGATCCAAAAAAATCTTCGACTAGTATGGGGATTTCCTGACCCACGGGAGCTTCAGCGTAAACACTTTCCCCGAAAAATCCAATATGCCCTCGCGGCGCAACTTGTTTAATTCCTGGGAGAGCGAACTCCTGTCTACGCACAGATACCGCGCGAATTCCTCCTGATTCATGCCGATGTCGATCCTGTCCGAGCCGCGTCGCTCCCCGACGATGCTCAGGTAGGCGAGCACTCTGTCGCGCACCGTGCGCATGGATAGGATATCCGACTTAAACATGAGCTTTATGCAGTCATCCGCTATGATTCCGAGGATGTTGTCGTATATCTTTCGCCGGATCGCCGCCGGGATATCTTCGTCGCAGAGCAATTTGCCGTATGGCAACCAGGCGATGAGCCCATCCGTATTCGCGGAAATGGACGTAGGGCTGATTTTGCGAACCGAAACGACGGTTTCAAGGCCGATGGCCGAGGATGGAGAAAAGGTTCGAAGGATATGTGCTCTGCCATCCACATGAAATTTCAGGCTCAGCAGACTGCCTTCCAACAATATGCCGATATTCGTGAGCCGATCGCCTTGATAATAGAGAAAATTATTTTTCTTAAATCTCTGAACATCGGGGGAAAGGGCAGCGCGAATACGCTCAAAATCCCTTCGCGAAAGCGCATTGAACAGCCGTGATTCTTTTAAGCTTTCAAAATCCATAGAGTGCGTTTTTCCATTCCCGCGATGTTCTATATAGAACACTTATTGTTGGAATTTTATCATATAATTCTGGAGAGTGCAACACGTATGGATTCTCGGAGGTGATTATGGAAAAGGTTTACATCAAGAATTATATCAATGGTCAATGGGTGGATAGTGCTTCGGGGCGAAGCAAGGAGCTGATCAATCCCGCAAATGGGGAAGTGATCGCGACCTTTGCGAACGGAGATCAGGAGGATGTGAAGCGGGCGATTGCCGCCGCAAAGAACGCGTTTTACGCGGATGGTCAATGGCGGCGGACGGATGCGCAAGAGAGGGCGGACGTCGTCTTTGCCATCGCGGACGCGATAGACAAGCGCGCGGAGGAATTGGCATTGGCCGAATCCCTAAACAACGGTAAGCCGCTGCGGGAATCAGAGGCGGATATCGCCGACGCGGTACACTGCTTCCGCTATTACGCCGGACTCATCACGAAACCCTATGGCGGCGTTTATGATGTGAACCACGGTTTTGGGAAGATGCGATCCTTCACCGTACACGAACCCGTAGGCGTCTGCGGGCTGATTACGCCGTGGAATTACCCGTTGCTCATGGGCGCGTGGAAGATCGCCCCCGCGCTTGCCGCGGGCAACAGCATCATCTACAAACCCAGCTCCAACACGCCCATGTCCTCCGCGATATTGTTCGACATCATCGACAAGATTGGCCTTCCGGCCGGCACGGCCAATATGGTCTTGGGCCCCGGAGGCTCGGTCGGACTCGAATTGGCCGAGAGCGACGATGTGGATATGGTGACGTTCACGGGAAGCACCGAGGTCGGCCAGACCATCGCGCGAGCCGCCGCGGGCAACCTGAAAAAGATCGGATTGGAATTGGGCGGAAAATCCCCCAACGTGATCTTCGCGGACGCCGATCTTGAAGGCGCCGTCGAATGGGCGATGATCGGAATATTTTTCAACCAAGGCGAGGTCTGTTCCGCCGGAAGCCGAATCATCATAGAGGAATCCTTCAAGGACGCTTTCGTAAAGCGTCTTAAAGAGCGCGCCGAAGCGATCACCATCGGAAACCCGCTCGAAAACCCCGGAATGGGGCCGCTGATCACGGAAGAACACATGAAAAAGGTATTGGAATACATCAGAATCGGCAAGGAAGAAGGAGCGACCCTCGTCACGGGAGGACATCGTTACACGGAAGGCGCGTGCGCCAAGGGTTACTATGTCGCGCCCACGATCTTCGACCGCTGTACCTCGGACATGCGCATCGTCAAAGAGGAGATCTTCGGGCCGGTCGTGACGGTACAGACCTTCAAGACAGAGGCGGAAGCCATACAACTGGCGAACGATACGGAATACGGCTTGGCAGGCGCCGTCTTTACGAGCGACGGCGCGCGGGCGCTGCGGGTGATCGACGAGATCCGCGCCGGCATCACATGGATCAACTGCTACAACCCCTGCTTCAACGAAGCGCCGTGGGGTGGATACAAAAAATCCGGAATCGGCCGGGAACTGGGCGTACACGGTCTGGAGGAATATCAGGAAATCAAGCAGATCAACATCAATCTCAATCCCGGGAAGGTGGGTTGGTACTGATGGCGGATTATATCAAAAATGCGGAGCATTTTATGATATAATAGCTTCTATGAAAAACATACGAAACTTCTCAATTATCGCGCACATCGATCACGGAAAGTCCACGCTCGCCGATCGCATTCTCGAATTTACGGGTATGGTATCGGATCGGGATATGAAGGAGCAGTTCTTAGACAACATGGATCTGGAGCGGGAGCGGGGCATCACGATCAAGCTCCAGACATCGCACCTGACCTATAAGGCAAAGGACGGGAACGAGTACATCCTGAACCTCATCGACACGCCGGGTCACGTGGATTTCACGTACGAGGTGTCGCGAAGCTTGGCCGCCTGCGAGGGGGCGGTTCTCGTGGTGGACGCCACGCAGGGCGTGGAAGCGCAGACCCTCGCGAACGTCTATCTCGCCATGAACGAAAATCTGGAGATACGCCCCGTGCTGAATAAGATCGATCTGGCCAGCGCGGACCCCGACGCGGTGAAAGTGGAGATCGCGGACGTTCTGGGCATCGAGGCGGATAGCGCGCCCCTCATTTCCGCGAAAGCCGGCATCGGCATAGAGGACGTGCTGGAGGACATCGTCGCCCATGTGCCGCCGCCGAGCGGCGACCCGACGGGCAGACTGAAGGCGCTCATCTTCGATTCCTACTATGATAATTATAAGGGCGTTATCATCTATACGCGCGTCTTTGACGGAGCCGTGCGGCTCGGAGACACCATTCGGCTCATGAACAGCGGCAAGAGCTACGAGGCGACGGAGGTTGGCGTATACGCGCCGGGGCCTGTTCAGACCGACCGGCTCGAGGCGGGCGAGGTGGGTTACATCTGCGCCGCGATCAAGCAGGTGGCCGACGCGAGGGTGGGCGACACCATCACGCTGGCCGAAGATCCCGCGACTGAGCCGCTTCCGGGCTACAAGAGGGCGCAGCCGATGGTCTACTGCGGCATCTATCCGGCGGACGGCGAGAAATACGAGGGTGTGAAGGACGCCATCGAGAAATTACAGGTGAACGACGCGGCCTTCCATTTTGAGCCGGAGACCTCCACGGCGCTCGGATTTGGATTCCGCTGCGGATTCTTGGGATTGCTGCACATGGAGATCATCGTCGAGCGTCTGGAACGGGAATTCGGCCTGTCCGTCATCACCACCTCCCCGAGCGTCATCTACCGCGTGGTCATGGCGGACGGCACGGTGGAGATGATTCAGAACCCCGGCAATCTGCCGAACCCTTTGCTCATCGCGCACATCGAAGAACCCATCGTGAAGGCGGACATCATGATCCCAAAGGAATACGTCGGCGTCGTCATGGAGCTGTGTCAGGACAGGCGCGGCAAACTGCTCCACATGGAGTACATCACGGAGATACGCGTACTCCTGCACTACGAACTGCCGTTAAATGAAGTGATCTACGACTTTTTTGACGCGCTGAAGTCCAAGACGCGCGGCTACGGCTCCCTCGATTATGAATTCATCCGTTACGAGACCTCGAAGATCGTAAAGCTCGACATCCTGCTGAACCGGGAACAGGTGGATGCGTTCTCCATGTTGGTGCACGAATCCAAGGCCTATTACCGAGGCCGGTTCGTCTGCGATACGCTGAAGGAGATCATCCCGAGGCAACAGTTCGAGATACCCATTCAGGCGTCCATCGGTCAGAAGGTCATCGCGCGAGAGACGGTGCGCGCCTACCGAAAGGACGTCATCGCGAAGTGTTACGGCGGCGATATTTCACGGAAACGCAAGTTGCTCGAGAAGCAGAAAGAGGGCAAAAAGCGTATGCGCCGCTTTGGTTCTGTCGAGGTGCCGCAGGAGGCGTTTACGGCGGTGTTGAAGTATGACGATAACAAATAGTGCGGCAAAAACAAAATCCTTGGGTATCTATGTCCACATACCGTTCTGCGTCCGAAAATGCGCATATTGCGACTTTCTGTCGTTTGCCAATCGGGATGAAACGGTTCATCGGTCGTATGCCTGTCAGTTGTCGACGGAATTGATCGGTCGGAGTGCTGTTTACGGTAACAAGTATTCTGTCGATACGATTTTCATCGGCGGCGGTACGCCTTCGTTGCTCTCGCCCATCCTCATCGACGCGATTTTGGATACGATCTACGCCCGTTTTCGCGTAGAAGGCGACGCGGAGGTGACGATGGAGGTAAACCCCGGCACCGTGGACGGGGTGGAGCACTTCACGGAGCTGAGAAACGCCGGAGTCACGAGGCTCAGCATCGGCGCACAGTCCTTTCAGGCGTCTATGCTGCGGTTTTTGGGTCGTGTCCATGAGGCCGCCGATGTCACGCGGTGCTACGCCCTCGCGCGGGAGGCCGGCTTTGAAAACATCAACCTCGACCTCATGTTCGGTATGCCGGATGAACGACTCGACACGTGGAAAGCGGATCTGCAAACCGCGATCACGCTGAATCCGGAGCATATTTCCTTCTATAGCTTACAGATAGAAGAGGAGACGCCGCTGTTCGGCGAGATCATGAACGGAAAATATACTCCGTTGCCGGAGATAGACGACCGCCTCATGTATCACCATGCCATAGAAGCGCTATGCCGCGCGGGCTACGTTCATTACGAAATATCGAATGCCGCGCGCCCCGGTTTCGCGTCCCGGCACAATCTGAAATACTGGTCTTTGGACGACTATCTCGGCGTCGGCCTCGGCGCGCATTCCTACATCAACGGCCGCAGGTTCGCCAATACGAACATCTGGAAGGACTACATGGGTGCCGACGAACACGGGGCGCTGACGATGTGGAGTCACGAAAATTCACAGCGGGACGACATCGCCGAGTACGTGTTTTTGGGTCTGCGAAAAATCGAAGGCATCGATCTTTCGCGCTTTCGCCGCCAATTCGGCAGGGATTTCTGGGAAATATACAGAGAGGAGACCCATATGCTGATGGAGCGTGGATTGTTGGAGCACCGGGATGGGATTCTGCGGCTGACAAGGCTCGGCCTCGACCTGTCCAATCAGGTGTTCGTGGAGTATATATAAGGTTTCCTCTAAATACACTGTTGACATAACCGGCCGACAGTGTATAATTTAAGTAGATGTTAGCACTCACCACACATGAGTGCTAACAAGGAGATGAATAGATGGAATTGACAGAGAGAAAATTGAGAATACTGCAGGCGATCGTTTCGGACTTCATTGCGACGGCCGAACCGATTGGATCGAGGACCCTGTCGAAGAAGTACGACATGGGCATCAGTCCCGCCACCATCCGCAACGAGATGGCGGATCTGGAGGAAATGGGGTTCCTCACGCATCCACATACCTCCGCGGGCAGGGTGCCTTCCGACAAGGCCTACAGGCTCTATGTGAACAAGCTCATGGAGCGGTACGAATTGAGCGACGCCGCGAAGAAGAAGATACGCTCGGAGCTTCGGGCAAACATCGTCGAACTCGAAAAGACCATTCGCCACGCCTCGGAGCTTTTGTCCGAGCTTACAAACCTGACGTCGTTCGCGACGATGGAGGATATGTACAGGGTACAGCTCTTTTTGGAGGGAATGACGCGAATATTCGCGCACCCGGAATTCAACAACGTGGAGCGGGCGAAGTATTTCCTTGAGATGGTCGACAGACGGGACGACCTCGCCGATACGCTGACCCGGCGTGAGGATGGCATCACGATCACGATAGGTGATGAGAACAGCCGCGACATCATGCCCGACAGCAGCATTATCACGGCCACCTACCACGTGGACGGCAGATTCGTCGGGAAATTGGGCGTGATCGGTCCCACGAGGATGCGGTACGATGAAATTACATCCGTCATCGACTATATGACGAAAAATTTAGATAGGACATTTAGGTTGAGGGAAGGAGACGAGGATGAGCGATAAGCGAAGCGGAACAAAGAAGACGCCGGAGAAAGAGCCGAAACAGCAGGCGGCCGGAAAACCGGCGAAAGAGCAGGAGCGGCGCACGGAGCAAGATGCGGAGAATGAGATTCCCAAGGACGAGCCGGGCGTAGGTGCGGAGGATCAGTCCGCCGAATCCGCGCCCGAGGCGGAGAGTTCGGAGACCGGCGAAAGCGCGGACGCGCGATATATGCGGCTCGCCGCCGATTTCCAAAACTACAAGAAGCGCACGGAAAAGGAGAGGTCCGACGTATACGTCTATGCCAACGCGAAATTCGCGGGGGATCTTTTGGAGGTGTTGGACAACTTCGAACGGGCGATCGACAGGGACGCCACCGAAGGCGCGGACGAAAAGTTCCTCGAGGGCATGGACATGATCCGTGTTCAGCTGACGAATGTGCTGAAGAAGAACGACGTGGAGGAAATCACGGCCGTGGGCGAGGTCTTCGACCCCAATTTCCACCACGCGGTGGTTATGGAGGTTTCGGACGAGTACGAGAGCGGACACGTCACCTATGTCATGCAAAAGGGCTATAAACTCAAGGATAAAGTGATTCGCCCGGCTATGGTCAAGGTGGCAGAATAGGAAATGATACAAACGGGTTCCCCCGTTCGTAAATAAAAAAATATAGCACAGGTTTTTTTCGGATAATGTCCGCAAGGAAACCGAGCTAAAAAAGGAGGATTTGAAAGATGGGAAAAGTTATAGGAATTGATTTGGGAACGACAAACTCCTGCGTGGCGGTATTGGAGGGCGGCGAGCCGGTCGTCATCCCCAACGCGGAGGGCAACCGGACGACGCCATCCGTCGTGGGCTTCGCGAAGAACGGCGAAAGGCTCGTCGGCGAAACGGCCAAACGGCAGGCCATCACAAACCCGGAGCGGACGATCTCGTCCATCAAGCGGGAGATGGGAACCGACTACAAGATCGAGATAGACGGTAAGAAATACACGCCGCAGGACCTCTCTGCGATGATCTTGGCCAAGCTGAAGGCGGATGCCGAGTCCTATCTCGGCGAAACAGTCACGGAGGCCGTCATCACCGTACCCGCTTATTTTGCGGACAGCCAAAAGCAGGCGACGAAGGACGCGGGCAAGATAGCAGGCCTCGACGTCAAGCGGATCATCAACGAGCCGACGGCGGCTTCATTGGCCTACGGACTCGACAAGGAGAAAGAACATCACAAGATTCTCGTCTACGATCTGGGCGGCGGCACCTTCGACGTGTCCATTCTGGAACTGGGCGACGGTGTGTTTGAAGTGCTTGCCACGAACGGCAACAACAGATTGGGCGGCGACGACTTTGACGAGGCGCTTATGAACTTCATCGCGGACAGCTTCGCGAAAGAGAACGGCATCGATCTCAGGAAGGACAACATGGCCTTGCAGCGGCTCAAGGAAGCGGCGGAAAAGGCGAAGAAGGAGCTGTCAGGACAGCAGACGACCAACATCAATCTGCCGTTTATCACGGTCAGCGACGCGGGTCCGCTCCATCTGAATATGGACGTTACGCGCGCGAAATTCGATCAGCTCACCGCGCACTTGGTGGAAAACACCATCGAGCCGATGAAGAAAGCCATGTCCGACGCCGCGATCACGAACAGCGACATCAGCAAGGTGATCCTCGTAGGCGGTTCCACGCGGATTCCGGCCGTGCAGGACGCGGTGAAGAAGATCACGGGCAAGGATCCGTTCAAGGGCATCAATCCGGACGAGTGCGTAG
>JAISQM010000082.1 GCA_031274195.1 Eubacteriales Family XIII. Incertae Sedis bacterium
AACCAAGCAAATTGGTTGGTCGGCTACCATTTTGGCGTGAGATGTAGCGTAGTAGCTTATAGATTGCGTTGTTATTTTCGCTATTTTTGCGAACAAATCACTCCATCGCAATTGCCTCCATCTCCCGCGCAGTTGACCGAAAGGGCGTAAAGTAGTAAAATAATAGCTTAGTACGGAAAGGTGTGTAGGGCAAGATATTTAGTTCAAAACGGGAATCTGTTTCCGCAAGGGACGGTTCGCTTGCCTGTAGCGAAGTGGAGGGAAAAATGGCAAAGATTTTTTATGAGAGCGATACGGATATCTCACTGTTGGACGGCAAGACTGTGGCAATCATCGGCTATGGGAGTCAGGGACACGCGCACGCGCTGAATCTCAAGGAGAGCGGCGTGAATGTGATCGTCGGTCTCTACGAAGGCAGCTCGTCATGGCCGGCCGCCGAGGAGGCGGGGCTCAAGGTAGCAACGGTGGACGAAGCGGCCGACAAGGCGGAGATCATCATGGTTTTGATTCCCGACGAAAAACAGGCGGACATATATCGGGAGAATATTAAGCCGCACCTCACGGCGGGCAAGGTTCTGGCGTTCGCGCATGGGTTCAATATCCATTTCAAGCAGATCGTGCCGCCGTCCGATGTCGATGTCATCATGATCGCGCCCAAGGGACCGGGACATACGGTGCGCAGTGAATACCTCGAAGGAAAGGGCGTTCCTTGCCTGATCGCCGTGGAGCAGGATGCGTCCGGCAGGGCGCGGGATATCGGTCTCGCTTACGCTGCGGGCATCGGCGGCGCGAGAGCCGGCGTGCTCAAGACCACCTTCCGAGAGGAAACAGAGACGGATCTCTTTGGCGAACAGAGCGTCCTCTGCGGCGGCGTCACGGCTCTCATGCAGGCGGGCTTTGAGACCCTCGTCGAAGCGGGTTACGAGCCGGAGAGCGCGTATTTTGAATGTATACACGAGATGAAGCTCATCGTGGATCTGATCTATCAGGGTGGATTCGCCAATATGCGGTATTCCATTTCGAATACGGCGGAATATGGCGATTACGAGATCGGCAAGCGCATCATCACCGACGATACGAAGGCTGAAATGAAGAAGGTTCTGGCCGAGATTCAGGACGGCACCTTTGCGAGCCGTTGGATCAACGAGAATAAGGTGGGCAGACCGCACTTCCTCGCGACCCGGCGGATCAACGCCGAACACGAACTGGAGAAGGTCGGCAAAGAACTGCGCAAGATGTATAGCTGGGGCAAAGATAAATAAGACGGGAAACAAGATATAAATGATATTAACGGGCGCACAAATCATCATGGAGTGTTTGCTTGAACAGGGCGTCGATACGATTTTCGGATATCCCGGCGGTCAGATCATGCCCCTGTACAACGCGCTTTACGACTATACGGAAGATGGAAGAATTCGTCACATACTCACGAGCCACGAGCAGGGTGCGACCCACGCGGCGGACGGTTACGCGCGTTCCACCGGAGGGGTGGGCGTGTGTTTCGCCACGAGCGGACCGGGCGCTACGAACACGGTGACCGGCATCGCGACGGCCTATATGGACAGCTCGCCCATCGTCGTCATTACGGGGCAGGTTCCCGTGTCGTCCATCGGCCGGGATTCCTTTCAGGAGGTGGATATCGTGGGCATTACATTGCCCATCACAAAGCACAGCTTCGCGTTGCGCAATGTGGACGATGTCGGCCCCGCTGTCCGGGAGGCATTTCGGATCGCGAGTAGCGGCAGGCCCGGACCGGTGCTCATCGACGTACCCAAGGATCTGTTTGTCGCGAAGACGAAGTACGAGAAAAAGGAACCCTTGCCGGCTTTCGCTCCGCCCGCTGTGTCAAAGGAAAAGATCGAACGGCTCGCGGCCTATATCAACGACGCAAAGCACCCCGTCATCTATGCCGGCGGCGGTGTAAACGCGGCAAACGCGTCGGCGGAACTCACAAAATTGGCGCACAAATCCCACATACCCGTGGGGACGACGCTCATGTGCCTCGGTTGTTTTGACAGGAATGATCCGCTGGCGCTCGGTATCGTCGGCATGCACGGGCAGAAGGAAGCGAATCTGGCGGTACACAACTGCGATCTGCTGCTCTCCATCGGTGCCAGATTCAGCGATCGCGTGACGGGCGATGTTTCACGGTTTGCGCGGGGCGCGAAGATCGTGCATATCGACATCGATCAGTCCGAAATCAGCAAGAACGTGGAAGTGGACTACAGCGTGACGGGCGATGTAAAATCCGTCCTCTCCGCATTGCTTCCCAAGATAAAGAAGGACGGCCGCGAGGCGTGGAACGCGCAGGTACGGGGATATGCGCGTCCCGTGAAGGACAGCGGTCGATTTGAACCGTATACCATCATTGACATGGTACACGAGGCGTTCGGAGATGAGACCATCGTAGCCACCGATGTGGGTCAGCACCAGATGTGGACGGCGCAGCGGTGGCCGTTTCGGAAACCTCGTCATCTGATCACGTCGGGAGGTCTCGGCACGATGGGCTTCGGCATGGGCGCGGCCATCGGGAGTCAGATTGCAAATCCCGACAAGCCGGTGATTCTGTTCACGGGAGACGGCAGTTTCAGAATGAACTGCAATGAGCTTCTGACCATCGCCGCGCAGGAGCTTCCCATCGTCGTATTCGTGCTGAAAAATCATACGCTCGGCATGGTGCGGCAGTGGCAGAAGCTGTTCTGGCAGAAGCGGTATTCGGCGACGGATCTGCCCGATATTTTGGATTACGTGAA
>JAISQM010000089.1 GCA_031274195.1 Eubacteriales Family XIII. Incertae Sedis bacterium
GCAGGACATACAAGCTGTACGCAAGTTATGACGAGCGGGTGTTTCTGCCAATCGCGAGAGACAGCGCGAAGTTCAAAAAGCTGTACAAAGGGCGAACGTCGGTGGAGCGGTTAAACGGATGTCGGGACAGGGATTTCATGTTTGAAGATCACTGCGACTCCCCCGTCCCCTTGACTCCCCACGCTTATTTTTTCTCTACTTCTGCTTTCTCGATATGTTCGACAAGGCGACGGCCAATATGATGATAATACCCCGCACGATCGTCTGTTGGCTGACGCTGAGTCCGCCGAGGATCAGGCCGTTGTTGATCATGCCCATGAGCAGGGAACCGACAAGCGCACCGATGATGGAGCCGGTTCCGCCCGCGAGGCTCGTGCCGCCCAGGATGACCGCGGCGATGGCGGACATCTCATCTCCTTCGCCGAAGGTATACCTGCCGGCCTGCATTCTTCCGGCATATAATATTCCCGCGAAAGCGGAGAGTGCGCCGCTCATGATAAAGGCACCGAGCTTGATGCGATTGATATTGATTCCCGAAAAGCTCGCGGCCACCTCGTTGCCGCCAGTGGCAAGTGTTTTCTTGCCGTATGGCATTTTATTCAGAAGGATCGCACCGAGCACCACGAAGATGATCGTCCAGATCAACAAAACCGGAATCTTCCCAAACACATTTCCCACGCCAAAAACAGCGCTGAAGCCTTTGTTTGAGATGGGAACGGCCGCCGTGTTGGTGAGCCACATGGCGCTGCCGCGAACGATTCCCATCATGCCGAGGGTGACGAGAAACGACGGAATCGCGAATTTTGTCACCAACCAGCCATTGATGGCTCCAATGACGATGCCGAGAAGAATCGCGCCTCCGATGGACAAGACGATGCTGTTTGTTGTGCTAAGCAGCAGGGCGCATGTCAGTGAGGAGAGCGCTGCCGTCGAACCGATGGAAAGATCGATCTGCGCCGCGCCGATGACGAAAGTCATTCCCACCGCCATGATGGTGATCATCGCGGTCTGGCGCGTGATGTTCAGAATGTTGTTGACGGATATAAATCCCTTGTCGTTGAGCCAGAAGGAGAAAAATATGAATACCGCGACGAAAGCGATGTAGACAATATATTTGCTCCAATCAAGCCTTGCGAAAATATTACCCTTGGATTGCATGTTGAATGACCTCCTCATTTTCAATTTCAGCCCTGCCCAACTCTTTTATTTTGCGTCCGTCGTACAGAACGATGATCCGATCACACATGGCGACGAGCTCGGATATTTCCGAGGAAACGACGATCACGCCATTCCCTTCGGCGGCATACGCCTCTATGATCTCAATGATCTCTCCTTTGGCTCCGATATCGATTCCCGCTGTCGGTTCATCAAGCAGGAGAAGCTTCGGCTTGTTTTTAAGCCATTTCGCGATTACGACTTTTTGCT
The DNA here is from genome assembly GCA_031274195.1 of Eubacteriales Family XIII. Incertae Sedis bacterium. Classification (GTDB taxonomy): domain Bacteria; phylum Bacillota; class Clostridia; order Peptostreptococcales; family Anaerovoracaceae; genus JAISGB01. Next base: position 1,426 of record JAISQM010000089.1, read on the forward strand.
GATTGCCGCCGGAGAGCCGATTGATCGGAATCGATATGCCGGTCGTCTTGATATTCAAATCTCGGATGCTTTCCTCCGATAATTGCGAGAGCTTGCGCTCGTTGATGAAAGGACCCCGTTTTGTTTTCCCAAACAGCGTAATCAGTATATTATCTTTCAGAGTATGGGACAAGATCAAGCCTTCCCGACGCCGATCCTCGGGAACCAGCATGATCCCCGCACAAACCGAATCCTTCGTATTGCGAATTTTGATTTCCTTATCATTCATGCGGACAACACCGTTTTTTATGTTTCGGATACCAAAGAGTGCTTCGACGATTTCCGTGCGCCCGCTACCCATCAGACCCGCGAGTCCTACGATCTCACCTTCATTCACATGAAAGCTCACATCTTTCACCAGATGCTCTACGTGCAAGGCCTCAATCTCAACGACCTTATTCTCGCCGATGGGCGTCTTCCTTGCATGATACGCGAAGCTTCGTTTTTCCGTATCTCCCAACACGTGGTCTATGATGCCGCTGATCGTGAGTTTGCTCGCCCGTTCGGTTATGATGTGCTTGCCGTCGCGCAGAACGGTGACCTCGTCCGAGATTTCAAGGATTTCATTCATGCTGTGCGAGATATAAACAATGGACACGCCCTCCTGCTTCAGATTGCGAATAATGTTGAAAAGCAACGTGACTTCGCTGTCGGAAAGCGACGCGGTGGGTTCATCCATGACCAATATTTTTGCTTCCTGCGAGAGCGCTTTCGCGATTTCGACCAATTGGCAGTATCCCACGCTCAGATTTGACACTTTCTCCCGCAGAGGGATATCAATTCCAAAGCGATCAAGGAAACTCTTGGCGCTTTCCTCCATGCGCTTGTCGTCCGTAAATATCCCTTTTTTCTTTTCGTTGTTAAGATAGATGTTTTCGACGACGGTCAGCGTCGGAATGATGCTCAATTCCTGAAAAATCATGCGCAGTCCAACGGCATTGGCATCGCGGTAGCTCGCAAAATCAACCTCTTCGCCATTGACAGTGACCGTGCCGCCATCCTTGCGGTAGATACCGGTCAGTATCTTCATAAGGGTAGACTTTCCGGCTCCGTTGCCGCCGATGATGGCATGCACCTCCCCGCGCCGCAGGGAAAAATCCACTTGATCGAGCACCTTATTTCCGGAAAACTGTTTGTCGATGCCCTGCATCGTCAACACAAATTCATTCATCTTACACCTCTGATCGTACTTTGCTCCATTCCGCCGCGTTACGGCGGAGTGGAGCAAAGCCCTTATCTACTACCGTGCGATTTTTCCTCCCTTTGGTCGGAAACGCACATGGCGGAAGTGTGAGATTCTCTCACACTTTATTTAATTCCGGCGATTTGCTCCCACTTTCCTGATTCCGCGGATCTGAATGCGGCGTCGCCCAACAATTCAATCTGATAGCCGTCTTTGAAATTCGGCGAGGCATCCTTGCCATTTACGATGGCATCGATGAATTTATACACTTCGACGATCTTCGTTTCGGTATAGCCGATGCCGAGCGCGGGAATCGGCCACAGGTTTTCGCCAAACGGATGTGCCGGACCGGTGTAGACGGTTCTGAAACCCCGTCTGTCCGCCGGATCGTCCGCAAAGCACACCTGAAGCTCGTCTCTCCGTTCATAGTTGAAATACAATGAACCTTTGGTTCCATGTATCTCGAAGGTGATAAAGTTGTTGCGCCCCCATGCGTTTCGCGTCGCTTCGATGGTGCCAAAGGCTCCGTTGGTGCACTTTAGCGTCAGCAGGCACTGATCGTCCACATCGACCTTCGCTTTAGGTACATTCGATCCGCCTTTGACCGTTCCCAGATTGTCGACAGCGCCGGTTTGAATCGGGCGTTCGTCGATGTAGGTGGCGAAACGCGCATTGACCTCGGCGAAGTCTCCAATCAAAAAGCGCAGCATATCCACGACATGCGTACCGATGTCGCCAAACGCGCCGCTGCCGCAGACCTTCTTTTGAAAACGCCACGACAAGGGCGAATTCGGGTCGGCGGACCAATCCTGTAAATACGTTCCCCGAAAATCCAATATATCGCCGATGGAGCCTTCTTCGATATATTTTTTCGCCAACTGCACCGCCGGTGTCATTCTGTAGTTGAAAGCCAGCATATTGACGACGCCGGCCTTCGATGCGGCTTCATACATTGTTTTCGCTTCCTCCGCTGTGGTGGCTATGGGCTTTTCACATATGATATGCTTTCCCGCTTTCGCGGCGGCCACCGCGATTTCCGCGTGTACATTGTTCGGGGTGCAGATGTCTACGATGTCGATGTCGGGATCGTTTATGATCGTCGTCCAGTCGTCCGTACCTTTTTCAAAGGCAAATTGCACCGCCGCCTCGTCGGCTCTTTCCTGCGTCAAATCGGCAATGGTCTTTTTGTTGATCAACGCGGGCGCCGGCCAAAAACACATCGGCATTCCCGCATACGCGAGTGAGTGCGCCTTCGCCATGAATCCCGCGCCTATTAACCCCACATTGTATGTTTTCATCGTTTTGCAAATCCTTTCTAAGCTGATTTCGAGAATTAAAATCCATTAAAATTCCATATTACCCGTTCCGCGAATAGAGAAGCGGGTAATATGGAAAGGAGGAACACGATTATTTGTATACGTTTTTGATATCGTCCGGCGCCGGTACGTGATAGACTTCTTCGTACGCGTCGAGCACGTTATCGTGCGTGACCTTGAGCGCGGGCAACGCGACATAGGCAGGTGCTTCCTTACCGATCAACGCGTATCCCACAAGTACGGCTTCCGCTACGCCTTGATCGTACGGCCGCTGAGCGCCGAGTCCCTTGACCGGGCCGCTTTCCGCGATGATCTTCGCGACATTGTTTCCAAGGTCGATTGTCGATACGATCACGTCGTCTCTGCCAGCGGCCTGAATAGCTGAAACAACGCCCTCCGCCGGAATATCCCATGTGGCATAGATACCGTTGAGATCGGCATGTTTTGCAAGAAGCGCATCGCCTATTTCCGCACCTTTATTCTCATCGTCAAATCCCATCTCTTCAACGATCTCGATGTCCGGGTATTTTTCCTTGATGGTCGTTCTGAACGCTTCATCCCTCTGGTTGGTAACGAAGAAGTTGGCGTCATGGAATACCATCGCGATCTTGCCCTTGCCGCCCAACGCATCCGCGAGAACTTCCGCCGCGGCCACACCATTGCCGTAATTATCGGCGGAAACTACGCTGGTGTAGTCCGTTCCGGCTACCATATTGTCCGGGCAGTTGTCCATAAATACGAGCTTCACTCCGTCTGCCGCCGCTTTCTTGAATGTGCTTTCCGACGATACGACATCAACGGGAATCGATACGATGGCGTCGGGATTCATCGCAAGCGCGTTTTCGATATCTGAAATCTGCTGTTCCGCTTTGAAATTCGCATCCGTTACTGATACAACTTCGATGCCCATCTTCGCGAATTGATCCTTTAGCCCTTGCTGCTGCGCGGTGGACCAGTCATTTCCCGCATAATGGAAAGCGATGGCGACCTTAAATCCTCCGTCTTTGATCTGCTGCAGTTCTTCCGCGGAAAGCTATAGATCCGCGGCGGAGCTCGCTTCTTCCCCATGGGGTCCCTTACTCATGACCTCGCCTGCGGGAAGCTCGACAGCATCAATATCCGGTGTCTCTGTCGCCGCCGGCGTATCCGTTGTGTCGCTACCCTCGTCCGCAGGCGTTCCGCATCCGGCAAATGCCATGATGATCAGCGCCACTACTAATAAAATGCTCAGTTTTTTCATTGATCTTACCTCCATTATTCACAATGCGATTTTTTTATAACAAGCCCAACGGGCTTAATTATCGAAACCTAAGACATCTTTCAAATATTGGTGTGTCATCTTCGCGCCGCTTGCGGGATCTCCATTCCAACCGTCGCATTCTATGGCATAGAGTATCTCATGATCGGCCTTATTCAGCACCTTTTGCAACGCGGAGAAATCAATGACACCGGCTCCCAAGGGACAAAACATTCCATCCTTTGTCACATCCTTGAGATGTATATACTTTATCCTGTCGAGATATTTCTCCGCGACGGCAATCGGATCGCCACCACCGAGCAGCACGTGGCCGGTATCGGGACACAGCGATATCCGGGTATTTGCCATCACCTTATCGAGTTGCTCCGGTGTTTCCACCAACGAACCCATATGCGGATGAAAGCTGACCGTCATCCCAAGTGACTCGGCCAATTCCGTCACCGCATCCAGTCCTTTCGCGAGCTTCGCGTAATCATCTTCGCGAACCCCGTCGTAACGGGTAGCGCCGCCGCCAAGCGCGATCTGCGTGGCGCCGAAGCGCTTCGCAAACGTGGCTACCTTTTTTATTCTGTAGAGTTCCTCGGGTAAAATCTCATCATATATGAAGTTTGCCGCCGAGTAGACGGCCAACAGAGACACATGGTTATCCTCCAGAAGTTTCTCGAAATCGTTTTCCCGGCCTTCGTACGCAGTAAGGTTTCCATCAAAAATTTCTATTCGTTCAAACCCCGCTGAGGCGATCCCAGAAATCGCTTCCGAATCTGCACCGGTAGAAACATAGTACGCACCGTTCACATTATTCGCGGCGGCACAGTGCGCCATCACGTTACCCCATGCGTTTGTCATATACGCAACCTTCATCTTTTCCTCCATTCCGCATCGAAATGCTACTTGAATGATTCTGATAAAAATTTAACTAAATTTTGCGATATCCCTGTTTTAGAGTTCACTTTAACATAGGGCGATAGGGTTGTCAATGAAGAATCTGTCGAAAAAATCGACGGATTTGTTCGATTTACGCAAATTGCGCCATTTTTTCACTTAATGAAGTTGGGTGCGTTAGAATGCATGATTTCCGCCCAGACGCGGCTGAGATTTTGCGCCAATACGATTTGCGGCCTTACGCCGATAAGCTTCCCATTCTTCTTCCCCAAAAGGGCATTGGCTGTCGCGATGGCGGCGGCCTCTCCCTGCTCATACGGGCGCTGCGCGGAGATACCCCGCACGATTTCATTCTTTGCCAGATAGGACGCGATCCGGTAATCGAGGTCTACTGTTACGAGGGACACATCCGTGCGATCCAACTGCTCCAACGCTTTGATCACACCGAGCGCCGGGCGTTCCCACGAAACGTACAGGCCTTCAATCTCCGGATATTGTCTCATCATAGTCTTGCAGACCTCATAGGCATCACCGTAGTGATAAAAATACTCGTGCGCAATGATCTCTATATTATTGTAGTTTTCGACCAATATCTGTTCGACGGCGCCGTCACGCTGCTTGGTCGCGAAGAAAGGCGCGCCGTAGGTGATCATTCCGACTTTCACGTCGCGCTTGCCGCGGAAATAGTTGCCGAGAATCTTACCGGCATTCTGTCCGTTTTCTTTTTCATTGACGGAAACGACGGCGCTGTAGCTATCGCTGTCAAATCCGTCGGGCAAAACCCCCAGAAAGATTAGCTTGGTTCTATCCGCGATCTCTTTGTACTTGCTGATCGTTACGCTGTCGTCCGCCGGCAGACTGATGATCGCGTCGAGGTTTTGCATCATCAAACCATCGAGCTGCGCAATCTGAAGTTCGGGATCGAAATGCGCTTCGACGACCGACGCGATATCGATGCCAAATTTGTACATGGTGTTCCGTATGGCACGTTCATGCAGACGGATCCACTCCGTACCGCTGTAGTGAAAGGAGATTCCAATCTTATACCCTTTCGATCTGAGTCTTTCGATTTCCGCATCCGTGGGAATGATCTTCTCAGGAACGGTGGCGATCTCGCCGGAAGGTCCCCGTTCAATACAGCGGGTGGATTCCCGCACGATTAAATCTACCGGCACACGTATCATCTTGTGCTCGGGTGAATTGCCGTTCATCTTTTCTATGAGGATTTGAACTGCAGTCTCAGCCATCTTTTCGATGTTCTGTCGGCATGTTGTCAACGGCGATGTGGTGACATCGCACCACGCGCCATCCCCATAGCCAATGATGGATAAATCGCCGGGATATTCATAGCCCATGTCATGGATCAGCTTGAGCAACTCCAAAGTATGGGCATTTCCGGCGACGATAAACCCTGTCGGAAAATCCTTTTCCCTTATTTTCGCAAAGAGGTCTTTAGTGATGCCTTTCTGCGGCTTGATCGTGAATATGAGTTTTTCATCCAACGGCAGTCCATAATCGCGGAACGCCATTCGGTAACCCTCAAGCCGCCGTTCCGTATAGGAGCGATTCTTCGTTCCCGCGACAATGCCTATGCGCTCGTGGCCGTTTTTGATCAGATGGCTCGTTCCTTTATATATGGCGGATATGCTGTCGGCTAACACGCAGTCAACCAGATCGGATTCGATCATGCGCTCAATGCAGACAAAGGGAACGCCCGCCTGAATCAGTTTTTTGTAACGCTTGGCGTTGGAGGTCGCGGGCACAATGACGATTCCCGCGATGCGGCGATTGGTCAGAACATTTGTGAGAATATGCTTTTCTGTTTGAAGATCATCGTCGGAAACATAGGTGCAGACGGTATAGCCTTCCTCTTTCAGCAGATTGGTTATGTGCGTACCCAGACCGGAATAGATCGCGCTCTCCATTCTCGAGATAATATAAGCGACCTCCGACAGTTTTCCGACGCGCAGGTTGTTTGACTTCGCTGTCTTTTGAGAAACGTAACCGGTCTCGGCGATCACTCTCGTCACCCGCTCCGATAAAGCGGGACTCACATATCTCGTCTTATTGATCACATGCGAAACAGTCGCGATCGACACCCCCGCGCGCTCGGCAATTTCTTTTATCGTTACTCCCATAGCAGTGATACGATCCAATTCGAAACTTGTGTATAATCCATTACCCTTTTCCTTTTCGCGCCAACACGACCCACAGAAAGTATATCACCTCGCACCATATTTGACAAAACTCGAAAACTCGACCACCTCGACAAAACCTGAATGACAGTTGACGGATTATGTTGACAACGGATTATGCCTATGATATTTTACGTGTGGACGAGAACGCATAAAATACCATAAAAATCTCACGAATCGATAATTCAAATGAGATGCGGAGCGACAACTCCGGCATAATGTGAAAAAGGAGGAAGATATTAATGGGAAGACCTGTAACGCTATGCACCTGCCAGTGGGCGGACATCGAATTTGAGGAGCTGTGCGCCCTCGCAAAAAAGATGGGCTATGACGGCATAGAACTCGCCACATGGGTCAACGGGTTCGATCTGGACAGAGCCGCTACGGACGACGGCTACATCAGTTACATAAAGGACACGCTGAAGAAAAACGGCCTCATCTGTGAAGCTTTGGCGGCGCACATCGTCGGACAGTGCGTGGGCGACGCTCCCGACCCCAGACTGGACAACTTCGCGCCGGCAAAGCTGGCCGACAAGCCGGACGCGATCCGCGACTGGGGCATCGCGACGATGAAGAAAGTTCCGCTCGTGGCAAAAAGGCTGGGCATTGATGTCGTGACCGGATTCACCGGCTCATCTATATGGAAATATTTCTATTCGTTCCCGCAGACCACGGCGGAGATGGTGGAAGAAGGCTTCGACGAGATCGTCAGGCTCTGGTCTCCCATCATGGACGAGTTCCGAAAACACGGTGTCAAATTCGCGTTGGAGGTTCATCCGGGCGAGATCGCTTTCGATTATTATTCCACGAAGAAGTTGCTTGAGAAATTTAAAGATTATCCGGAGTTTGGTCTGAATTTCGATCCGAGCCATCTGCTCTGGCAAGGCGTGACGCCTCACCTTTTCCTACAGGATTTCCTTGCGGAAGGCAGGGTTTATCACGTGCACATGAAGGATGCGGCTGTAACTCTGGACGGAAGAAGCGGCCTATTGGGATCACATATCGATTTTGGCGATCTGCACAGGGGTTGGAATTTTCGGTCGTTGGGTCACGGGCAGGTCGATTTCGAGGAGATCATCCGGGTACTCAACGCCTACGGATATGACGGCCCGCTCTCGGTCGAATGGGAGGACAGCGGCATGGATCGCATCGACGGCGCGACCGAAGCTGCGGCTTTCGTAAAGAAGGTAGACTTCAAGGCATCCGACATTAAGTTCGACGAAGCGATTTCAAATTAAAAAGGAGGGTTATTATTATGGCCAAAGATTTGAAATACGGCATGGTCGGCGGAGGTCTCCATGCGTTCATCGGGGAGGTTCATCGCAAAGCCATCAATTTCGACACGCGCGCCGAGTTCGTATGCGGATGTTTTTCGAGCGACGCGAAGAAGAACAAGGAAACGGCCGACGCTTACGGGCTGGCCGCGGAACGAACCTACGCGAACTATAAGGAGATGGCGAAAGCCGAGGCAGCGAGACCCGACGGGATCGATTTCGTCAGCATCACGACGCCGAACGCGACCCACTACGAGATCGCGAAGGAGTTTCTGAACGCGGGCATTCACGTGGTCTGTGACAAGCCGCTGTGCTTCGAGGTGGAGCAGGCGGAAGAACTCGTCAAGCTCGTGGAGGAAAAAAGTCTCATCTTCGGAGTGACCTACACGTACACCGGCTACACCATGGTCAAGGTCGCCAAGGAGATGATCGCCGAGGGAAAAATCGGGGACATCGTCGCGGTCAACGCGGAATACGTCCAAGACTGGCTTTTAGGCGAGCTGTCGCCCGAGAACAAGGGCGCAGACAAGAATCTGTCGGTCTGGAGGACGGATCCGAAGGTTTCGGGCATATCGAACTGCGTCGGCGACATCGGCACGCATATGGAAAATATGGTTTATTATCTGACCGGCCTTACGATCAAACGGTTGGTCGCAACGACCAACACCTACGGCCACGCGCTGGATCTGAACGCCAATATCATCGTGGAATACGACAACGGTACGAACGGAGGCTATTGGTGTTCACAGGTGGCGGCGGGCAAGCTGAACGGCCTACAGGTCAGGATATACGGAACCGAAGGTTCGATCGAGTGGGA
>JAISQM010000003.1 GCA_031274195.1 Eubacteriales Family XIII. Incertae Sedis bacterium
GCCTCGTGATAGGTCTGGTTCGTCGTAACAGGATTGTACCCCTGCACCACGACATCCCCTGTGTTTATAAAGATGCCGTAATCCTTAACCTTTGCCTTCACCGTGACAGCCGTCTCGCCGGGCGGGAAGATTGCATAATCCCATATCACCCGGTCGCGCCCATTCACCGTCGTCTTTGTCCCTGCGGGTGAGCTGCTGATGTATTCCAAGCCTTCGGGAAGCAAATCGATAATATCTCCTGAAGGCGGAGGCACCGCCAATTTATCCTTGAGCATATCGAGAACCAGCTTGTTTTGGTCCTCCTGACTCTGTCCCTCCGTGAACTTCACCCAGCCCCAGCGGTCGGAGCCGTCCGCCCTCTTTCCGCCGAGCTCGACGGTGCTGTCCATGGCCGCGTCATGCTTGGGGGTGGCGTAGTATTTGCCGTACGTCCCGTTGTTGCCGTTGAACCGGCTTTCGCGCGTATCCGCTCTGGCGGATACCAAAATGCCGCCGGGACAGTATTTGATGAAGTCTTTTACATATTGGTTATACAGATCCCAGCTCCCTTTTGTTTCCGGCTCGTTCATACCGAGCTGAAAGTCGGACAAGAAGACGAGTACAGGGGTTCTGTTTCGATCTCTTCGGGGATTGATGTTGACCTTAGGCGCGACCTTTCCGCCCGAATGCAGACTCGCAAGACCTCCATACTCCCTCGCGTTTCCCCTGAACTTATCCGTCGCGGCTCGCATAAAGATGGCGGTATCATCAAAAAACAACTTGGATACACCTACCGTCGTGCCGAGCGGCAGTCGATTGGGATCTGTCATAAAGTCGGTGTCAACCTGCGTCGTGCTGTAGCCGGTGTTTCCCTGGTTATGTATATTGCTGTTCATTGCCAACATGGCAGCCCTGCTGCCGGGATATAGGTCGAACAGATCCTTGCTGATCGTTCTGGCCAAGATCGTCGCCTTGTTTCGGGCTCCATACGCGTGATTTCCGGTCGTACTTCCATCCTCTCCGGGATTGTAACCGGAGTCCATCGAAGGAGACCAGTCTATTAAAAACAGGAAGTCATACTGCGCTGCTACAGATGCCGTCGGAAGCTTGACCTTGATCTCGTATTCGATCTCGTCCTGAAGCTTCACAGGAACAGGATATGTGGCCGTACCGTTGTCCACATAGCCATTATTCACCCGCGCCGTTTTTTCCGCCATCAATTGATCTAAGGGCGTGGCGCGCTGCTGCGCGATGCTTCCGGTTGCGGTCCTCGAAATAACGGTCACAAGGATCGCGATTATGAAAATTGTACTCCTTTTTCTGTTGATTCGTATTTGATTCATTCTCTTTGCTCCTTGTAATAGCGTCAGGGGATCTGCGGCAGTGTTCCCACGCGCATAAATCCTTCGCTTTATATAGCAAATCCCCGCAACGCTTGATCTATGGTCGAGAGAGGCGGCTGGCTCGGGGCGGTGTCGGTATTCCACCAACCGACGCGGTAGTCCCACTTCTTTATGCCAATCGCTTCGCATTTTATTTCTATATTCAATGAGGCATTTTCATAACGGACATCGAGCTGCGCGGCCAGCTTTACTTTTGTGAAAAGCGGCGGCGTCGTCTGTCCGGCCGGCAGCGGTTTCAGGTAATAGAAGTAGCCGTCGCCGCCATCCATCCAATCGCTGCTGTTCAAATCCTCAATAATCACTTCCGTACCCAAACGGGCCGGGAGGGTCTCTTGTCCGTCAAGGCCGACGATGGTCGGCAGTACCAACAGGCGAAGAAACCCGGGCAAATCGCCCTTGTTTGTCGCACCCACCGTCTTATCCATCGGGCCGTCGCCCGGATTGGGAGGTATGGCGGGTGGCTCAAATATATCTACCGCAGGTATGTCCAATCGATACTGTGGCGCCTGCAGTCGGTTGGCCACGGAGTCCGTAGCCGTAAACCATGAGAATGTACTCCCGATCAAAACAATTATGGCAAAGGCAATCGAATAGATCGGAATCGGCAATTTGCCGGTGTGTAGCTTATATTTCATGATGAAATTCCTCCTATTCGCATTTTGCTTGCCTCTTTTTTATTGCCAGCAGGACGCCGCTGCCTCCGAGCAGGATAGCCGTGAGCAGAATCATGAGATTCCGCGCCGTCTCTCCCGTCTTTGGGGAACCGGAGTCTTCCTCGCGAACGGCGAAGAAATGCCAGCCGATATCCGCTTCGCTTTTTTCCTTGGTTATTTCGATATTCTTATCCACCGACAGTGTGATGTTCATCGATGCGCTGTCGCCGAACGAATATGTGCCAAGCTCCAACGCGTTTTGGATCATGTTGATCCCTTCATCTCCGCGGATCCTGCCGCTGTATATCTCTTTTCCGCTCAAACGCAGTTCCAGATGTACCGCGTCCAATAAATCCACAGGCCCGGAACTCTGCATCGGCTCGGCCGTCATAGACAGCCGGAATGCTGAGGCCTCATAGGCGTTGTTGATCGTCAATGTCTTGCGAATGACGTCTCCGGGCCTGAGATCTACGGCGTTTATATAATAGTCGCCATTTTTGTCCACCTGAATACCGTTCCGGTCGCCGATCAAAATGCCGGGCGGGAGATCATTCTCCGCTGCGCTCGCCGCCGTGCCGGAAAGCACGACAACGAAACACAGGATGGATATGATAATTTTCTTGAAACGGTTCATAGGTATTTCCTTCTTATATTCAGTCGGTCTGTAAAATCCAATCGCAAACTATCTTATACGCAGAATTGGCTCAGAGCGTCAACCAAATCCTTGTCCGCGGTCGGATTCAAGTTCCAACCGGTAGCGGACGTGATCGCCGCCTTCGAATTCTGGATCGCTTCCATGTTGACGAACAGGTCGAACGCCATACCACCATACTCAGGGCCGGCGCTCGGATCGAGTGTCAGGCTGTCCAAGAGCGAAACGGTGGACATACCGGGGGCAATTTTGCCGATGTAGTAGAAGAATCCATCGCCATTGTTGTACCACCATTGATTCTCCACAGGCTTCGCCAAGGTGGATATATTCTTGTCGGTATAATCCAATGTGATCTTCTTGCCGCTGTCCGTGATGGGATTGTTGATGTCCGCACGACCGGGTTTCTTGATGGGTGCGGCCGGATTCGTGATCTGGGGCTTCACGAACTTCGCCCATGCCGCCGTGTCCTTATTCCGCCCGTCAAAGGCCCAGTATTTGAGATTCGATACGGTCACTTCGGTGCCGTTTACGGCAAAATCGGCGGTTACTCTCTGGAATTTTCCATTATGCGTGCCGCTCGTAATCGGAGCATACGCAACAAACGAATACGCGACCTTGCTTCCCGTCGTGGTGTCTGTTTTCACACGCAGCGTCACGTCGCCCGGAAGGTTCTTCACCGTCAGGTTCGTTTTTGTTATATCTTTGTAACCCGCGGCATCATTATAATTGGCCGGATTAACGGTCTGCGGAATTTGATCACCGCTCGCCATCTTATCTTTCGCGCTCGCCGGAACCTTGAGCAGATCCATCATTTCCTCAAAGGAAACACGAGCCAATATATCCTCGGTTCCGTCATTCGCGACAGAAACATTTTTCGTGACCGTCTGTCCCGGCGTCCAGTTGGTGGGCGGTGTAAAGACCTCGACGATCCTCGCGGATCCGTCACTGATCTGTGCAGTCTCCAGATGGTTCTTTACGGCATCATTTGCCGTAAACCACGCAAATGTAGCCATGATGACCATGATGAGCGCAAGCGCACTCGACGTACAGATAACTAACTTCTTGTTCTTTTTCATGTTTGTTTTCCTCCTAGT
>JAISQM010000012.1 GCA_031274195.1 Eubacteriales Family XIII. Incertae Sedis bacterium
ACGTATATATCTCATCCAGAGGTTTGCGCCCCGGACTTTTCGCTTCCCCATCGGGGACGCCCAACGCGATGAGCGCGCCCATGTAGTATCCTTCCTCTTTAAACCCGGCTTCCTCACGAACCAATTCTTCAATGCCCGCGGCGGCGTAATTCGCGCTCGTGAGCCAGCAACAGCCATATCCCAAATCAACAGCTCTCAAATACAAATTCTCTATGGCAGCGCCGAGGCTTTGCATGCCCGGATTCCTGTGGCCCAGCAAATCGTCGAGTAGGTGCGGATCAACCCCTGCCCCCTCGTACTCCCTGTATCCCGACGGGATATAGGTTCGCGTCATAGCGATAATCAGCACAGGAGCCTTCAAGAAAAACAGCGTGAATATTTTCACAAACTTCCGAAATCGCCCGCCCTGCTCCTCATCCGCAAAATCCACGCGCTTGGCGATTTCCTCATTCTTGTTCGCAATCACCTCCGCCACCTTGCCCATCAAAGCCTTATTCTTGACGACGACAAAATGCCAGTTTTGTATGTTCTTGCCCGAAGGCGCGACTCTGGCCGCGTCTAAAATCTCACGAATATCATCGTTCGGGACATCGTCTGTTTTGAAGCGCCTCACGCTCTGCCGTTTATACAGTACATCCTTTAATTCCATAGTCCATTGCGGGTGTTCACCCAAAACATCGAACTCGCCCGCCCTCCCTTCTAGTGATTATTACCCCCTAAGTTTATCACAATATGGTATTATGTAACAGGGTATTTGGATTGTTTTCATTAAATCCGCGTGCGCCGGGAAATCTTTGGGGATTGTGCATACAGCGCATGAGGCAAAAGTCAAGGAGGGGGTGAACTACCTGTCCGGAATAAGCGCCATCATATTAGCCGCGGGGTATTCGTCCAGAATGGGCGACTTCAAACCCCTGCTGGATATAGAAGGGCAACCCGCCATCGTCAGGCTCATCCGCGCCGTCACAGAGGCGGGCGTCAGCGACGTGGCCGTCGTCACGGGACACAACAGCGCCGCGCTGGAGCGCGCGTTGCGCGGCTATTTCCCGCACATGGCCGAAAGCGCGGTGCATACGGTCTACAACGAACACTATGCCGACGGCATGTTCACGTCCATACAGACCGGCGTGCGGGCGGCGATTCGCCGCGCGATTGACGGCATTCTGCTGTTCCCCGCAGACGTGCCCCTCGTGCCCGCGCGGGTCGTCACGGACGTAATCCGCGCGTGGGAAGCCGCGCCCCTGTCCTTTGCCGTGCCCTGCTACCGCGGGAAGAAAGGCCATCCCCTGCTGATTCCCGCGCGATATGCGGATGAAATCCTCGCCCACGACGGAACGGGCGGCCTCAAAGCCATTACCGACAGACACGACGAGCAGCTCATTCGGTTGGAAACTGCGGATGAGGCTGTGGTTATGGACATGAACACGCCGGAAAATTACGGGGAAATTCTGCGCTACCGACGGGAGCGGACTTGCGCGGACGAAGAACGTAATCGCCGCGACGTTCACTTCCGTGGCAAGCTGATTCTCATACGGCACGGCAGCACAGCGCGTCACCGGGAAAAGATATTTCTGGGACAAACGGACGTGCCGCTCTCGGAAAAAGGGAGGCGAGAAGCCGAAGCGGCGGGGCATAAGCTCGCCGCCATGGACATACGCGCGAGCAGAATATATACGAGCGACCTGTCGCGGGCCTCGGAAACGGCGGAAATCATCGCCCCGATTCTGTCGGCGGGGGAAACGGCGCGAGTAATCGCGTCCGCGCGGCTCAGAGAGATGCACCTCGGCGATTGGGACGGTAAATATATAAGAGAAATCAGGGAAGCCTTTCCCGAAGAATACGAGAAAAGAGGCAAGGATATTCTGCGCTACAAGCGCGGCACGGAAGCGGAAAACTATTACGACCTCAGCTATCGGGTGAATAAAGAGCTACAGCGGATATTGCAGGATGAAGCGCGGCGGGGCGCGTCGAACATCATAGTCGTCGCCCACGTCGGCGTGATTCGCGTCGTCATGGCAAGCCTGCATCATATCCCCCTCGCGGACGTCCTGCGCACGGACATCCCCAAAGGGTCGGTACAGATATTAGACGTTTGATGTTGCGGTTCCGGAGTTTGAATCGTTATTTAATAGCCTTTTGTGATTTTCCTGTCCCCCACCCTCGCTAATCGTTTCAACACGCTCCCGCACGAACAACGCCCCGGCAACCATCGGCTGAAATCTCCGGTTCTGTATCGGATGAAGGGCATCGCCTGCCGCGTCAGTGTCGTAAATACCACCTCACCGTACGCGCCGTCCGGCACCGGTTCCCCCGTCATAGGATCGATGATCTCAAACAGGATATCCGCCTCGCGCGGATGGTATCCGCTCCGTGCCTCACAAGCCATCGCGCCCCCGAGCCCCATCTCCGTCATCCCGTAGTGCTCAAAGACCTTGCAATCCCACGCTCGCTCGATCAACGCGCGCCTGTCGTCCGAAACGTACTCCGCCGATAACAACACCGTGCGCATATTTTTTTCGAGAGTCATGTCGCCGATGCTCTTTTCCGCGAGCCGCGCCGCCGCGCCGGCGGTCGCAAGCATCGACGTCACGCCGCGTTCCCGCATGAGCGCGAGCGCCTCCGCATCCCGACTTCCATCGACAGGCAAAATGCCGAGAGCAATCACCGACGCACCCATGCGTTCAAGTCCGATTCGCACCAGATCGCCGACAGAGCCGGGGCGCTCACAGGGCATGAGCACCAAAAACACATCCGAAGACCCCGCCATCACTTTCAGTCCGTGATATACATAGTCGATCATCAATTCCTGGTCTTCCTCCGTAAAGTAAATTCGCTTTGGCAGGCCTATGGTTCCGCTCGTTTCAACGGTGACAATTCGGCTCACCCCGGAGGCCGGAACACAGATCATGAGCTCCCCTTCGTCGATGAGCGCGGTCTCGTCCATGAGCGGAACGCTTGCGATGTCCTCGAGCGCGCGAATATCCCTGTCCGGGTCTATGTCCGCCAATGTCCGTTCATAAAACGGGCTGTTTCTCTTTGCGTAAGCGATCGTTTCACGCAGGCGGGCAAGCTGATATGCGGAAAGCGCCGCTCTTGCCGGCGCCTCCCCCTGTTCTGAGCCGATCTTCGCGGCAATCCAACTGTCAATGTTCATCGACACCCTCACCGATGCGCAACAACTCCTGTAATTTTCGATAGGTCTCCATGACGATCATGGGGCAGAGTTCTGCGCGCTTGACGGGGTCGTCATGAATGATCTCGAAACAGTCATAACCGCCATACGTGTCGCCAAACCATTCCATCAAATCGTCCTGCATATAACCCTGCGCGGCGGAAGCGTCCGCCACATAGAGCGCCGCGACGGCGGCGGCCAACGTTCCGCAGATTTTTCCCTGTCCCATGCCGTTGCAGAATGCCGCCATAGCCGCGATCAGATCCTCGTTTTCCCGACCCAAATCCTCAATGCACAGCGCCATGATCGTCTGACTGCAACAATGGCCTTTGAGCCTCGACTCAAACAATCTTTCCTGTAGTGTCATTTCTGATTCCTCTTTTCGGTTTCTCCATAATCAGCAGGAAATAGCCCAACTTCTTATTTGTTTCCGATGCCCGGCAAAAGGTTTCCGCCGGCATTCCTCCCGAAACAACGGATGCGAAATATTGTTCCATCGACCCGTGTTCCATGATCTTTTCGGCCACAAAGACTTTCAGATCCTCAGAACGATCCTCCCGCAGCAACTCCTGAAATCCGATCGCTCCGCAGACATTCGCCAATTTCTCTATATCTATCGCGCCGCAGTCTTCCCTGTCACGGAGAGAGCCGCGAACATCGTCCGCCCGTCTCTCTGCTATTTTCCGCGGCCGGACGCCTTTCACAAACAGATCGCTTATGATGAGCTTCCCGCCGTCTTTCAGGACGCAATAGGCCTCATGGATTGCCTCCGTCTGAAACTCCGCCACCGATAGAACGCATTCGAGCAGCACACCATCAAACGATCGTATCGGAAATTCCAAAAAATCCGCCGCGCCCTCCCGGATGTCCATGTCCGGATATCTCGCCTTTCCCCGCTCCACCAATTCCGCGGACTTGTCGATGCCGCTACAGCGAATATGGAAACGTTGATTGAGCATTTCCATCGTTTCCCCTTCTCCGCAACCGATATCGAGAACCTTGCCGCTTTCCTTCAGGGCGGCTTTCCGCACCGCATGCGCGATGAGTTCAAGACCGCCCGGACTATTCTTACCCAAAAAACACCTCGTAAACTCCAACTAGCTAAAAATAAAAACGCTTTTTTATCGACTCGATTTTCTGTACACGCTGTTGTACGCGCAAAACGGAATGAGCCGTTCGTCCGCCGAAAAAACCTGTACCCTGCAGCGTTTCAGCCGTTCCGCGTCGAGATTTCCGGCATCCATGAAGGCCATACCCGATATCGTGAACATATTGTTCCTCAAATACGCAAGGCTTTCGTCCAACGACAGAGGTTGATCGTTATCCGCATCTATATCCTCCGGCGGCATGTCCGCATCGACATTCCACTTGTTCAGCACAAAATCCCTGTCCTTGCGAATGATCTCTATGGGAGACGGCTCCGTCGCGCAACAGCAGTCGATGCCTTCCTCGCGTTGGGCGTCCCCCATGAGGGATGATATTTGGCCGTCCCGCTCCCGCAGGAAATTGCCGCAAAAACAACAGAGTTGATGTCCCGTGCTGATGGGCACCAGATCGTCGCCGCGTATGCGTCCGCCGGTCTGCTCCTCTATCGCGCGCATGACGGAGAACATGGTGACGCGATTGTCGCTCCGCACGCCGTCCGGGTATCTGCCAAAATAGCTCACGGGCTGGAAATGTATGCCCTTGACCACATTCAAATGCGACAACATGAAATCAACCATGTTGCCGATATCGTACTCATTGACGCCCTCCACCACTGTGGGAACGAGGGTAACGGGCAGACCGGCTTTCCGGCAATGCTCAATGGCCGCGCGCTTCACGCAGAGCAGCGGCTCGTTTCGCAGCGCCATGTGAATGGCATCGTCCGTCCCGTCAAATTGCAAAAAGACGGTGGACAATCCCGCGGCTTTCAACGCTTGTGCGTAGCCGTCTTCCTCGCTTAGACGCTTTCCGTTTGTATTGAGTTGTATATATTCAAATCCTTTGTCCCGGCCGAGTCTGATGATGGCCGGCAGATCGTCACGCACCGTAGGTTCGCCGCCGGAAAGCTGGATGTTGAAAGTGCGTTCTTCCCCCAATTCCAACAACCGATCATACCACCGCGCGATTGTCTCAAGCGGCGGATCGTTTGCGGCATCCTCGCCGGCACGCGCAAAACAATAGGAGCAATGCTGATTGCAACGCTCCGTCACATCCAACAGGACACAGCACGCCGTCATCTGATGATTGTCACAGGTGCCGCAGTGAAGCGGGCATTCGTCCGCTGTCACGCCGCCCCGCATAATTGCCTGTCGCGGCGGGACCGTAACAGAACGGTATTTCATCCAACGTTTATAATCGTCCGCGTTCTCCGCGACGATGGACGAGAACGAACCATGCTTTGGACAGTTCATTTCAAAAAAGATAGACCTCTCTCTTTCGTTATATGAGGCAGGGAGAGGCCTTCTGCAAATCGGACAGATCGTTTGCACGGTCAAAATCGCGGACATATCCTCACTTCTTGACGCGGCTTTTCTCCCACTGTTCCGTAAAATACGCATCCAACCGGATGATCGATTTCAAGAAAATCGCCTGTTCTTCCTCGGAAAGTTCGTCTAAAGCCGACCGCACCATCTGCTTGTGGAACGCGTCATGCGCATCGTATGCTTTTCTGCCCTCTTTTGAAAGACAGAGGTTCACAATTCGCCGATCCGTCGTATCCCGCTCGCGAATCACATAGCCTTTCATGTCGAGCTTGTTCATGGCCGTGGTAAGCGCACCAACGCTGATCTTGAGTCCTCTGGCTACCTGCGTCATGGTCTTTGTATCTTTGATGCCGATCTCGCGAAGCACATGCATCTCCGAAATTGAAAGATTGTTGTTGAAGCTACGGGCGGCAGCTCGCTCTTCAATTTTCAATGTCGTTACGAATAGTCTCGCCAATATGCTGTCTACTGTCTTTTCTTCTTTGTTCATTTTCATTTTCATATTCTCCCGATACTCTTCCTCCAAACTACCACTGCGCGCACACACATCGCGAATTCAAATTTCTCATCTCATTCCCTATGCTCATGCACGAATTTATGTTACAAGAGCATTATTACACATCTTTTCGCAATAATCAACTCATATAGAAAATTAATAATGAAAAAGTAAGGATTAATCACATTTATTCACGCAAATCGCTACCGCAAGAACGATAATTTCATGTTCCGTTTTCAAGACTCTGCTCGCCAATGTTTCGACGGTGTCGTCCGGAAATACCGGCACTTTCCGTTGCAGGATAATCTCGCCCGTGTCCACGCCCTCGTCCACAAAATGCACGGTGGCGCCGCTCTCCTTGTCCCCCGCGTCCAAGACGGAGCGATGGACGCGCTCGCCGTAATAACCCTTGCCGCAATGCTTGGGGATCAATGACGGGTGGATGTTGATGATACGTCCCCTGTATGCCCTGACGATCTCCGCAGGCAGAACGCTCATGTAGCCGGCCAGAACGATCATATCCGTGTTTGCCGCCGCGAGCCGATTCAAGATGACCGCCGTCCGCTCCGCCTCCGCCGGATAATCCTTCGCGCTTACGATCGCCGTATCGATACCGGCATTCTCCGCTCGCTCAAGGGCGCAGACACCGGGTTTGCTCGACAGCACCAGCGCGACGCGGGCGCCCTGTATCGCGCCGGAGGCCACACCGTCCATGATCGCCTGCAGATTGCTGCCGCCGCCCGAAACCAACACGGAAATATTGACTATTGCTCCGCTCATCCTTGCACTCCCGAGATTTCGACGCCTTCCGCAGGGACGACCGAACCGATTACGCAGGCGTCCTCGCCGCTTTCCTTTAACGCCGCAAGCATATCGTCCGCGTCGGCGAGCCGCGCGACGATCATAAAGCCGATACCCATATTGAAGGCGGCAAACATATCGCGCTCCGCGACATTGCCGTACTTTCTGATGGCATCGAAGATCGGGGGGCATTTCCATGCGGCCTTGTCTATTTTCACGCCCAGTCCCCCGGGCAGGATACGCGGTATATTCTCATAGAAGCCGCCGCCCGTGATATGCACCATGCCTGTCGGACGGGCGGCCTTGAGAAGCGCCGCGATGGGCTTCGCGTAGATGCGGGTCGGCGTCAGCAGATGATCGCCCAACGTTCCGTCCAAGCCGTCTGCGCGATCATTCACCGTCAAACCCGCCAGATCAAAAAATACCTTGCGCACTAAGGAATATCCGTTGCTGTGTATGCCCGATGACGGCAGACCTATGACGACATCACCCGCCGCGATGCGCGAGCCGTCGATAATCTCTTCCTCATCCACCAGACCCACGGCAAAGCCCGCCATGTCGTAGTCGTCTCCGCCGTAGAAGCCCGGCATCTCCGCCGTTTCCCCGCCTACGAGGGCACAGCCGCCGAGCACGCAACCGTCGGCCACGCCCTTGACGATCTGCGCGATCTTCTCCGCTCCGACCTTTCCCGTGGCGATATAGTCGAGGAAGAACAGCGGGCGGGCGCCCTGACAGAGCACATCGTTGACGCACATGGCGACCAGATCCTGTCCCACCGTATCGTGTTTGTCCATGAGGATGGCGATCTTCAGCTTCGTTCCAACGCCGTCGGCGCCGGCCACGAGCACAGGCGCTTTCACGCCGTCTAAATTCGGCTTGTACAGACTGCCAAAACCGCCGATTCCCGCGAGGACGCCGTCGTTTACGGTTCGTTTCACATACTCCTTCATGAGGGATACGG
>JAISQM010000027.1 GCA_031274195.1 Eubacteriales Family XIII. Incertae Sedis bacterium
GTGGACGAGGTGCTGAACACGCCGCTCACCATTCTCGACAAGGCGGACACAGCTTCCGCCGACGCGCGTGAATATGTCGGGCATGTCGCGTTCAACGATGTGTCTTTCCGCTTTCCCGACGCGGAGGAGGATGTCCTGCGCGAGATATCCTTCACGGCGAAACCCGGTGAGACGACGGCTATTATCGGCAGCACCGGCAGCGGCAAGTCCACACTGATCAACCTGATTCCCCGGCTGTTCGACGTAACAGAGGGAAGCATCACCATCGACGGCGTGGATATCAGGGATATGAGCCAGCACAAACTTCGAAGCCTCATCGGCGTCGTCCCGCAGAAAGGGATGCTGTTTAACGGCACAATCACGTCGAACTTAAAATTCGGCAAAGCCGATATCTCCGAGGAGGAGATACGCAAGGCCGCAGAGATCGCACAGGCCGCGGAATTTATCGAGTTGAAGGAAGAACAGTACGAAAGCCCCATATCGCAGGGAGGCGGCAACGTATCGGGCGGACAGAAACAACGTCTGTCCATCGCGAGAGCCATCGCCAAGCAACCCAAGGTTTTCATCTTCGACGACAGTTTTTCGGCTCTGGACTACAAGACCGATGCCGCCCTGCGCAAGGCTCTGAACAAGAATGTCGCGGACGCCACCGTCCTCATCGTGGCACAGCGCATTTCGACCATTCTGAGAGCCGATAAAATCATCGTTTTGGACGAAGGCAGGATCTGCGGAATCGGCACACACAGGGAGCTTTTGAAGACCTGCGAGGTGTACAGGGAGATTGCGAGCAGTCAGTTGAGCGCGACGGAGCTCGGCGCATAAAAGTGAGGAGATTATAGATGAGCGACACAAAAGAAAAAATGAGCAGAGCACCACGCAGGAGAGGCGGATTTGGCGGTCCCGGCGGAGGACCCGGCGGCGGTATGATTCCGACGGAAAAACCGCAGGATTTCAAGGGAACGATCAAAGAACTTTGGCGGTACATCTCAAAATACCGCATATCGCTGATCATCGTGTTGATCTTCGCCATCGCGAGCACCGTGTTCAACATCGTCGGGCCCAAGGTGCTCAGCAAGGCCATCACGGTATTGTTCGAGGGATTGGTGTCCAAGTTCACAGACGGGGGCGGCATCGATTTTCAAACAATCGGGGGTATCATGCTCGGATTGCTCGCGCTGTATTTGGTCAGCGCCGCCTTTGCCGCCGTCATGGGTTGGATCATGTCGGGCATCACGCAGAAAATCTGCTACAGCATGAGGCGAAACATCAGCGTCAAGATCGACAACATGCCCATGAAATATTTCGAGGGCAATTCGGTGGGCGATGTGCTGTCCCGCATCACGAACGATGTCGATACGCTCGGACAGGGTCTGAATCAGAGCGTCACAACGCTGATTACCGCCGTCGCGACGCTCATCGGCGTACTCATCATGATGCTTTCCATCAGCCCGCTCATGACGCTGATCGTCTTTATCATCCTCCCGATCTCCATCTTCCTGATTGCCGTCGTCATGCGGCTCAGTCAGAAATACTTCAGGCGGCAGCAGGCGTATCTGGGCGAGATCAACGGCCATGTCGAGGAAACCATCAGCGGCCACAACATCGTCAAGCTGTTCAACTACGAGGAAGCGGCCAAGGCGCAATTCAGCGACACAAACCGCAAGCTCTTTTCCTCCGCGTGGAAGAGTCAGTTTCTGTCGGGACTCATGATGCCCCTCATGAACTTCGTCGGCAATCTCGGCTATGTGGGCGTCGCCATCGCGGGCGGGATATTGGCGTTTAAGGGCACCATCTCCGTCGGCGATATTCAGGCCTTCATTCAGTACGCGAGAAATTTCACCATGCCCATCCAGCAGCTTGCACAGGTCACGAATATGCTGCAGAGCATGGCAGCGGCCGCGGAGCGCGTGTTCAAATTCCTTGAGGAAGAGGAAGAAGCGGAAGCGAGCGGCGTATGCGAAACGGAAGCCACAGCGCAGGCTCTGGGCAATGTCGAATTTGAGCACGTACACTTCGGCTACGATCCCGAGAAGATCATCATCAACGACTTCAACAGCAAGGCCAATGCGGGACAGATGATCGCCATCGTCGGGCCGACCGGCGCGGGCAAGACGACGCTCGTCAAACTGCTCATGCGCTTTTACGATGTCCAAAGCGGAATTATTCGCGTAGACGGCGAAGACATTACGATCATGGACAGGCACGACCTGCGGCGAAAATTCGGCATGGTCTTGCAGGATACATGGCTCTTTAAGGGGAGTATCATGGAGAATATCCGCTACGGGAAATTGGACGCCACAGACGAGGAAGTCTACGCCGCGGCCAAGGCCGCCCACGTCCATCACTTCATCAAGACATTGCCCGGAGGCTACGGCATGGAGCTCAACGAGGAGGCCGACAACATATCGCAGGGTCAGAAACAGCTGCTCACCATCGCCCGCGCGATCTTAGCCGACCGCCCTATCCTCATATTGGACGAGGCCACATCGAGCGTGGACACCCGTACGGAGGAACAGATTCAGAAAGCCATGAACAACCTGATGAAGGGACGCACGAGCTTCGTCATCGCCCACAGGCTCTCCACGATCAAAGACGCAGACCTCATATTGGTCATGCGGGGCGGCGACATCGCAGAACAGGGAACGCACGACGAACTGCTCACCGCGAACGGCTTCTATGCTGAGTTGTATAATAGTCAATTCGACGTCGTGAGTGCCGTATAAGATGGGGTTACTTACACTAACTTTACGCGATGGTAGGTCTTTTTGCCTCTGCGGATGAGGATACTGCCGTCCTTGAAATCCGCTTCCGCAAGAAAGCGCTTGGGGTTGATGACTTTCTCGCCGTCGATGGTGAGACCGCCCTGCCGGATGGCTTGGAATCCTTCGCCGTTGCTGGCTACGAGGCCGATTTCTCGCATGAGACTGACGAGTCCGAGGCCTTCCCCGGCGAGCCGGCCGCTGTCGATATCAGAGGTCGGCACGTCGTCCATGCCTTCCGCGGCCGCACCAAAGAGAGCGCGCGCGGCTTGCCGCGCCTTGTCCGCTTCCTCTTTGCCGTGGACGAGTTCCGTAACTTCATAGGCCAACATTTCCTTGGCCTCGTTGATATCTGCGCCTTGCAGGGCGGAGAGACGCCGCACCTCGTCCATCGGGAGGAAGGTGAGCAGGGAGAGGCAATTCTCGACATCGGCATCCTCGACATTGCGCCAATATTGATAGAAGTCGTAGGGTGAGGTCTTGTTTGCGTCCAACCACAGGGCGCCCTTTTCCGTCTTTCCCATCTTTTTGCCTTCGCTCGTGGTGAGCAGCTTAAAAGTCATGCCGTAGACCTGCTTGCCCGCTTCGCGCCTGACGAGATCCACACCGCCGAGGATGTTGGACCACTGGTCGTCGCCGCCGAATTCCATGAGACAGCCGTATCGCCGAAACAGCTCGAGAAAGTCGTAGGACTGCATGAGCATGTAGTTGAACTCGAGGAAGCTGAGTCCGGCTTCCATGCGGCTTTTGAAGCATTCGTAGGTGAGCATTTTATTGACGGAAAAGTGCTTGCCGATGTCACGTATGAAGTCTACATAATTGAGATCGAGGAGCCAATTTGCGTTGTTGTCAATGATGGCACCGTGCTCGCCGAATCTAAGAAAGCGGCCGAAGGTCTTTTCGAACTGACGGCAGTTTTCGATGACGGTCTCCTTCGTCATGAGCTTGCGCATGTCGGTTCTGCCCGAGGGATCGCCCACCATGCCCGTGCCGCCGCCGATGAGGACGATGGGCGTGTGCCCGAATTTCTGCATGTACATCATGATGATGATCTGCATAAAATGTCCCACGTGAAGGCTGTCGGCAGTCGGATCGAAGCCGATGTAGAAGCGAATCTTTTCCTTGCCGAGAAGCTCGCGAATCTCGTCCTCGTGCGTGGTTTGGCGGATGAATCCGCGTTCCTTCAGGACGTCGAAGACGTTTTCGTGGCTGCTGATATTCTCTCCAATTCGATCAAGCGCTGTCATTTTTGCTCCTATCCTTGAATCGTTACCTCTATTTGGTGCCGTATAGGCGGTCGCCGGCATCGCCCAACCCCGGGACTATATAGGCGTGGTCGTTCAGGTGGCTGTCCTTCGCGGCGACGTAGATGTCCACATCGGGGTGCGCTTTTTGCAGAACCTCTATGCCCTCCGGCGCGGCGATCAGGCATACGAAAGTGATTTTTTTGCCGCCTCTTTTCTTGATGAATTCCACTGCGGCGGCGGCCGAGCCGCCCGTCGCCAGCATCGGATCCACTACGACCACCTGACGCCGGTCTATGTCGTCAGGAAGCTTGCAATAGTATTCGACCGGCAGGTGCGTGTCGGGATCGCGGTAAAGTCCTACAAAACCCACTTTCGCGTTGGGAATCAGACTCAAAAATCCGTCCAACATGCCGAGTCCGGCCCGCAATATCGGTACGATGGCGAGATCGTTGCCCGCGAGAATCTTCACTGTGGTTTTCGTCAGCGGCGTCTCGATCTCCACATCTTTGAGCGGAAGATTTCGCGTGACTTCATATCCCATGAGCATGGAAATCTCTTTGACCAACTCCCGAAAATCCTTGACGCTCGTATCCTTCTCCCGAATCATCGCCGTTTTGTGCTGAATCAGCGGATGGTCGAACACGTATACATTACCCATACAATTCCTCCCCTTTTAATATTACAGTTCATTGAGCATATTCACGCGCTTTACGTGTCGCTCTCCGCCGTCGAAAGGCGTGGACAGCCACTTTTCGATGTACGTGACCGCCTCGTCAAACGAGGTGGTACGGCCGCCGAGGGCTATGAGATTGGCGGCGTTATGGTTTGCGGCCAATTCCGCCAGCGTCTCGCTTGTGCAGAGCGCACATCGGGCGCCCTTCACCTTGTTCGCGGCGATGGATATGCCGATGCCCGTTCCGCAGAGGACGATACCCTTGTCGGCTTTGCCGTCCACCACATATTGCGCGCATTTCTGCCCGTAAATGGGATAATCCACAGACGCCTCGCTATCCGTCCCAAGATCGACGACATCATGCCCCTCGCCCTTCAAATATTGCCGCAAGTCCTCCTTTAACGAGAACCCACCGTGATCCGACGCTATCGCTATGCGCATATGCTCCCCGCCCTTTCCTGTCGCTTCGCGTTTTCCATATCTCCAATATTATATACCAAAACGTGTGGGTGTGCCAGAGGGAGAGTAATAGGCACAAGGGGATGCGTGCTAAACATTGCTAAGTATTGCTATCGTCCTTTTTGCTCTTTTCTTTCTCCAATGTAGCGATGCACTCATTGCAATAATCACGTAACGGTGCGATGTCTTCCGTAATCGTTTCCCAAAGAATATCGTCATCGAACCGCCCATAATGATGTGCGGCAACATTGCGCATATCTTTGATTTTCTGCCAAGGTATCATGGTAAATCCGGCTTTGAACTCTGTAGTTAAATGTGTCGTCAATTCGCCAATTTGAAGAATACACATAGCAGAAGCATTCCTGTAAACAGAACTCGCTTCCAACGCATCTTTCGATTTTCCGAAGGCCTTGACTGCCTCATCGATTTGATCGCAGTATTCCACGATCTTTTTCAGAATGGTGATATTACGCTGTGAGGGACTGACTTTCATAAATCACCACTTCCTCCGTCCGCACATTTGCAAGGAACTCATCATCAAGCCCGCCTTCTGTCAATACATCAACATGCACGCCCAGATTTTCCTCCAAATCGGCATGGAAACCTGCAAGTTGGAACAACCCTCGCAACGCACCTTTATCATTTATAAGAATATCAATATCACTCTTTTCGTTTGCTTCGCCACGCGCATAAGAACCAAAAAGAGCAAGTTTTTGAATCCCATACTCGCGTGCGACCGGGGCAACAATATTCGATATTTCATTAATACTATAAATATGCGATTTCATTGTCTTCTCCTTGACATTATTATAATTGAACGGCACCATTATTACAAGGAAACGTGGTGAATTTCAAAACGGTGGCATATGGATGCTTAGGCTTTGGGTAGTGATCAGATTTGGTTTCACTCATCGGCATCTAAATCCTTTTTGCGCGGTGTCTTCTGAGCCGGCGTCGTGCTGTACCGCAGATGGCGAGGCCGGCGGCGGCGAGCAAGAGCGCGGCGATGTATAGGCCGATGGCGAAGTCGTCTCCTGTCTTAGAGGAGTCGCCTGTCTTGGATGTTGCGCCGGTTAGGTCGATCTCGAGGACGATCTCGGCGGAATAGCCGTCGGAGAATTCCACCGCGAAGGTATGCGTTCCGCTCGGGAATGCTTTCAGATAATGCTCCGGCAGTGTGATGACCGTGCTGCCGGCTGTAACGGCGTAGTTGGAACGATCCACCTGAGCGCCGCCGTAGTACAGAGCCACAAATTTGTTGTAATCGGCGTCTATCCGCGCGACGAGTGAGCCGCTGCCCGTCCATTTGCCGAAGTTCTTCAACACCTTGTATATATTGTCGTCTTCGGGGAGTTTCTTGGGCGCGGGGTCAACCTCTATTGTCACCTCGATGCCGTTGATTGTGTTGTAGTTGTCCGTATCGTTTGGCGTGAACGTCACGTAGAAGGTGTTATTCCCGGCATCGCCGACAGGTGTGTTTTCGGCGTTCCGCGCTGTGTCCCATGAGAAACTGCCGTTTGCGGGATGCGGCGAATTTAACTGCGAGGTTACGTCCGCGAGTGTGTCGCCGTAGGTCGCGGTGAGATTCGTTGGTGCGGTGTAGGGTTGGTCGGCTTTTTCCACGGTAAAGCTTACTGTGTCCGTGGCGGTATTGCCGCTCGTGCCGTCATATTCTACGGTGATGGTCGCGGTGTGCTCGCCCGCGCTCAAGTTCGCTTTGGGTTGAACTTTCCATGATGTGTTCTCGCCGTCAGTCTCTCCGTTTCTCGCGGAAACCGTACTATCTGCGCCGGTGATGATGTCAAAGTCGGGAGTGCCTGTTTCGGCATTGTCCGATACGGTAACATTGCTGATTGTTGCGGGTCGGTTGCCGCTGTTGGTGATTGTGATAAGCTGCGCGGCGGGCTGCGCGTAGCCGTAGGTCGCGTCCGCAAATTCCGGCGCTGTGATGGCGAGGGAGCGCGTGGCTTTTTGGTACACGGCGACGGGTTGCGGCGAGCCTTGCACGGCAACTGTGCCGGCGTTGAAGTCGCCAATTGCGACATTTATGTCGCCCGGTGTGGTCACGCTTTCGAGCGCGAGGGTATAGGTCTTGCCGCCATCGGTTGTGGTAAGCACATCGTTCGCGGTGCTTTTTGCGGCGAAACCGCCGTTTCCGACGCTTTCGAAAGTGATGTCGCTCGCGGTGAGACCCGGCGCGGTGGCGCTGAATTCGATCGCCATGCCCGTCGTGTCGAGTATTTCGTCGTTGCCGCCGAGCTGCGTGACGGTGTAGGCGACCGGGCGATTCACGGTTACCTTGTAGTGGAGGGCGGTGGTATCCTCCGCGGTGACTTTGATGTAGATGTCGTTATTGCCGCCGTTTAGGGTGAAAGCTGAGGTTGTGCTTCCTTCACTAAATGTGCTACTTGTGTACATCTGGGCGTTCGCGAACGGGGCGGTTACGATGTCGGATAGTTCAATCTTGTCCTTGGTGGCGGCGACGTTGATGGTGGCCGTCGTGTAAGGATTGTCCGCTGCACCCACACCGTCGCCGCCGCTCCAAGTGGGCTTTATGCCGGCGACGGTGATGAGTCTGGCGTCGGTGGATGGAGGGACGGTCAGCGGATTATTCTGCGCATCATATTGTTGAATTTGTCCGATCAAGCAATCAACTCCGTCTTTTCGACCGCCGGAGACTGCTGTATCCCGCTCCGCGCCTATATACAGAGTGTACGAGCCGCCCGGAATATCAGTAGTCGGGATGGGGATGGACGCGGCGGCATTCCAACCACTGTCGACAGCGACTTTGGCATAATATATATCCTCGGTAGTCGTATTTACCAGCCAAACCGCAAGATAATCATTTGCTGTCGCAGCCCCACCGCCATAGCCTGTAGGAGCTACCGTGAAATTGAGTGTTCTGATTTCATCATCATATGCGGCTGACGGATCGACAGAAAAAGCCCATTTCGTCGGTAGTTCGGTGTCTTCGGTGTCCATGGTCGCAACGACATTTGCCGAAAAGGCGTTGGCTCCTGACGCAGCCTTAAAACCGCTCACTGCGGTCGCGTCAGATGTGAAGATGTCAGATGCCAGATTTAAAGTTGTATCGGTTAGCTGAACGGACAAAGCGGGGCGAACGCCGAGGTCAGAATCGACAAAGGCGATGGTAGCAGAGCCACCATCCGAGGGCCCGGCCCAGCTAGTGGCGTCAGGACCGGTGGAACCCCACGCCGAGCGCAGCCAGTAGTAACTGGCACCGTACGCCTGATTTGCTACGCTTAGCGACTCGTATTCATCGATGGACAAGGGCCAGACCGTTGCGTCTGTTACGTTCTCCCCATCTCCATCGTTATCTATACTACTCCCGGTATTAATAGAACCTGAGCGTAATTTTAAATCGCGACCGTTGATATTCGCGTTGCCGGAAAGGTCACTGCTGAAAATGCTCTCCATCTTCGTTTTTAGTGTGCTAATGCCGTAGTTGTTATATGTATTGTCATTATAATCGGGATAAAACTGCGATGCGCCCCACGCGCTCCTCGTATCCGCCGCCAAGGTCAAACTGCCCGGTGTAGGATATACGCCGCCCGACTTACCTCCTATATCTCCGCCGATTACGCGCCAATAATAGTCTCCGTCATCTCCGCCAAATTTGACAATGATCTGCTCGGGAAAGTTATTCTGTGAAGCCAGTATATTTCCTATGATTGCCTGCATCGTCGCACTCGTCAGCGGCGGGATTTTCAGGTCGTCCGGTACCGTCAGTTTGTCGACAAGCGACTCCACAGAGACCTGCGACTGCATGTTTGCGTTCGGCGCGTCTATCGCGGTGTCCGGTGCGGCGATATGGTCTGCTTCCGGGTCTGCGTTTTCACCCGCTATGGCGAACGTGGGGATGAGCGTCACGATCAGGAGCATTGACAGCAGCAGCGCGCAAGGCTTGCGCAGGGTTTTCAGTTTGCTCACCATTCGCTTCGGGGATGTATATCTGAGGGAAACGGAAAAATCAGGAAAGGTTGTTTTTCGCTCCCCCCCCCATTTTGTTTTAGAGGTACATTCAAAATATGTTGTGATTTTAGCATTTTTCAATCCTTTCCCCTGTCGGTTCGTTCGCGCAGTGTTGTGTTTTGGAAACGTGCTTTGGAGACTGTGTTCGTAGCGGCCTTGTTATATGTATAATACTTTAGTATTGAGCGGTATGTCAATCTTTATTTTGAGTTAAATGACTATTTACATCTCGCAATCCATTTTCTTAATGCTTTGATGTTTTAAGAAAACTTAAATCTATGGGTAGATTGCGTTTCGCTTATGCTTGTAATATAATGTTAGATATCGTTTTACATATCAGAAAGGAGGCGGCTTGCATTGGACGAACGTATAGAATATTGGCTGTCTATAGCCGACTATGATTTTGAAACGGCAAAGGCGATGTTGCAAACCCGCAGATACCTTTATGTCGGCTTTATGTGTCATCAAACAATAGAAAAAGCCATGAAAGCTGTAATTGCTCGTGATTGTAGCGATGGTGAGTTGCCGCCCAAAATTCACGACTTGACGAAACTTGCGGTTCGGGCAAAACTGATTGAGAATATGTCCGACGAACAACAGGATTTTATAGAGGAATTGAACCCGTTAAATATTGAAGCAAGATATCCGGAATATAAAAAAGCAATTGCGGCGGGGTTAAATGCGGATATCTGCCGCGAATTACTTACGGGAACGAAGGAGCTTTTATGTTGGATAAAACAACAGTTATGACTACCGCGCAGGCATACGCCGATGCGGTCAAAAAAGAGTTTTCGCCCTTTGCCGTTATCCTTTTCGGTTCGTATACAAAAGGTGAGGCAAACAATGACAGTGACATTGACATTGGCGTTATATTCGACGGATTTTCCGGTGATTGGCGGAAAACATCCTCCGCTTTGTGGCGTTTGCGCCGTGGTATCAGTTATGACATTGAACCGCATTTGCTCGACACAACGCAAGACAAAAGCGGATTTGTCAAACATGTTTTCAAAACGGGACAAGTGATATATCACGCGTGATATCTAAGACCGTACGGGGTTGATGTGGGTTTTACCTCATCTCTTGACACTACACATTCACGACCTTATAGCCCGCGCTCTTAAGCATCCGGTTCATCACCGCGAATCCGACGCTGTCGGTGTCGTTCAGCGCGCCGGCCAGTATCAGATCGACGCCTTCGCCGTCCAGCGCGCGAAGCCGGGCGTAGAAATCATGCGCCGCCTCCACATACGCGCGTTCCTCAAACAGGATGACGCCCACGGCGGAGCCGAGCCGTTCGTTCAGTCCCTTGAGGCGTTCGATCTCCGCGCGCACCTTGTCCTGCTCTCCCGCAACGACCAACATCTGCGCCTTGGGGGCGTAGTGTTCGTATTTCATGCCGGGCGCTTTGGGTGTGCCGTCCAAAGTCCGACCCGCCAACAATGCCGGATCGTAGATCACCTCTCTGCCTAAAATCGCCGCCAACTGATAATTCGCGAGGATGCCGGGACGCAGGATCGTCGGGATATCCGAGGTCAGATCCAGCACGGTGGATTCTATGCCGATGCGGCTGTCAAACCCCGTGAGGATCACGTCTACCCTGCCGGACAAGTCGCGTATCACGTGTTCCGCTTTCGTCGGACTGGGGCCTCCCGAGAGGTTCGCGCTGGGCGCCGCCACCGGACAGTCCGCCGCCCGAATGAGCGCAAGAGCCACCGGATCGTCGGGAAGCCGCACGGCCACCGTGGATAGACCGCCCGTGGTGACATCCGGAACTTCCGCCTTCTTCCGCAAGACCATCGTCAACGGACCCGGCCAAAAAGTATCCGCAAGTCGCACAAAATCCGTTGAAATTTGAGGCGTGAGCGCGCCTATGTCGCTCGCTCGCGCGATGTGTACGATCATCGGATTGTCGGAGGGCCGACCTTTCGCGGCGTAGACTTTCCGCGCCGCCTCCGCGTTAAAGGCATCGCACCCCAGACCGTAGACGGTCTCCGTGGGAAAAGCGACAAGGCCGCCCGCGCGAATTACGTCCGCGGCGATCTGTACGTTTTCATTGGATTCTGTTGCATCAAGTATCTTCGTATTCATCAATTTCAAATCAGACTTTCATCTGCTGCCCTTAAGTAGTTACCATCATCTTTTCCGCCTGGTCGGCCAATATAAGTCCGTTAATCACCTCGTCCAGATCGCCGTCCATAAACGCGGGCAATTTATAGAGGGTCAGGCCGATTCTGTGATCGGAGACTCTCCCCTGCGGAAAATTGTAGGTGCGAATGCGCTCGCTTCTGTCGCCGCTTCCCACCATACTCTTGCGCGCCTCCGAGACTTCCTTATTCTGCTCCTGCAGCTTTGCGTCGTAAAGCCGCGCCCGCAGGACTTTGAAGGCTTTATCCTTGTTCTTGATCTGAGATTTTTCGTCCTGACAGGACACGACGATGCCCGTGGGGACATGCGTGAGCCGCACCGCCGAATCCGTGGTGTTCACGGATTGGCCGCCGTTTCCGGAGGAACGGAATACGTCGACGCGCACATCGGCGGGGTCGATTTCGACCTCCACATCGTCGATCTCCGGAAGTACCGCCACCGTGGCGGCGGAGGTGTGTACCCTGCCGCCGGCTTCGGTCTCCGGCACGCGCTGTACGCGGTGCACGCCGCTCTCGTACTTGAGACGGGAGTAGGCGCCGCGCCCGCGAATCATGATGATCGCTTCCTTTATGCCGCCCAGACCCGTGTCGTTCAGCTCCATCATCTCCGTCTTCCAGCCACGACGCTCGGCATACCGCATATACATGCGCAGGAGATCACCGCCAAACAGACCCGCTTCCTCGCCGCCCGTTCCCGCGCGAATCTCAAGAATGACATTCTTCTCGTCGTTGGGATCCTTGGGCAGGAGAAGTGTCCGGAGCTTTTCGTCCAATTCACTCTGCTTCTTTTCAAGATCGGACAGCTCGGATTTGAACATTTCTTTTTCATCCGCATCAAGGCCACCGTCTTCAATGAGGTCTTTCGTCTCCCGCAGCGCGTCCCGATTTCCGTTGTATTCCCGGTAGGTCGTAACGACAGGCTCAAGCTCGCCCATCTCTTTCACGATCTTCTGCCAAACGGGTTGATTGGCGATGACATCGGGATCCGAGGCCTGTGCGGACAGCGCATCATATTTATCTACGATAAAATCTAATTTGTCAAACATATCATCTCACCCATGAAAAAACCGGGCATGCGCTCCCGGTTTCCCGTCGTCGGCACGAACATACCCACAGAAAAGCAAGCCAAATCTGATTCGGACGACCCTTCCGGGAATCAATCCAAATCGTACTTCTTCTTGAACTTCTCCACGCGACCGCCGCGATTGACAAACTTCTGCTGTCCCGTGAAAAACGGATGACACGCGGAACAGACATCGAGCCTGATTTCTTCTTCCGTGGACTTGGTCTCAAAACTGTTGCCGCAGGCGCACGTGACCTTCGTCGCCTTGTATTCGGGGTGTATACCTTCTTTCATATCCTTACTCCTTTTCTTTGATTTCCGCGCTTGCGCGAGTGTTTTTATTATACCCAAAAAATGGCGCGGACACAACTGTTTTTTCAATGTGCAATTCTGTATTTATTTTATATATATTATTTTATTATTTTACTACATATCAACAATCGGCCGTGCTGCGTGACAACATTTTTCTCGCATGCTATAATGAAATTTGCGTCCTCCGCTTCGCGGAGATGGTTGTGGCAAATAAATTGCGGGAGTATAAAATGTGCGGATTTGCGGGATATTTTGGCGGGGATAAACTTATACACGGGGACAGCGACGTGCTGAAGGCGATGACGGACGCCATTCGTCACAGGGGTCCGGACGATGAGGAATACTATTCAGACGACGACTATTCCGTCGGCTTTCGGAGGCTTTCCATCATCGATTTGAGCGGCGGCGCGCAACCGATGTTCAACGAGGACGGCAGTATGGTGCTCGTGTTCAACGGTGAGATATATAATTATCGGGAGATTAAAAAAGATCTATTGGCGGCGGGTCATGTGTTTTCCACGCAATCGGATTCGGAGGTGCTTCTCCACGGATATGAGGAATACGGCGACAAGCTCATGGACAGACTGCGCGGCATGTTCGCGTTTGTGATCTATGACAGGGAGCGCCGCGAGCTGTTCGGAGCACGGGATTTCTTCGGCATTAAGCCTCTGTATTATACGACCCAGGGCGGCGCGTTTTTGTTCGGCTCGGAGATCAAGAGCTTCCTCAAATATCCTGAGTTCACAAAGAAACTGAACGAGCGCGCCCTCGAGCATTATCTGTCGTTTCAATATTCGCCCGGGCCGGAGACCTTTTTCGAGGGTGTCTATAAGCTGACGCCGGGGCATTTTTTCACATACAGCGAGGAGAAGGGATTTGCGGAGCGGCGTTATTGGATTCCCGCTTTCAATGCCGAGGAAGACAAGGACATCGACTACTGGACGGACGCCATCGAACGCGTCTTTGACGACTCGGTGGAGGCACATAAGATCAGCGATGTGGAGGTGGGTTCTTTCCTCTCGAGCGGCGTGGATTCCAGCTATGTCGCGTGCAGTGCTCACGTGGACAAGACCTTTACGGTGGGTTTCGATAACGGACCCAAATACAATGAAACGGACTACGCGCGGGAGCTTTCCGAGATGATTCCCGTGAAGAATATCAGCAAGGTGATCTCCGCGGAGGAGTTCTGGGAGACCTTCCCGAAGGTGCAGTATCATATGGACGAGCCGTTGGCCGATCCCTCGGCGGTGGCTCTCTACTTCGTCTGCAATACGGCGGCGAAGCACCTGAAGGTCGTGCTGTCGGGCGAGGGAGCCGATGAGATATTCGGCGGCTACACCATCTACCGGGAGCCGTTGGAATTGGCATGGTACGATAAGATTCCGTTCGGCGTACGCAGAGCCATCGGCGCGGCCGCGGCGAAGCTGCCGGCCAAACGGGGTCTGAATTTCTTGGTGCGACGGGGGCAAAAATTGGAGGATCGTTTCATCGGGAACGCCTATATGTTCAAGGAAGACGAACGCAAGGCGCTGTTGAAACGCCCCACCGATGCCGACGCTCCGGCACGGCTCGTGAAGCCCTATTACGATATGATGAAGGACAAGGACTCTGTGACGAAGATGCAGTTTGTCGATCTGAATATGTGGATGGTGGGGGATATTCTGCTGAAAGCGGACAAGATGAGCATGGCCAATTCATTGGAGCTGCGGGTTCCGTTTTTGGACAGGGAGGTCATGGCGGTGGCCGGCAGGATTCCCGTGCGGTTTCGCGTGAACGAGGAAAATACGAAGTACGCTATGCGCCGGGCGGCTGCCAGACGGATGCCGCCCAAGTGGTCCACGAAACGGAAGTTGGGATTTCCCGTTCCCACGCGGATTTGGCTGACGGAGCAAAAGTATTACGACAGGGTCAGGGCAGTCTTCCTGTCGGCCGCGGCGGAACAGTTCTTCCACACCGATCGGTTGGTTAAGCTGCTTGACGACCACAGGAACGGAAAGGCGGACAACAGCCGCAAGGTATGGACGGTCTATACTTTCCTGACATGGTATGGGGCGTATTTTGGGTAGTGGTTTAGCGAAAGCACACTGTTTCCGCTTGCGACATTCCTCACCCTGCAGGCTCGCTGTTGTAATACAACTCGTCAGGGCATATATCAATCCCGCCCGCCCATTCAATTGTGAGGGGATTTATTTTGACCGATTCAAACACCGCAGGATTGCGGAGCGGCGCGAAAAAACTGTCGTCCAAATACGGCGCGACATCGAATATTTTTCGCTCCTTGTTGTCAAAGGTTATAAGAAGTTTGTACCGCGCAAGCGGCGCTACTTCTATCGGATAGTGACTCTCCATTTACATTCTCCTATCCCTCTAACCCTTTAATTTTGATCACTTCGCTATTTTCATTCAAGGCAATCCACGCAGCGTTAATTTCATCTTCCCGAAGCGCAACCCATGCCTCAACATATTTCTGCTGCTTACGCGGGAGTTTTCTGTTTCTTCATTATATCATAAAATGCGGAGTATTTTTGATATAATCCGCCATCTCCGCTACGTTTTTTGGGATAAAAATGGGAAAGTCGGCGTAGCATCTATGACCATTCGAAGATTTCATCAAAACGATTCAACTGTGACTGCTTAATTTAAGGAAAAATCTGAATATTCAGAACCCCATAGGTTGACACCGTATGCACACAGGTGTAAAATAAGTTGTATGATTTGTTTTCTCTGTTCGTTGCCGATTGTTTTGAAAGAAAGGATGATGAGGATGTTTGATATTACACGGGATTATGAGAGCAATGTCTTTAATGAAAAGGTGATGAAGGAGAGGTTGCCGCAGAAGGTCTACACGTCTATCGCTTCCAGCATACGTGCGCGCACCTCTTTGGATCCGGCGTATGCGGACATCATCGCGAACGCCATGCGGGAATGGGCGTCGGAAAAGGGAGCCACGCATTTCACGCACTGGTTTCAACCCATGACCGGCATCACCGCGGAAAAACACGAATCTTTCATCAACTTTCAGGGCGACAGAGAGCTTACACTTGAATTTTCGGGCAAGGAATTGGTGCGCGGAGAACCCGACGCGTCGAGCTTTCCCACGGGCGGCGTAAGAGCCACCTTCGAGGCCAGAGGCTACACGGCATGGGATCCGACCTCTCCCGCTTTCGTCAAGGGACATGTGCTCTATATCCCGACAGCTTTCTGCTCATACAGCGGAGAGGCGCTCGACAAAAAGACACCCCTGCTCCGCTCCATGCAGGCTCTCAGCAAACAGGGCAAGCGCATATTGAAGCTGTTCGGAGCCGGCGACGATGTCGATGTGCTGACGAATGTCGGCGCCGAGCAAGAATACTTCCTCATCGACGAATCCGTATACAATGAACGCCCCGATCTCATCTACAGCGGGCGGACATTGTTCGGCTCTCCGCCTCCGAAAGGACAGGATTTGGACGACCATTATTTCGGCGTCATCAAGCCGCGGGTGGCGGAGTTCATGCAGGATTTGGACGAAACCCTGTGGTCGCTCGGCATCGCGAGCAAGACGCGCCACAATGAAGTCGCGCCCGCACAGCACGAGCTCGCGGTGGTCTACGAGAGCGCAAACACCGCCACCGACCACAACCAACTCATCATGGAAACGCTGAAAACCGTCGCGCCGATGCACGGACTCGTATGTCTGACCAATGAGAAACCTTTCGCCGGCGTCAACGGCAGCGGCAAGCACTGCAATTGGTCGATCAGCACGTCTACGGGCGAAAACCTCTTAAATCCCGGCAAGACGCCCAGCGCCAACGCGCGATTTTTGCTCTTTTTGAGCGCCGTCATCCGGGCGATCGACCTGCATCAGGACCTGATGCGCATATCCGTGGCCACGGCCGCGAACGATCACAGATTGGGCGTGGCGGAAGCGCCGCCCGCCATCATCTCCATCTTCCTCGGCGACGAGCTTACGGAGATATTGGAAGCCATCAAGAGCGGCAACGATGTGGCGGCGAAGAAGCGCATTCAGATGGACATCGGTGTCGATGTGCTGCCGCAGTTCGCGAAGGACACCACCGACCGGAACAGAACCTCGCCCTTCGCATTTACGGGCAACAAGTTTGAATTTCGCATGGTGGGTTCGTCCCTGTCCATATCCGGCCCCTGCTTCATACTGAATACCATCGTCGCGGACATTCTCGGAGAGTTCGCCGACAGGCTTGAGAAAGCGAGTGATTTCAAAGCTGAATTGACCGCGCTCATCAAGGAAACCATCGTGGCGCATGAACGCATCATATTCAACGGCAATAATTACGCGGAGGAATGGACCGTAGAAGCACAAAAACGCGGTTTGCTCAATCTCCGATCCACCACGGACGCCCTGCCCCTCTTCACCGCGCCGGAGAATGTCGCACTGTTTGAGCGGCACGGCGTTCTCACGAAGTCGGAGGTCGAGTCCCGCGCCGAGTTGTTGCTTGAGGGGTACAAGAAGATTCTGCACATCGAGGCGCTGTCCATGTTGGAACTGGCGCACAGAGGCTTCGTCCCGGCTGTGATCGACTACAGCACCAATGTCGCGAAGTCCATCGAAAAGAAAAAGAAGCTCTCAGACAAGTTCAACACGTCGCTGGAGGAGAACTTGCTCGAGAAGCTGTCCACCCTCGGCGCGGCCTTGGGTACGGACATCGAAGCTCTGGAAACCGCGCTGGCGAATGCCGACGAGGACGCCGATACCTTAGACCTTGCCAAGTATTACAACGCGAAGGTCATCCCCGCGATGGAGAAGCTGCGCGAAACCGTGGATGCGTTGGAACTGTTGGTCGACAGGGATTATTGGCCGTTGCCGAACTATGGGGAAATGTTATATAGCGTGAAATAGGTTACATAAGGGAGGGGGCTACCGGCGCCGGTTCCCCCCTCTGGATTAACCGGTTATATATTCATCCAATGTCTTATACTCAACTCGGAGGTTTTCCTGCTTCATGCCGATGGCGGTCAGGAAGGCCTCCGCTGTATCTATGCAGGTGTGAACCGGCAGACTCCGCTCGATGGCGTAGCGCCTGATGATGAAGGATTCGCTGTCCGTCTTGTTGGCGACCTTAGGCACGTTGACGACGATATGGATTTCGCCGCCTGCGATGAGCCGTTTCACGTCCGCGATGCCGAGGGTTTCGTTCGGAAGTCCGTACGCGGTGAGGAATTTGCCCGTGCCCTCCGACGCGTACAGTTTGAATCCGCTCTCTGCATAGCGCCGCAGAATGGCCGCGGTTTTCTCCGTCTTTTCCGGATCCCGCAAGCTCACGTAGACACCCCCCTCTGTCGGAATGACAACATTCGTGGCAAGGAAACCCTTGTAGACGGCTTTCTCGTAATTCTCGTCTATGCCGAGTATCTCTCCCGTGGATTTCATCTCCGGACCGAGCGCGATGTCCACATCGGTGAGCTTTGCGCCGGAGAATACGGGCATCTTCACGGCGGTGAATTTGCTCTTTTTATAGAGTCCCGTGCCGAACTCCGTGTCGGCTAATTTCCGCCCCAACATGGCGGCCACTGCCAATTTGACCATCGGAACACCCGTC
The DNA here is from genome assembly GCA_031274195.1 of Eubacteriales Family XIII. Incertae Sedis bacterium. Classification (GTDB taxonomy): domain Bacteria; phylum Bacillota; class Clostridia; order Peptostreptococcales; family Anaerovoracaceae; genus JAISGB01. Next base: position 18,209 of record JAISQM010000027.1, read on the forward strand.
ACCTTGCTGATGATGGGGACGGTTCGGGACGCCCGCGGATTGACCTCGATGACATAGATGTCCTTCCCGTCATACGCGTACTGAATATTCACAAGACCGACGACGCCGAGGGCTTTCGTGATCCGCTCCGTATAGCCTACGAGGATGTCGGAAACTTCGTCGCTTATGCTGTACGGCGGGTAGACCGAGATACTGTCCCCCGAATGCACACCCGTCCGCTCCACGTGCTCCATGATGCCGGGAATGAGGATATCTGTGCCGTCGGCGATGGCGTCCACCTCGATCTCTTTCCCTTCTATGTAACGGTCGATCAGCACGGGGTGTTCGACGCCGAGGGAGACGGCCTCGTCCAAATATTCCATGAGTTCCGCATCGGAATACACCACCTGCATGGCTCGGCCGCCTATGACATAGGACGGGCGCACCACCAACGGATAGCCCAAGGATT
>JAISQM010000039.1 GCA_031274195.1 Eubacteriales Family XIII. Incertae Sedis bacterium
ATCAACGACCCCGACGCCAACGGAGACGGCATTCCGGATTCGGAGAACAATACGGACGAAAGCTACGAACTGCCCGGAGGCGGCGGCTATGACGACGACGGAGACGGCATCCCGAACATCAACGATCCCGACGCCAACGGAGACGGCAAGCCGGATTCGGAGAACAATACGGACGAAAGCTACGAACTGCCCGGAGGCGGCGGCCATGACGACGACGGCGATGGTATCCCGAACATCAACGACCCCGACGCTGACGGAGACGGCATCCCGGATTCGGAGAACAATACGGACGAAAGCTACGAACTGCCCGGAGGCGGCGGCCATGACGACGATGGAGACGGCATCCCGAACATCAACGACCCGGACGCCAACGGAGACGGCAAGCCGGATTCGGAGAACGATACGGACGAAAGTTACGAACTGCCCGGAGGCGGCGGCTATGACGACGATGGAGACGGCATTCCGAACATCAACGACCCCGATTCGCCTTGCTACTGGCTGCCCGGAGGCGGCGGCGTGACCGGCGGCAACATCTATCGCGTCATTACGCACTTCGGGAAATGGAGCGGAACCGGAACCGCTACCGCCAGAATCGACGCGGACTACGTCAAATTTGTAGCCCTGTACTACAGCGGCGCCAAAGTTGATCGCGCAAACTACACCGTCACCGAAGGCAGCACCGTGATTACGCTGTCCGAGCGCTACCTGAAGACATTCCCCGATGGGAAGTACACCTTCATCGCGACATTTACGGACGGCTATTCCGCGGAGATCATGCTCGAGATCGATCGCAAGGGCGGCATCAAAACCGGCGACGACTCCGGCATCGGCATAAGCGTCCTGACGCTACTGCTCGCCACCGCCGGCCTCACCGGCTGCGCGATCACAAGACGCCGCCTGCGCAAGTACCACATCGGCACCAAAGCGTGATCGACGCCAACGACCGTTAATCAACCGCAAGGCACATCGGGACATTCCCTTTGTGTCTTGCTTGTTAGTTTGTGACGGAAGCAGTAGCCATGCTTGCCGCCCGCCACTCCTCGATCTGTAACGAATTTTTCGACGGCGGACGTGATTGACAATTCCCCATAATCGTGCTTGAATGAGTTATGGGTTTTATAAAGAAATTACAGGAAAAGTACATTTTAAGCGCTGTTGTTTCAGCGTCCGAAGCGGAAAATGCGTCAGAGAAACATTAAGGATATCGAATATAAACTTGCGGAGCACGACAGACTTCTCATAACGGAGCCTGCGGAGAAGCGGGGCGTATGGCGGCAATCGTTCGATCACGGACAAGCGGGCGGGTCGGCGAACGGCATTCCGCGCCTGTACCTTGAGCTTGGCTGCGGGAAGGGACGTTTTATCTGCGAGACCGCCGCCCGTGACCCGGCAGGGGCATACATAGGCGTTGAGGGGCAACAGAGCGTGATGTATCGCGCACTCGTAAACGCAGAGGAACGCGAGTTGCCCAACCTGCTTTTCTGTCCCTGCTATATCCGCGAGATGGACATGTATTTCGCGGAATCGGAACTGTTGGGAATCTATCTGAATTTCAGCGATCCGTGGCCTAAAGCCAGACATGAGAAACGCAGACTCACCGCGCCCGGCTATCTGGCGGGCTATCTCCATGCCCTCGAAGCGGGTGGATTCCTGCGCGTCAAGACGGACAACGACGACTTCTTCGCGTACAGTCGCACCGGAATAGAGGCGATGCCGGGGTTTGAGATCGTCGAATGCACCGACGACCTGCACCGTTCCGCCTATGGACGCGGGAATGTGATGACCGAATATGAACATAAATTTCTAAATATAGGCCGTCGCATAAAGTATCTTTTTGCGCGTAGGAGGTGATATTTGTGTTGAAAATACTATATAATGGTTGCGGGGTGCGGAGGATGACGAAAACCGTGCGGAAAAATGTTTGATTAAACTGTAATTGGTGGTTGATATTGACAGCCATGCTGTGATATAATAAAGCGCACATTGTTATAGAGTGGGAAGGAGCGAGCGAAGCGGACATGAAAGAACAATACATAGCGCAATTGCAGGCGAACGAAGAAATCACAGATTTTTTTCTCGTCAAGACAGTCGCCATCAAGATGGGGTCGAATAGGAAGCAGTATCTGGATATCCTGTTGGGCGACAAGAGCGGGGAGGCATACGGCAAGAAGTGGGATATCTCCGATAACGAATTTGAGGGTTTGGGGAAGATCAACCCCGGCGATATCATCAAGGTGAAGGCCGTCGTGACGGAGTGGAACGGCGCCAAGCAGTTGAAGATTTTTAAGATTCGGCATACAGGGCCGGAGGACGAGATTGAGAAAGCTGATTTTTTCAAGGCCGCGCCGGAGGCACCGGAGGATATGTACGCGTATATCTTTCAGCGCGCCGACGATATGACCGATCCGCATTTCTCGATGTTGGCAAAACGTTTGCTGACCGATAACAAGGACAGACTCATGTATTGGCCCGCCGCCGCGCGGAATCATCACGCGGAATACGCGGGATTGCTCTACCATGTAAAGCGTATGCTCATGGTGGCGGAGCGAATCTGCGAGATATACACCAATTTGAACAAGGACCTTCTGCTTGTGGGCGTCATCGTACACGACATCGAGAAGCTGAACGAGATGAATTCAGACGAGAATGGTATCGTTTCGGAATACACTTTCGATGGGATCATGTTGGGACATCTGATCCAAGGTATTGTTACGATCGATAAGCTGTCGGAGGAACTCGGCATTCCGCACGAGAAGAAGATCATGCTTGAGCACATGATCCTCTCCCATCATTATGAGCCGGAGTATGGCAGCCCCAAACGGCCGCTGTTTCCGGAGGCGGAGGCGCTTCATTATTTGGATATGCTGGATTCGAAGATGTTTGATATGGAAGAAGCTCTGTTTGGTGCCGAGGTCGGTTCTTTCTCCGACCGGATCTGGACCTTGGACAACAGGCGGGTGTACAAGAGAAACTGGTAATGTGAATGGAAGAACTCTGTAAACGCGGCGTGATCAATTCCATCGTTTTTCATAACGATGAGAACGGCTACACCATCGCCCGCGTCGAGGGCAATGGTGAGCGATTTACGGCGGTTGGGTCTCTGCCCGGCGCGCAGGCGGGCATGAGCTTCGAGTTTTTTGGCCACTGGACGACGCACCCCAATTACGGAGAGCAGTTCGCGTTTATGGAATACCGGGAGGTCATTCCCGAAAAGAAGGACGACATTGAGATATTTTTGGCTTCCGGCGCGATACGCGGCGTCGGTCCTAAGACGGCAAAGGCCATCGTCGATCAATTTGGCGATGAGACGCTGAAGGTCATGGAGAACGATCCCGGGCAACTGTTGCGGGTAGAGGGCATCGGGCGCAAGAAACAGAAGATCATCAGCGCCTCGTTTGCGGAGCACCGGGAATTTGCCGCAGTGGTGCTGGATTTTCAGCAGTACGGCATTGCTCCGGCGTCGGCGATGCGGTTGTATCGCGAATACGGTTCCGCTGCCGTGGACGCGGTCAAGGAAAATCCCTACCGAATCATAGACGATGTGTTTGGCATAGGTTTCAAGACGGCGGATGCGATCGCGATGAAGATGGGCATTGAGGCGAATAGCGCGTATCGCATACAGGCCTCTATCGCCTATATCCTCAGGCGCTGTACATTGGACGGGCACACTTTCCTGCCCAAACAGGAACTGATTGAAAAGGCGGTGGCGCTCTTGGACGTCACAGGCGACGAGATCGAGGACGGTATCTTCGCGTTGACGCTGGCCGGCGATGTGAATACCGCGGTGTTGGAGGGCATGGATACGGTTTTTCTGAGCGTGTTCTATCTGGCGGAGCGGAGCGTATGCGTCGATCTGATACGGTTGGGTACGGCGGATTTGAAGACCATCACGGCCGACACGGACGGCCTCATACGCGCCACCGAAACGGCCTCCGGCGTCGAGCTTTCCGATAAGCAGAAGGAAGCGGTGAAAGAATCGCTATATAGCGGCGTTTTTGTGATCACGGGAGGCCCCGGCACGGGCAAGACGACCATCATCAACGCCATCATGGACATCTTTGCGCACTGCGGCTTTCGCACGGTCATCGCGGCGCCTACGGGCAGAGCCGCAAAACGGATCACCGAAACGTCGGGGCACCCCGCGTCGACGATCCACAGACTTCTCGAATACACCTACAGCGAGGACGATGAAGATATGTCTTTCGGACGAAACGCGGAGAACCGGTTGGAATGCGACGCCGTGATCATCGACGAAGCGTCCATGATCGATGTGCTGCTCATGAAGGCGTTGGCGGAGGCGATCCCCGACGGCGCGCGGCTCATCATCGTCGGGGACGCGGATCAACTCCCGCCCGTGGGCGCGGGCAATGTGTTGCGGGATATGTTGGACAGCGAAAAATTGCCTTTCGCGCATCTGACGGAGATCTTCCGGCAGGCGCGTGAGAGCATGATCGTCGTAAACGCCCACAGGATAGACAAGGGCGAGTATCCCTCGTTCAACGGAGAAGATACGGATTTTTACATGCTGCGGCGGAGCGGAGATCAGAATATCATGCGAACGGTCGTCAATCTGTGCGTCAACCGGTTGCCCGCTCATTTTGAGCATTTCGATGTCTTGCGGGATATACAGGTGCTGACTCCCGTAAAAAAGGGCATTCTCGGCAATATCAACCTCAACAAGGAATTGCAGAGAGCCATCAACCCGCCGAGCAATACCCGCTCCGAAAAGATTTTCGGTGAACGGATATTTCGGGAAGGGGACAAAGTCATGCAGATTCGGAACAATTACATGCTGAAGTGGGTGAACGACGGCGATTTCAGCGAGGGCGAAGGGGTGTTCAACGGAGACATGGGCTATATTGAATATATAGACGACGATCTCGGAACGGTTTCCGTCGTGTACGACGACACGAAACACGTCGTGTACGAAACCGACAGATTGGACGAGCTCGAACACGCCTATGCCGTGACCGTGCATAAGAGCCAAGGGAGCGAATTTCCCGCGGTCGTCATTCCCGTATTCGGCGTCGCGCCTACGCTGGCCACGCGCAATCTCATCTATACCGCCATCACGAGAGGAAAGAAATTGGTGGTACTCGTGGGCTCCGAGGAACGGCTTCGGGGCATGATCGACAATGACCGCCGAAAAGAGCGGCATTCCGCGCTTAAATTTCTGCTGAGGGACGGCTATGGGGTTTTTTAAGCGAGCCGCGGAACTGATCTTTCCTTCAAATATCTACTGTATCGCCTGCGGTAACGTCGTCGATGAGACAAGGGTCTATGCCCTGTGCGATAAATGTATGAACGAACTCGCGTGGAACACGGGGAAGGTCTGCGCCAAATGCGGAAAATCTTTGGAGAATGACCGGGCGGACGGCGAAGCGACGGACACGGAATCCTCCGGCGTGCGGGACGAGCTCTGTTTTGATTGTCAGAAAGCGAGCCATGCGTTCCGAAAGGGCTACGCCTGCGTCACCTATGCGGGCAACGCCAAAGAAATCGTGCGGTCGCTGAAATACAGGGACAATCCCTATATCGCGGAGAAATTGGCGAAGATCATGTGGGAGCGCATCAGGGAGGAAATCGACGAGGAAACGGGGGAGGTCTTCACGCTCGATTTGATTCTGCCCGTCCCGATGCATATAATGAAGAGAAGAAAACGCGGCTACGATCAGGCGGTGCTTATCGCACGGAGACTCTCCGAGCGAATGGAAATTCCCTGTGACGAGAACTGCATCATTCGCGATGGCGAGACCGCCGTCATGAGCAGCTTGGGGCGAAGCGAACGAAAGCTCAACGTCAGTGACGCGTTTTCCATGGCTTGCGGCGCGGCGGAACGTGTCGCGGGCAAAAACATCCTGCTCGTGGACGACGTATTTACGACCGGCAGCACGGCGGATGCCTGTGCGTCTGTCCTGTACGGCGCCGGCGCGGCCAACGTGGACATATTCGTGTTCGCGGCGGGCATGAATATGCAGATCAAGGAGCGGTGAAAGAATCGCGAAGCAGCTCCGTAAGGAGCGAATAACTGATGGGCGCCGGACGGGTCTGTGGTTGAAAATCCATGCCAGCTACGGGCAAAAGGATCCACGTAAACCGATTCGCGAAGCGACGGCGATCATGGCGTAGTTTAGGAGTAAGCCCCGGAGACGGCTCCGGGCGAGTGTGGGGGCAAAGACCAGTGTCAGCCGGCCGGCGTCCATCAGTTGTTTGGTAACTGCTCAAGTATAGGCGCAAATTTTATAAAATTTGTGTTTGTGTGGCGAAATGCGAGCTTGATATGTTATATTAATAGAAAGAAGTGTATCCGTATTCATGCCGACACGGATTGTCGTCCGGAGACTGACCCGTCGGCGGAAAGGAAGGCAGACAATGAAGGTAATCATTACGAGCAAAAATCTCAACGCCAGCGACCATCTTCGCAGCATGATCGAATCAAAATTCACCAAGTTGAGTAAATATTTTTCCAGCGACATCGCGGCAAACATCACACTCTCCCTCGAAAAGGGGCGCCAGAAGATAGAGGCGACCATCAATGCCAAGGGTACGATATTCCGCGCCGAGGATACGACGAACGACATATACAGCGGCATAGACAAGGTGGTGGACAAGCTATCCGGCCAGATGTCCAAATACAAGAGCAAGCTCGTCAAGCGTCACAAGGACAACAAGACCATCCTGTTTGACGATGTGCCCGACGCCCACGACGACGCGGAGCACGAGATGACCATCGTGAAGAAGAAGAAATTTGAATTGCTTCCCATGTCCGCGGAGGAAGCGGTTCTGCAGATGGAACTCCTGCAACACACATTTTTCGTGTTTCTGGATATGGAAACCGACGGGATCGGCGTCGTTTACAAGCGAAATGACGGCAATTACGGCTTGCTGGAAACCGAGATATAAGTCCGGATGTTCGTTCGTTTTTTTGAAATCCCGAGACGAGGGGCGTCTGTGATGTCGGCTTCGATCGATGGCAGACGCCCTGAAATTTTTCTGAAAATCCTGCGCCCCAAAAGTTTCGCGCAAAATTTTTTTGAAATTCGTGAATTATGGCAAATTATCAATTGCAAAATCCTGCGATTTTTTGTATAGTATATATGAAGCGATAGGATTGGGGGCAACATGCAAGACTTCTTCAAAAACCTTGTGTCCGGAATCAGCGTCTGGGATGCCATAGATGTTGCGATTATTGCATTTGTGCTATATAAAGTCCTCGGATTCATTCGGGAAACCAGGGCGGAACAATTAATCAAGGGACTCTTGATTTTGGTGATCGCTACATTTTTCTCAGGTATCTTTCATCTCAATGCCTTAAACTGGATACTCAAGGGTACCATGCAGTTTGGCGTGATCGCGCTCGTGATCGTGTTTCAGCCTGAATTGCGGCGCGGGCTCGAGTATGTGGGGCGGAGCAAGCTCTTTCGGCCGCAGTTTGCCATCATGGACAAGGAGAATATAAAGGCGATGGTCTCTGCCATCGTCAAGGCGGTGGATCAATTCTCCGTCAGCAAGACAGGCGCCCTCATCATCATGGAGCGGGAAATCACGTTGAATGACTTTGCGGAGACGGGCGTTATCCTGAACAGCGATCTTTCCACGGAGCTTTTGGGAAACATATTCTATGTCGGCGCACCGCTCCACGACGGCGCCGCGATCATTCGGGGCAATCGCGTGTTTGCCGCGGCCTGCGTCCTTCCGTTGACGAGGAATAAGGATTTGCCCATGGAGCTTGGAACGAGACACCGGGCAGGGATCGGCATCACCGAGGTGTCGGATGCCGTGGCGATCATCGTTTCGGAGGAAAGCGGGATCATTTCCTCGGCGTTCAACGGTAGATTGACGAGGTTTTTGGATATCAAGACATTGGAAAAGAATATATTGAATATGTATTTGAGCAGTCAGGAAGACAGCAAAAAGGCCTCGGTCCTCAGTTTTTTCCGGAGAGAAAAACACGATGTTTCAAAGTAACAAGTTGAATTTGATCATATCCATCGTGGCTGCCATCGTCATTTGGGCGTATGTGATCACGGCAATCAACCCCACGGACGAGCGGGTAATCACCAATGTTCCCGTCGAACTGATCAATCTGGAATCCTTAGTTGAGGATCAGCTGACCATATCCCCGGCACAGACCTACACGGTGGATGTGGTGGTGCGCGGCACCCGTTCGGACTTGTCCGGGCTGCAGACGGGAGACCTGAAGGCGACCGCAAATCTAAAGGGTTTTTCCAAGGGGACGAATTCCGTCGATGTGGTCATCGCCGAGTCGGACAAATTTACCGTCTCCGAGGTGCGGCCACAGAGGATCGACATCGTCGTGGAGGATCTGGTGAGCGAGATCAAGCCGATCAACCTCAGCTATACGGAAAAATTCCCGCAGGGCTCGGAACCGGGTTTTGTATCGCTGTCGCCGCAGGAGATAGAGGTGGCCGGCACGAAGGGGCAGGTGGACAGTGTCGCTTTCATCGACGCGAAGGTGAACAGCACCGAATTGAATGAGGAGGAAACGACGCTGACGGTGACTGCGGTTCCCATGAAAAGCAATGGAGACCCGGTCTACGATCTCAGGCTTTCCCAACAGACCATCGATGTGACGGCGACGCTCTGCAAGGTCAAGGAGGTGCCGCTTGTGATCAATCTCGTCGGCGACCTGCCCGAGGGGATCGGCGTGACGAAGACGGATGTTCCTAAGACGGTATTCATCCGCGGCGAGGCGGAGAATCTGGCCAATATAAATGAAATTACCGCGAAAGAGATCAACATCGGCAGTCTGCGCGAAACGGCGATCATCACGCCCGAGCTGAATCTGCCGGCGCATGTGGAGTTGGCCGACGCATCGCGCGACATCGTCGTCACCATTGAGGTGGAAGGCGTCGAGGCGAAAAATCTGTCCTACACGATCGATCAGATCGAAATTGTCGGTTTGGCGGAGGGCTATTCGGCGCATGTGAATAATATCGATGCGGTCACGGTGACCATTTTCGGCAACAAGGAGCAGGTCGCCGATTTCAAAAGCACGGATCTGAAGCTCTATGTGGAGATGGGCGATGTCGATTACACGGCGAACTCGGTATATGTAGATGTGCAGTTTAAGTATGACAAGGACTTGAAGCGGGTGGATGCGAATCCTGTGCAGATACAGATTATCATTGAGAAGATTGGCGGCGGGGACGATGCCGGGGACGTAAGTACCGACACCGAAATTGCCCTGTGGGAGTGAAGCGGGTACATTATGGAAAAACTCTTTGGGACCGATGGCGTAAGAGGTGTCGCGAATGACGATCTTTCGCCGGAATTGGCTTATCGTTTGGGGAAGGCCGGCACCTATACGCTCGGTCGGTCGGCGCGGGACAAGGCGCCCCTCGTAATCATCGGGAAGGACACGCGCATATCCGGCGATATGCTTGAGGAAAGCCTGAGCGCGGGCGTTCTGGCCATGGGTGGCCATGTCGTCAAAGCAGGCGTGATTCCCACGCCCGCCATCGCCTATTTGGTGCGGGAGTTGGGCGCTGATTGCGGCGCGGTGATCTCCGCGTCTCACAATTCATTTGAATACAACGGCATCAAGTTCTTTAATAAGGACGGGTATAAATTGGACGATGCCATTGAAGACGACATCGAAACGCTCGTGTTGCACGGCGCGAATATGAACGGATACGCCACGGGAGCGGACATCGGCCGCGCCTGTGAACGGGCTGAGGATGCGCTGCGCAGATACACGGACTATCTGATCTCCGGCATGGAAACGGACATAAGCGGCAGGAAGATCGTCGTAGACTGCGCCAACGGCGCGGCGGTACGCGCCGCACGGATGGTGTTTGACGCCTTGGGTGCGCAAACCGTGTTTATCGGCTGCGATCCCGACGGGATCAATATCAACGCCGGCGTCGGTTCCACCCACCCCGACACCCTGCGAGCCGCCGTCATGGCGGAAGGCGCCGACATCGGGCTGGCTTTCGACGGCGATGCGGATCGGCTGATCGCCGTGGACGAGACGGGCGCGATCATGGACGGCGACAAGATCATGTACGTATGCGCAAGGCACATGAAACAGCGCGGTGCCCTGACGGGCAACCTCATCACGGCCACAGTCATGAGCAACATCGGTCTTCGGGTGGCTTTGGAAAACGAGGAAATCGACCTACAAATCGCCGATGTGGGCGACAGATATGTGCTTGAGATGATGCGGGAAACAGGTAGCGTCTTGGGCGGAGAACAGTCGGGGCATATCATATTTGCGGGGCGGAATACGACAGGGGACGGACTCTTTGCGGCTCTGCGTCTGCTCGAAGCAATCACAGCTTCCGGCCAATCGGCGTCCGAGGCGACCTCCGGCATACGCATCTACCCGCAAATATTGAAAAACGCTCGCGTAAAAGCGCAAAACAAAGGCCGGTATCTGAACGATCCCGAGATCGGCATCGCCATAGAAAAAGTGGAGAAACAGATGAAAGACGAGGGCAGGGTTCTGATTCGGCCATCCGGAACGGAACCGTTGGTGCGCGTAATGTTGGAAGGCGCGGACCGGGCCTTCATCGGTCGAGCCGCCGAAGAATTGGCGGACTTGATAGAAAAGAAATTAGGATAAAGCAGAAAGAGTTGCGCAAAAAAGACAAATAAACGTTGCGCCGGATTTTTTGTGTAGGTGCGGTGCAGACGACTGAACGAGGAAGGCGCGTACATAGAAGTACGTTACTGACGAGTGAGGAAGGATAAGCCGCAGATACGCAAAAAAGACAAGCAAGGAGTGGAATATGTGTGGAATTGTAGGCTATATTGGCAATGAAAGCGCGAAGGATATGATCGTCACCGGACTCAGAAGTCTGGAATATAGAGGCTATGACTCGGCGGGCATCGCCATAAGTCGAAAGGGCAAGATCATTCTCCGGAAAGAATCGGGCGTCATCGCCAATCTGGAGAAAAAGATAGGCAAGCAGGATTTTGACGGCAATCTGGGCATCGGTCATACGCGTTGGGCCACCCACGGCAGCCCCATTCGCGAGAACGCGCATCCCCATCTCAG
>JAISQM010000054.1 GCA_031274195.1 Eubacteriales Family XIII. Incertae Sedis bacterium
CGCGGAAAAGAACCGGAGCGCGCCGCTCACGTGGACGTTCGCCTGTATGGAACCTGTCCGTTCGCGCTGAAAGCGGAATTTACGCGCGCCGTCTATAAGCTGCTGAATGAAACAACCGGACTGCAAGACGATGAAGTCTACGTTGAAATCGCCGAATACGGCACGTGGGGCACGCAAGGAGATCTGAAATAATTCGTATACTCGTATGCTTTAAGATCGTAAACGACACGGACCTCGTGCCCGCCCGGGATTGGCCCGCCGACCCTGTGCGGCGCTTTGACGAGATAGACATCTCATTCGCGCCCCGCAAATACGCCGCCTTTGATGAATCCGCGCTGGAACTCGCACTGCGTTACAGAGAGCGCAACGACGGCGACATATCCCTCACGGCACTGACCTTCGGGGATGCCGATTCGCGGCTCTGCAAGAATCTCTATGCGGTAGGCTTCGATCGCGTTGTGCATCTGACATCGGACATACCGGCGGAATTCTCTCCGTCGCTTACGGCGTCGGCCATCGCCGATTTTGTGCGAAACGAGGGCGGCTACGACCTCATCTTGACCGGACAGCGAGCGGGGCGCGGCGACAGCGGCAAGGTGCCGCTGATGATCGCCGAGTATCTCTCCCTTGCGCTACACGCAAACATCGCGGACATTCCCTTTCCGCTTCCGACTCCGATGGTCGCGGTCGTCGGCAACACAGCGGATGCGTATCTGAGGATTCCGACACTGAAGGAAAAGCTGGAAGCCAAGGCGCGCGTCGTCGAGCAAATTGCCGCAACAGCGCCGGAGTCGCGCGAGAGAGAAGCGACGCCGATCTCCTTTCGCAAGCGAAAAAGGGACAAGACCTGCTCCTATCCCGAAGGCTCGATTGGAGAACAGGCCGATGCCATCACCGCGTTTCTCCGCGAGAACTTGGAACATGCGTAACATGAAGACATTAATCGTAAATCTACCCGGGGAACCGGGAATATCACAAGACGCATTGCCGGATTTTCTGAAAGACGATTGCCGCATGCTGATCTTCGATGAAAACCTCTCGGACGGTTCAACGCTCGCGGAATCGGAGGTGATCGTCCTCCGGGGTACGAAAGCGGGCGACGCGTTGGCTGTCCGACTCGGAATCCGGCTCGGTCGCTGTTCGCTGACGCAGGCGAGAACGATCACGTGCGCAACGCCCGTCATTCCGGGTTCACGCTTAGGATGTGACTCGCTTATCGCTCGCAGCTCCCGGAATCCACTTTCACACAGCCTGTCAATCCTTGAAGTCGTACGCGGCGGTTTTGACGACAATCTCGAAGTGACGTATGAGATGCCCGTTCCCTGCGTTTTGACATTGGCGTACACCGAACCGTCGGAGACTTCGGCGGACTTCGTCGTCGCGGTCGGGAGAGGCGTCGGCGCACACAATCTGCTCGCCATCGAAGCCTTCGCCCAAAAATTCGACGGCATCGTGATGGGTTCGCGGGCGGCGGCCATGAAAGGCTTAGTTCCCATCGACCGCATCATCGGCGTTTCCGGACGTTCTATCGACCCAAAGGTCTGCGTGGCCTTGGCCGTCTCCGGCTCCGCGCCGTTTCTCAGCGGCATTTCCGAAAAGACAAAATTGGTCGCCGTAAACAGCGACAAAAGTGCGCCGATATTCGAAGCGGCGGACATGGGAATCGTCGGAGACTACAGAGAAGTTGTGTTAAATTTTTAACAAAGCCCGCGTGAGCTTCCGAGCCGCCGTATCGCCGTGCGGCTCGTCGTCTATGCGGACACACGTCCTCCTGTAAGCGGATGCCGCCGTCTTCAGCACAGTGGTTGGCGAGCCTTTCAGTCCGACGGTCGCCTCATCCAATTCCAAATCAGCATTCGTAATCATCGCAAGCGCCATATTTCGCGCGGCCAATTTTCCCTTCAAGGTGGGGTATCGCGGTTGGTAATCCGTCTTCATGACGGTGACGAGCAGGGGCGTCCGCGCGGCGGACACCTCTTTCTGCACATCCGTTTTGCGCAGAAAGCGCAATGTCCCATCGGTATATTCGACATCGTAGACGGAAGTGATCTGCGGAATATCCAAGAATTCGGCCATCTCCGGGCCGACCTGCGCCGTATCGCCGTCGATCGCCTTCTTTCCGCAGAAGATCACGTCAAAAGGCCGCCCGTCCCGCGCCTCAAGAAACTTTATCGCCGCCGACAGCGTACGCGCCGTTGCGAGACTGTCCGCGCCCGCAAACGCGATATCGCTCAGCAGTACGCCCCTGTCCGCGCCCACCGCCAGACAATGACGCAATGTGGATTCCGCGGCTTTCGGCCCCATAGAGAGAACGGTGATCCGTCCGCCTGCCGCTTCCGCCAAGCGCAATGCCGCTTCCAGCGCAAATGCGTCAAAGGGATTTATCGTCGCCGGCGCGTCGCCGCGCCGCAGCGTATGGGTTTCTTCATCTATCTCGACGGTTTCCGTGTCCGGCACCTGTTTTACGCACACCAATAAATTCATGTCGTCTGTCTCCCCCTGATGTCTAATTTTATATCAATGTTTGTGCCGCCGTATTGCGGCGGAATGGAGCAAAGTGTCGTCTGTTGCTTTTAATAGTGTAGGTTACGCGCGCGCATCTGTCAAATTGTCGATTGATCCCTCCTGTGCAAAAAGCGCAAAAAACAAAATTACTTGCCTTTCTGCGCGAGAAGCCATATAATTAAATCAATTAAATAGATCGAGAGATAGAGGCGCGAATGACAATAGGAGACGATAGCCGGCGGGCGATGATCGTTTTTGAGGGGATTTCGCCGAACTGTGAAGGGAGGCATTCCGACACGGTGGGGTCGCGGAGAATATCCGCGGGACTGTCTACGCAAGTAGTTGAGCTATCCTGATTGTGTTATTATTACGCGGCAGGGAACTCCCTGCCGTTTTTTTACGGTAACGATTCAAGGGTAGCTATTCGGGAAAGAGAAAGGGAAAGCCATGGGTATTTTTGAGACGAGGAACAATACGCTGTATTTTGACGGGGTGAGCACGACGCGGCTTGCCGCCGAATTCGGGACGCCGCTCTACGTGTTCTCCAAATCGGAGATCGTGAAACGCATCACCGAGATCAAAGAGATGTTTCTCGATAAATACAAGAATACGCGGGCGGCTTACGCGTCGAAGGCGTTTCTCACGATCGCCATGTGCCGTATTGTGGAGGAGCGGGGCCTGTCGCTCGACGTCGTATCGGGCGGCGAGCTGTATACCGCGATAAGGGCCGGATTCCCTGCGGAGCGCATCGAATTTCACGGCAATAACAAATCCCGCGAGGAACTGGAAATGGCCATAGAATACGGCGTAGGGCACATTATCATCGACGCCTTCGACGAGTTGAGCATGATAGAGGAACTCTGCGCGCGATATGGGAAGACCACGAACGTCCTGTATCGCATTACGCCGGAGGTCAATGCGGACACGCATAAGTACATATCCACGGGAAAGCGAGGCTCAAAGTTCGGATTCTCCGTGGACGAATCTGTCATCTATCCGCTGCTAAAGGAAGCCATCGACTCCAAGTATGTGACGCCGGCGGGACTCCATTTCCATATAGGCTCCCAACTTTTCGAGAACGACAGCCGTATGCGGGCGCTGGCCGAGGCGCTGAAAATCTATAAGGGCGTGCGCGACAGGTACGGCTATGAACTGACGGAAATCAACGTGGGCGGCGGATTCGGCATCGTCTACACCTCGGAGGATGAGAGAAAGCCGTTCAGCTATTTCCTCGATCCCGTCATGGACGAAACAGAGCGGTATTGCCGCGAAAACGGCCTGCCCGTGCCGACCATCGTCATAGAGCCGGGACGCAGCATCGTGGGAGAGGCCGGCATCACCCTCTACACGTTGGGCAGTGTGAAGGAGATCGACGGCGTACGCACCTACGTTTCGGTGGACGGCGGCATGAGCGACAACATCAGACCCGCGCTCTACAACGCGAAATACGAGGGAATGATCGCAAGCAAGGCCGGCGAGACCCCCGCAAAAACCATGACGATATGCGGAAAATGCTGCGAATCGGGCGACAAACTCATCAAGGACGCCCTGCTCGCCGACGCACAGCGCGGAGACATCCTCGCCGTATTTTCCACAGGCGCCTACGGATATTCCATGGCCAACAACTACAACAAACAGCCGATTCCCGCCGTCGTGATGATAGAGGAGAGCCGTGCGCGCCTGATCGTAAAGCGGCAGAGCTACCACGACCTCATCAGAAACGATGTGTTCGAAGATGGAGATGCCTCCGTTGACCTCGACGATAGGCGGCTGTGAAACGTACCGGAAATGACGCCTGTTTGTGCAACATCACACCCAAGGTTGAACCGGCGGCCGCTATATGGTATTCCGGCGCTTCCTCACAAAAGTACTTAAGAGACAGCAACGCCCTTGGTGAAACTTGTATCTCATCGAATACGATGAGCGTTTCGTTCGGATTGATTGGCACACCCGTTTCCGCGCTTAGCACAGGCAATAACTCCTTCGGCGAAATGGTGTTCTCAAGCGTTTCATTTAGAGCCGCGTTGTTGTCGAATGAAATATATGCGATATGTGCGAAACAGTCTGCTCCGAAGTGTTTCAGCAACCACGTCTTCCCTGTTTGCCGCGCCCCAACGAGAAGCAGAGGCATCCGAGACGGCTTATCTTTCCACTCTTTCAATTGTTTGATCGCGCTTCTATACATAATATACATTCTCCTATGGACAGCTCACGGTATGTTTCAATAACATAGTACCATACAAAAAACAGGATTGCACGTTTTCCGGACGAATATCCGCGACAAATTGCACGTTTTCCGGACGAACATTTACGGCAAATCGCACGTTTTCCGGACGAACATCCAAGATGACACACACATCACCCTGTCATATCACCATAATGTCCGTATCCAAGGCAATGAAGCAAAGACAGCGTCATTCGTAATAAGCGTCAGATTCTCTATCGATGCTTGGGCGGCTAATATCCGATCAAACGGATCGCGGTGGTTCCATTCGAGTTTGGCGGCAAAATATGCGTGCGCAGAACTTAACGGAAGTTCCATTACGCCAAACTTTACTACGATATCATGATAATTCTCGGCGACATTCGCATAGTTCGGTAGTTTGCCGATGCGATATTTGTTGGCAATCTCAAAAGCACTTATGGCGGAGAGGAATAACTTTTCATTGAGATTTTCTATTATCTCTCGCGCTCTGGAGCTGAGTTTTCCGTCTTCCTGCACCGCCCAAAGAAGCGTATGTGTATCAAGAAGATACCCGCCTATAGCATCCATGATTCCAAATCTTCCTCCGGGAGGGGATCAAAAAAGCTCTCCGGCAATTTTCCGCTGACGAATCCCAATGGCCGTTTTCTCTCGTCAGTGATCGGTTCAAGCTTCGCGACAGGGACACCGCGGTTTGCAATGATGACCGTTTTCTCGATTTTTAGCGATGAAACCAACTTAGACAAATGAGTTTTCGCTTCCTGCATGTTTACAACCTGTGGCATCGTGAACCTCCTTCCTTGTGATTGTAGAATAACAGAACAAAGAAACTAAGTCAAGTAGACCGGATCGGAAATGTCAAGTGGACGATAAGTGGACGCATCCATTTTTTCTTTCCCGACAATCGATAAATTCCGCGTAAACCCCGTAAATTTTCTGCAAATTGCCCATTGCGAAGCCGGGCGGCGCGTGATAGAATGTTTTTGATTTAAGTATAGTAAGAAAGGAAACAGAGCGACACGCCATGCAGGAACGCACCATATGCCAATCCATGAATACGCTTGCGGAAACGTTGAAATATCAACGTTTTTTAGCAATGGGGGGGGGCAAATTATAGTTTCCGATATCCGTCGCGGGTCAATCTCGACGGCGTAAATATTCATTATAATCCATCTTCAAACCGCAAAGAACATCTAAAGACCGCAGTAGCCGGCTTTGGGTGTTTATTTTTATATATTCATATTAAACAATCGCAAGCGGAAGAAGGGAAGGTATTTTATGAATAGCTTTACAATGCACGGCCGATCGACGGCGAGGATAAGGAGTCGTATACTTTCGGTGCTGCTGATCGCGGCGCTGACGCTCACGACGGTATTCTCGTTTGGAATGACGGACTCGTACAGGGTGGAAAGCACCGCGCCGGCTGAGGTGGCGACGTCGCCAGAAGAACCGGCTGTTAACGCCGAGGAACCTGATGCGGAAGCGGAGTTTGGCGAATCCCCAGAGTCGGATGTGCCATCGCTCAATACTACAGCGGCAACCGACGCAGTGACGCCCGTAGCAGAGGAACCGTCTGACGAAGCTGTATCCGCATTGGCGGCTACGAGCACGGTCGACATCACGGGAGAGGTGGAGGACATCGTCATCACGGTTTCCGGCGGTAATGTGATCGCGAAGCGGCAGAACACCGCGCAGGAAATCGCGAGCGCAACTGTCGCGACGGGTCTGATGCTGACGGGAACCAACACGAATCACATCTTCATCGTATCCGGCGCGGGGACATTTAACCTTACGCTGAACAACCTGAATCTATCCCTCAGCGACAGCGGCAAGAGTGCGCCCATCTATATCGACGGCGCTTCGACAGTGAACCTGAAGCTCGCGGGCACCAGCGCGCTGACTAATGCTAACGATGCTAACGCCGTAATCGAGGTCAACAATGCGAGCAACAATTTGAATATCTCAGGTACGGGGAGGTTGACCGTGACGAATACGGGAAACAATGGCGCAGGGATCGGCTCCGGAAAAGAAGGAGCGGCGGGCAATATCACCATTCTCAGTGGTACGGTCGCCGCTTCTGTAAAATCAAGTTCAAGCTATGCGTATGGAGCGGGAATCGGATCGGGGGAGTCTGCTACAGTGGGCGACATCACCATCTCCGGAGGTACGGTCACTGCATCTGCAAATTTAAGTTCAAGTCATGGATCGAGGGGAGCAGGAATCGGTTCGGGAGGTAACGGAGCGGCGGGTAATATCACCATCTCCGGAGGTAAGGTCACCGCATCTTCTTCTACAACCGGAGCCAGTTCGTCCTGCTATGGAGCGGGAATCGGCTCTGGAGATTCAGGCGAAGTGGGTGATATCGCCATCTCCGGGGGAACGGTCACCGCGTCTGCGGGCCAACATGGATATGGAGCGGGAATCGGCGCGGGTTCGACCTATGAAACGTATAACGGTAGCTCAACCGTGGGTAATATCACAATCTCCGGCGGCACGGTCACCGCGTCTGCAACCTATGGAGCGGGGATCGGCTCGGGATATGGATGGTCTAATAGTAACTCAGTTGTGGGCAATATTACCATCTCCGATGTCACGGTCACTGCGTCTGCAACCAATGGCTCTGGAATCGGCTCGGGATCTAACGGAGAAGCAGGGGACATCTCCATCTCCGATGCCACGATCACTGCATCTGCAACCAATGGCTCTGGAATCGGCTCGGGATTTAACGGAGAAGTAGGGGACATCACCATCTCCGGCGGCACGGTCACCGTATCTACGAGTAGAGATGGAGCGGGAATCGGCTCTGGATATAACGGAGAAACAAGGGACATCACCATCTCCGGCGGCACGGTCACCGTATCTACGGGGCAATATGGAGCAGGAATTGGCTCGGGATATAACGGAGAAACAGGGGACATCACCATCTCCGGCGGCACGGTCACCGTATCTACAGGGCAATATGGATATGGCTCGGGAATCGGCTCGGGATATTTAGGAGAAGCGGGAGATATCACCATCTCCGGCGGCACGATCGCCGCGTCTGCAACCCGTGGAGCAGGGATTGGTTCGGGATATTATGATTCAATCGTGGGTAATATCACAATCAAGGGCAACGCCCAAGTGCAGGCGATTTCACACAGTGGCGGAGCGGGAATCGGCACCGGCTATAACAGCGATCTCAACGGCAATATCATCATCTCCGCGAGTACGGTTTACGCCTATGCTTATATCGATTATGCTTATAACGATGGTGCGGCGGGTATAGGCACAGGGAAAAACGGCACTGTTACCGGTGACATTATTATCTCAGGCGGTAATGTCTATGCCTACACCGATTCGAGTTCCGCGGCGCGAATAGGCAACGGCGTGGGAGGTACCATTGGCGGCAATATCCTCATCACGCTGCCTGTGCGCGTATCCTTTGACGCCACCGGCGGCAGCCCTGCGCCTGCGGCGCGGATGCTCTACTACGACGATGTCTACGGCACGATAGCAAACGCCACACGCTCAGGCTATGTTTTCGATGGTTGGTATACGGCGGCTTCGGGCGGCACGAAAGTCCAGTCCACAACCAAAATGCTGGAAACGGGCGCACATATGCTGTATGCCCATTGGACACCCACTTCGCATACCGTCACCTTCGATTCAAACGGCGGCAACGCGGTCGCGAACAAATCCGTCAAACAAGGTACTGCTGTTGGCACATTACCGACACCGACACGTTCCGGCCATACCTTCGACGGTTGGTATACGGCGAAATCGGGAGGCTCGAAGATCTCCTCGAATACGATTGTAAGCGCGAATGTGACGTATTACGCGCACTGGACGCTCACCGCATTCACCGCGAGCGACTTGACTGTCACAAGACAGAACGACGGCACGTACAAGGCGACACTGACCGGCGTAGTCGCCCCCTCCGGCGTGAGCAAAGTCCAAATCGCCGTCTGGAGCAAGGCAAACCAGAGCGACCTCCGTTGGTACACCGCCACCGGATCAAACGGCACCTACACCGCTACGATAAGCTTGGCAAACCACAGCTACAACACCGGCAAGTACAACGCCCACGCCTACGTACTCGGCACAAATCAGGTAAACAGCTTCGTAAAAGCCACAACCTTCACCGCGACACTGCCGTCCGTCACGGTAGCGGCCACCGCCGCGAGCAGCAAACAGCAGACATTCAACCTGTCCGCGACAAATCTTCAGTACAAAGGCGTCACGAGCAACGTACGCTTCGCTGTCTGGAGCGATGCAAACGGACAGGACGACCTCGTCTGGTACA
>JAISQM010000096.1 GCA_031274195.1 Eubacteriales Family XIII. Incertae Sedis bacterium
GCGGTCTATCCCGGCGAGCAAACCGCCGAGAAATGGGCCGATGACGACATATGCGAGGGCGGACAGTACGGAAAATCCGGTAATGTTAAATTCCATCTAAATCACACCCCCTTTGATCAATTCGTAGAGGCGGATGCCCACCGCCGCGGCGTAGGAAAATGTCATGGAAAAGATGATGCAGGTGGCGATGATGCCGATCCTGTTCATGAGTTTTTCCTTAAAGATGTCTTCCATATACCAGTTGCGCAGGGAGACGGGTACGTCTTTTCCCAGCGAGCCTTTGAAGGTGAGATTGTCGCCTTCGTTCGCGCCGGCCATGTATAATGGTACGATTTTCTTATTCGTTCTTCCGTAGAACAGCAAGGGCAACACGAGGATGAGCGCGACCATGACGACCATGATGATCATGTTATCGCTCGAAAGCGCCGCACTGCTCGCGTCGGAAATCCCCTGAAAGGCGGTATTGAGATAGGGAAGCAGGACTTTGTCGGAGATGAGCGGGAAGGTGAGCGATATGAGGACGACCAATATGACGTGACCGCCCAACACAGACCATTCCTCGCCGTGGACTTTGTCCTGTATGTTCTGTCTGTTGGCTACGATGGCGGCCAATTTGCCCAACCATTTGGCCCAGTAGAACAGCGTGACGGAGGAACCGAAGCATACCATGAGAACGACCCAGATGTTGCTGCTGTCGATGAAGGACTGCAGCGCCGCCCACTTGGAGATCAGCATACCGAAGGGCGCCAGAAACATGGCCGATATTCCGATAATCATGAATACGGCCAATCTCGGCATCCTGCCGAAAAGACCGTCCATATCTTCGATGTCCCGGCTGCCGATATTGTGTTCCGCCGTGCCGACGCTCAGGAAAAGCAGAGACTTCGTCGCCGCATGAAAGATGATGAGCATCGTAGCCGCCCAAACGCCTTCGGCCGTGCCGATGCCCGCGCAGGCGACGATGAGCCCCAGATTCGCGATGGTGGAATAGGCGAGCACCCGTTTCGCGTTGCTCTGCGATACGGCGGCGAAAGACGCTAGCAGGAAGGTGATGCCGCCCACCATGACGACCATGAAGCCCGGGCCGATATCCAAGATGTTGTTAACGCCGAGAAGCGGCGACAATTTCACGATGAGGAATACGCCCGCCTTGACCATCGTAGATGAATGCAGGAGGGCGGAGGTAGGCGTAGGCGCCACCATAGCGCCGAGCAGCCAACTGTTGAACGGCATCTGAGCGGCCTTCGTAATGCCGGCAAAGGCCAGCAACGCCGTGATGACATTGAGTACGACCATCGCGTCCGACTGACCCGCGCTCTTGGCGTACAGACCGTTTGTGATCAGCGCGTTCAGTTCGAGGGAACCGAGATAGTTACCCATGACGATGAGCGCAAGCACAAAGGCGAGTCCCCCGAGCAGGTTCATGATGATGGCCCGGAATGAATTTTTGACGGCCTCCGGCGTCCTCGTATATCCGATGAGGAAGAAGGAACAGAGCGTGGTGATCTCCCAGAAGAAATACATCCAGATCAGATTGTTGGAGAGCACGATGCCGAACATGGCCGAGAGAAACAGAAACATCAGGAAGAAAAACAACGGCCGCCTATCTTTTTCCTCCGCGTGGTGATGCTGAAAATCCTTCATGTAGCCCACCGCGTAGACACAGATGAGCGTACCGATGATGCCGATAATGAGAACCATAATCATCGAAAAGTTGTCAATGGCGATATTCTTCTCGATCTCGATGGTGTGCCCTTTCGTGAGTTCGAACCAAATCAGCAAGGGACACTGAACGAGTGCCAATATAGACGCGAGATACTTTTTGTGCTTGATGCCCAAACAGACAATCAGAAGGGCAAGCACCGCCTCAATTCCCATCATTACATAGCTCGTCACCTCGCTCGCAAGCCCACCTCCGGAAAAGAGCAAAATCTGACCCTTTCCGAAATTTTGCACCGCGAGGACGATAGCGCCGATGCCAATCAATATCGCAAAGATAATGACCAACGGCCCTCGCAGCTTGTCGGACTTGACGAACAAGAGAATCAGAGCAGCCAAAAGCGGGAACACGATAAGAAATATGATTGTGCCCAATTTTCTCCTCCTACATTTTACCCCGCCGCGGGATATGCGGAACACCCCTCCCGCCGGCGACATATTCTCTCTACTCCAAATATGAGTGCACTTCTTATTATATAGCGTTTATATGCGAATTTCAAATAGATTGGATGGAATCTGTCCATGTTTACGACAGTCAGATGCAAAAGTAAGTGCGATAGACCTCCGCGCCGCATTTAACATATATGAAGAAAGCCGTCTCAGAGATTTTGAGACGGCCTCTTGCGTTATAATTTCAAGATGCGTTCCTGTTATCCGTCAGGATTTCGCGTTCTTGTCCGGGAATTTTTCGTCAAATGTGGTTTCGTCGACTCCGATCACGATGTTGTGCCGTATCTTGCCCCTCGACTTCTGGACGACGAATACGATGATCGGCACGATGATGATGAACATCGACAGCCCGAATACCATCATGTCTTCGAAGATCAGCAACACCATGGCCGCGACCTGTACGATGATGGCGAACCATATGAGCCACGGGTAGCCTTTCGCCTTGACGGTGAGTACCTGATTTGGGTCATATCCCCGCTTGATGAGCTTCCTTCTGAACAGTATCTGCGAATACAGAATGCCGACCCAACACAGCGTTCCCGTGAATCCGGCGATGCCGACGAGGGCGGTATAGAGCGGCATATCCTCGCCCCACACCTGAAGATAATCCGCGGCGAATCCGAATATAAACACGAGCCAAATGAACACGAGCGTAAAGAGCGTCGCGCTCTGCGGCGTGCTGAACCTGTTCAACTTGGACAGGAATTTCGGCGCGAGCCCTTCGACGGACAGGCCGTAGAGGGAACGAACCGTTCCGTAGAAACCGGAGTTTGCGCAACTGAACGCCGCGATCAGCGTGACCACCGTAAACAGGTGAGAACCCCAGCCGAATCCGTATTGATAGAGCGTATCGGCAAATATGGATTTCTCGATATTCCCCTCAAAATACGGCATGATCAGCGTCAGTACGAAAATCGGAATGAGGTAGATCAGGATGATCCGGTAAGCCACGTTTTTACAGGCTCTGGGGATATTTACATCCGGATTCTGTGTTTCGGCGGCGGAAAGTCCTACGATTTCGGAACCCTGGAAGTTGACCAATGTCCAGATCATGAGCGTAATCATGACCCAACCGCCTTCCGGAAACAGATTGTCCATGATGCCGCCCCCGGAGCTGCCGCTGAGGTCGGCCGCGTGGAAGAATATACTGCCGCCTATGAAGCCCTCCGGCGTGTCCCAAGGCCGCACATCGCTCGCGGCCAAGCCGAGCCAGATCGCAAGACCGCAGATCACAAACAAAATAATAGCGAGTATCTTGATGATGGCCATGATGGATTCCACGTGTCCGAACCATTTGACCTGATAGATGTTGATGAATGTCAGCAGGCCGAGCGCGAGGATGCCCCACAGGAATGTGAGTCCGGGGCCGGGTTCCCAACCCGCGATGTCCTTGATGAGGGCGTTGACGAAGATCGCCGTCGCCAAGGCCTCCGAGGGGATATAGCAAACCCAGTTGGCCCAAAACGCCCAGCCGATTCCCGCCGAAGCGGTATCGCCCATGAACTCCCTCGTGTAGGATACGAAAGAACCGCGACGGGGAATGTTGACGAGCATTTCGGCGAAGGACTGCATGACGCCAAAAATCGTAAGTCCCGCAACCGTGTAGGTGATCAATACGGCGCCGGGGCCCAATGTGGCGTATGTGTCGCCCAATTCGAGAAAATAGCAGGAACCGATGATCCCGCCCAATGCGATAAGCGAAACGTGCCACGGCATAATACCGCGATGGAGCGTCTGTTCACTCCGTTCTATCGTTCTGTCTTTTGCCATTTCAACCTCCTTTTAACCATAAACGGTAAGGATAACTTCGAAGCTGTTTGATTCGCTTCTTAGGCACGAAATCGCAGGGAGCCACTCTATGAAAACGGATAATTACTATTATTTTTTTATATCTATATTATGTACCCCTCGTTCTCGTGCTAAAAAGATAGCTTGATTATACTCCTTGCTTTTTGCGATTGCAATCAATTATGGGGGCCGACGATAATGTCGAATATATCAGAAAAGTCGCATTTTTCACGCGCTTATCAGAGGGTCTAAAAAATCATGCCATGACTGAGATTCTGTCCAATTTTCCGTTCGCGGGGCCGTGCAGATGTCGTCCTCTTTTGCCCTGCGCATCGAGATATTCCCAGACTTCCGCCGTAAATTCTTCGCCGGGGCAGATGGCGGGAATGCCCGGGGGGTAAGGCACGATCATCTCCGCGCAGATTTGCCCTTTGGCGTCCGCCCAGGGGATCTCCCGGCGCTCCGCGAAGTATGCCTGCCTCGGACTTACGCGCATCGGCGGCGTCGGCGGAAGTTCCTCATCCCACGTGAGAGGCTTCCGCATCCCCGCGTACCGGGCAGAAATGTCGCCAAGCGCCCACACAAGTTTGTCGATATCCGACTTCCGCGTGCCCAAGCCCATCACGCATACGCCGAAGAAGTAATCTCCGAATTCAATCTCTATCTTATAGTCACTTCTCAAGATGGCGTACAGTTCGTATCCGTCGATGCCGAGTTCGCGCGCGCTCACGGTGAAGCGAACCTGTTCCATCGCGTAGATGTGGTGACTGCCTACGAGCTCGTCGCCGAGGATGGAGATGCCCAATATCTCGGATATCCGCCTGCGCGCGTCCTTTCCCCATGCGATCAGATCGCCCAAGATGTCATGCCCCCGCGTCGCGATGTGGCTGCGCGCAAGATCGAGCGAAACCTGAAGCAGATAGGACGGGCTGGTGTTTTGCGCCATTTGGAGATTGGTGCGCAGCTTGCTTCTGTTCACGGCGTCACTGTTCAGATGCAGCATCGAACTCTGCGTAAGCGAGCCGGACATCTTGTGCGTGCTCTGACACGCAATGTCCGCGCCGAGAGCGAGCGCCCCGTCAGGCAAATCCTCGTGAAAATATACGTGGTTGCCATGCGCCTCATCGGCGATAAAAATGCCGTTATGCGCATGGGTGATCTCTATGAGCCGGCGCATGTCGCTGCACACGCCGTGGTATGTGGGACTCACGGCAAACAATCCCTTTGCGCCCGGATTCTCGCGAAACGCCCGCTCTGCCGCGGCGGGATCGAGTCCGCCGACCAAGCCGCGCTTTCTATCGATATCGGCAGTGATGTAGACGGGCAACGCGCCGCTTATAATGAGTCCAAACACGACGGACTTATGCGCATTGCGCGGCACGATGAGCTTCTCCCTTTCGGAAACGACACTGCATATCGATGCCACGATGCCGCCCGATGTACCATTTACAAGAAAGAAGCTCTCCTTCGCGCCCCACGCATCGGCCGCGAGCCGCTGCGCTTCCAAAATCGCGCCAAGGGGCTGATGAAGATCATCAAGCCCCCTGAGTTCACTCAAATCCATCTTGAAGATGTCGTTACCGGCAAAATCCGTCCACTTTGGATTTATGCCCTCTCCCATCTTGTGCGATGGGATGCAAAACGGTGTGACGCCCTCGTCGATAAATTCGCGTATCGCGTCGAACAACGGCGTTTTATGCTGATCCAATTTCATCAGCTCGCTTTGGCCTTCGACTTCGCGGAATCTATCGTTCGACCCAGTATCGCGAACAAAACGGTCAACGCGCCGACGACGATGGTCGCGATCTTGATGCCGAAGAACATCGCGCTCTGGCTGCTGAAAAGCGTCATATCGTAATCGTCGGGGAATGCCCAATCGACTTCATACCACGGGAGGAACAGACTGCCGGCGATGCCGATCACGGTCAGTATCCCGAACATGATGGCGACGCGATTCAGATCGCCCACCGCCAGTTTGGTCCTGGGATTGACGGGCGACGATTCCGGATTCTTCGCGGCTAATCCGCCGTACATCCGCTTCCAGATGTAATACAGGATCGGCCCGGAAATGATGCCGATCATACCGCCGATAAAGTAGTCCGACCCGTTGATCAGGAACGAGATAAACGCGATACACATCGGGACGACACAGAGCACGCAGAGGAATCCGTATCCGCCCGGAATCTTGAATTTATAATCGGACGCCGGTATCCGTTTTCGCAAGATCATCGCGGAGATGTATACCAAGATATAGGATGAAACCAACAGGAATACATCGACGACCACGACGGTCTTGAAAGGCAGGATGCAGAGAATCAGGTTGACGACCGCGACGGAAATGACCGAAATGTACGGTACGCCGTGCTTCTTGTCCACTTTCACCAACATCTTCGGCGCAAGGTTGTCGTCCGCCAGAGCGAAGAACCCTCGTGAGCCTGACGCGATATATGTGTTGTAAATCGAACATTGCGCGATGATCGCGACAATCCCGAAGAATATGCCAAACGCCGGCCCGATGAAATGCGTCGCCACGGAAGCGTAGCCCACATCAGCCGCTTCGGAGCCCCAATTCAGGAAGCTGAAGCTGTCGCCTTCCGTCTTGAATGCCGACAGTCCCGCCATCGTCGGCAGGATGTAGGTCGCCATAATCAGCGGAACGGTGATCAGCGTCGCCTTCGGAATGACCTGCGGATCCTCAAGCTCGCCCGCGATGGTAGACATGGACTCATAGCCCGAATACATCCACATACCGATCGCGATGCCGGAACCTATGTAGAATATCCAGTCGGAGCCAGCCTCTATCGGATAGGCGGTGATGGGTTCGAACGGGTTTCCGCCCCAGTGTGTAAACCCGATGATCGCAATCATCGCGAAAGCGACGATCACGAAGATAGATAGAATATTTGTGATAATACCGACATCCCGAACACCGCGGATATTGATCCACATGAATACGAGAATCATGATCGCCTTGAAAATATAGCTCTCAGCCTCGCTCATAT
>JAISQM010000049.1 GCA_031274195.1 Eubacteriales Family XIII. Incertae Sedis bacterium
GTAATCGTAAGGTTGCTTCAGAAAAAAACAAACCATGACTTTTCCGTAGGCCGAATTATCGATACGCTCAATCGCATTTCATGTTCAAACATTCAAGACAACCTCTATCTGTTTGACTATCGCAGTCAAATTTCAGACGCCATCGGCGATGCTACCGGCACTGACTTTAAGAAAAAGTATCGTCGCCTTGGCGAGATAAAAAAATCTTTGGGAGCCGTGAAAAAGTAGCCGTTTACGTACAACTTCTTGTCATTGCGTGAACGCCGAAACCCTTGCAATTGCTGGGGCTGCGGCGATATTCTGTTGCTTTGGTGTCAAAGTCAGGATTATACAGCAGTGGAAACAGACTTTCAAACGATTTCTGGAAGCATAGGGAATTATTCCGAAGATGACTAATATGCAAGGAAAGGACGGGATGAGCGGGGTAGGCGGGGTCTGGAGATGACAGGGAGACAGTTCTCTTGTCATCTCCTCTTGCCATCAAAAAATGGGACGGATGTCGGCTGGCAATGAAATCCGGTCGCGCCGCAATTTTTGCCACTTGAAATATCCATTGAAGATGCGTTACAATAAACGCATGAAAAAACGAATTTATGAAAAGAAACTATCTGTCCCGTTTTATGATGCCGACTATCTGCATCGCATGAAGGTTTCGGCTATTTTGAAGGAATTTTCGCAGCTTGCGGGGGAGGATTATATCGACAGGGGTATGTCGCACCAATTCTTGTCGGAACACGGCGGCGCGTTTTTGGTTTCGCGCGTCGCGCTTCGGATCGTGCGCTATCCGACGCACGGGCAGCGCGTTACGGTTTCCACGTGGGAGTCTGAGCAAAGGGGACCGCTATTCATACGTGCCTACGCGATGACGGATGAGGCCGGGAATCTGCTCGCGGAGGAGGAAAGCGGTTGGCTCTACGTGGAAATTGATACGCGAAAGATCGTCCGCCCACGCGATTTTCCGTGGCTCTGCCCGACGATAGACCGCGCGACGGGTATCCATATCGAGAGGCTTGGGACCGCGGACGGCGAGCGAGTGGCGGAGCATCCCGTGACGTATTCGGATATGGACGCGAACGGGCATCTGTACAACGCGACCTACGGCGATATCATCACGAATACCCTCTCGCGGGCGGAATACGAGAGGGACATCGCTGAAATCTACATCAATTATGTGCATGAAACGAAATACGGCGATGTACTCTGCATATTCCGCGAGAACGGGGCAGACGGCATTCTGCTGACCGGAAAGGTGGGCGATGCCGTCTGCTTTGAGTCCCGATTGCGATTTGCGCGTTGATGCCGCTTCGAAATCAGAACGGATGCTTTTCTTCCGCGGAGCCGAGCATGCTGTCGTAATAATCGGTTCGCCTGTCTCTGAACAGTACATTGTGGGTCGTCCAGTTGTATTTGCGCGCGTCCGACATATTGCAGACGTGATATAGGATATCTTCCTCCGTGCCGCTCGCCGGTCCCGCCGACGGAAAGCCTACTGGGCCCACGATCAGGCTGCGTCCCGGAAATGTGATACCGCGCTCATAGCCGACTCTGTCCGCACACGCGACAAACATGCAGTTTGTATTCGCGGCGACCATGGCCATATAGGGCGCAACCGTCTGAACATTTTCCGGCAGCGTCTTGAGCTTCACCCAGTTGGTGGGCACGCAGACGATGTCGGCTCCTTTCATCGCGGCGATCCGCCACATCTCGAAAAACCACATATCGTAGCAGATGAGAATGGCGATCCTGCCGATGGGCGTATGGAACACCGGAATGCCCAGATCGCCCGGCTCGTACCAGACCTTGTCCTCGTCCCAGAGGTGCATCTTTCGGAACTTCCCGATGAATCCATCCGGCCCTACCAAAACCGCGGAATTGTAAAACTTTCCGCCGTCCTCCTCCGGAATGCCCGCAACGATGTAGACGTCTTTCTCGCGCGCGAGCGCCTCCCATTTGTGAACCGTATCACCGCCGGGTATGCGCTCCGCCATTTCGGCGATCTCATCCCGCGTGTTGAAAATATAGCCGCTCGTGATCATCTCGGGCAGTACGACCAATTTCGCGCCGTTCGACGCGGCTTCGGATATCCGATCGATCGTCTTTTGAACGTTTTTCTCTTTCTCTCCCATTTCGCACGTCATCTGCACGACGGCGACTTTGACGGGCTGTTCTTGCCCGTATGTTTTTTCTTTATTTTTATACATAGTTATCTCCTTGCCGGTTATACTTGCCGTTTTTGCGCGTCTTCGCGCTTTAATTCTTTTGCTATCGTCTCGGGTACGCCCCATTTGAGCGGGTTTATCCATCGCAGTCCGGCCAAACCGTTGCGGCTGAGCAGTGCAAATATGCTCAGGAGCGCATACGGGAACGCGGCGACCGGTGCGCCCAGAGGCGCAAACAGAGCCGAAAGCCACACGGTGAACAATACCGATATCAACGCCAGCGCGACGGAAAACAGGAAATTGCGCACGCTCATCGCGTAGCCCCTGCCAAACAGAACGAGAAGCAGCAGTACCGCGTTGTAGCCGTAGATGCCGATGAGATTGGACTCCTGCGGCAAGCCCAGCGCAATGGCGAAGCCGGACGCGAGCGCGGAGCCGACGATGGCCATGACGAAATCCACGCGGGAAGCCACGAGGACGCCCGCCAGAAAAAACGCGCCGGACAGTGGCGCAGACTGCCACAATACCTCCGAAAAGTTGTTCATGAACGCCGTCAAAAATCCCGTGAATGTCCAATCCTGCGACGCCGCAACCGCCATCTCACCGAGATGCGGGACGACCGATGTCGTCGGCTCTATGATCGGAAGAAGCAGCGACGCGGGCACGAGGATAAACAGAACCGTGCTGTATGGCAGCGCCAGAGGCGGCACCTCCCATTTGGACAGAAGCCCTGAAAACGCGGCGGTCAAAAACACGCACAGTACGCCGCCGATCACGGAAAACAACACGAGTCCGCCCGTCACCGCCTGTCCCGGAAAGATGAACAGGGCGATGCCCATGCCGGCCAACGCGGCGTTGAACGTGTATAGTCCCGGCCGCAACGATGCCGCGGGCACGCGAAGCAGATAGGCCGTCGCGGTCGCCGTGAGTGCGCAGATCACGCTGCTCACCCCGTTTTGAACAGATCCTACAAAGCAGCCGATCATGAACAGCAGACCCGACAACGGATTGTCGTTGAAGGCGATCTGCCCATAGCCGGACAGTACCGAATCGATAAAACCCAATATTACATTTCCGTCCGCGGCCGCCTTCCAGCGATCGACGAACGGAAATTTGCAAGTTGCCAATGCAGCCATAAAAATTCCCCCTTTTTGAATAGTTTTTATTGGAGTAATTGAAGCGAAATGAGTTCGCGCCAATCAGCCGCTTGAAATACAACGATATTTTTATTATAATATAGGTATGACAGTTACGCAACATCCTGTTGCGCGAAAATGGCAGTCTGTCGCGCAGTAATAACGAGTTAGGGATAGCTATGGAAAAACGAATCATCACCCATAAACGATTCATACTGATCCTTTTCGGCCTATTTGCGGTCATCAGCGCGTGTATGACGCTCGGCACCTCCGTTAATTACAACATCATTGACTATCTGCCGGCTGACGCGCCCTCCACGAAGGGGCTGTCCGTCATGAACGAGGAATTTACGCAGGCCGTGCCCAACGCGCGGGTTATGCTAAACGACGTGTCCGTGCCGGAGGCTTTGGAGTACAAGCATCGATTGCAGGAAATCGACGGGGTTTCCGATGTCCTGTGGTTGGACGATGTCATGGATATCAGCATTCCCATCGAAACGGCGGATCCGAAGGTGACCGACAGCTATTACAAGGACGGCGACGCCCTCATCTCGCTCACCGTGCGCGGCGGGGACGAGATCGAGATCACGGACGAAATCTATGCGCTGATCGGCGAGGATAACGCGCTTGAGGGCGATGCGGCGGACAAGGCGGCCATACAGAAGCTCACGAACAACGAGACGCTCAAGTCTATTCTGATACTCGTCCCCATCATCATACTCATCCTGTTGCTCTCGACGGATTCGTGGTTTGAACCCGTGCTGTTTTTGGGCGCGATCGGCATTTCCGTTCTCATCAACATGGGTACGAATCTGTTGTACGGCGAGGTTTCTTTCATCACAAACGCCGTGAGTCCCATACTGCAATTGGCGGTTTCTTTGGATTACGCGATCTTTCTGTTGCACAGTTTCAGCGACATGCGCAAAAAGACGGACGATGTGAACGAGGCCATGCGCCTCGCCATGCGGCGCGCCTTCCCCGCCATCGCGGCCAGTGCCGCAACCACTGTCTTTGGATTCTTGGCGCTCGTATTCATGCGGTTTGAGATCGGCTCCGATCTCGGCATCAACCTCGTCAAGGGCGTGGTGCTCAGCTTCATCTCCGTCATGGTATTTCTGCCGGCGTTGACGCTGTGTTGCTTCAAGCTGATAGACAAAACGAAGCACAGGCGGATCATTCCCGCCACAAAAAGCGTGGGAAAATATATCCTGCGGTTTCGGATTCCGGCGCTGATCCTCATCGCGGCATTGATCATCCCCTGCTTTCTCGCCCAAAACAACAACGCTTTCACCTATGGTCTCAGCGAGCTCGACCCGAACGGCAGGAGCGGGCAGGACAGCATCATCGTCAACGACAAGTTCGGGGAATCCAACGTCATCGTGCTGCTCACGCCCGTGGGCGACGCCTATGGAGAGCGACAATTGGCCGACACCTACCGCGCTATGCCGCATGTAGACGAGGTGATCTCCTATGCGACGATGGTCGGAACGGTCGTCCCCGACGAATATCCGGACAGCGCCGACACGGATCGTTTTTTCTCGGAGCATTACCGCCGAATGGTCCTCTATACGGACATACCGAAAGAGGGAGCGGAAGCCTTTTCGTTCGTGGAGCAACTGCAAAAAGAGGCACAGGAGGTATACGGCGACGACTGGCACATGATCGGCATGAGCGCGAACCTGTATGATATGAAAGATGTCGTCACGCAGGACAATGATCTCGTGAATATTCTCGCCATCGTCGCGATCGCTTTCGTGTTGCTGATTACTTTCCGATCCCTGTCCCTGCCCGTTCTGCTCGTGCTCACGATCAAATCCGCCATATGGATCAACCTGTCCGTATCGTACTTTATGGGGAATTCGTTGGCCTATATCGGCTATCTGATCATCAGCACCGTGCAACTCGGCGCGACCGTCGATTACGCGATCCTGCTCAGCGACCACTATATGCAGAACCGCAAACAATGGGGAAAGAAGGAGGCACTCAAACGCGCGTTGAACGGAACCGCCGGCTCCATCTTCGTCTCCGGCAGTATACTGTCCCTCGCCGGCTTTGCGCTGTGGTTTGCGTCGTCAAATCCCATCGTTTCGGCGCTTGGTCTGCTGCTCGGCAGAGGCGCCATCCTGTCCATGCTGCTCGTGATCTGCTTCCTGCCGGCTCTGCTGACCCTGTTCGACCGCGTACTCGAAAAGACGACCCTACGCGCACGATTTCACAAAGATAAAGAAACGAGGAAAGCACAATGAAACAGAAACATACAAAACAACTCCGTAGGCGCGTCGCGATTTCGCTGTTGATCGCAGTGCTCACCATAACCGTGCTCAGCGGGAGCACTGAGGCCGCGCGTGTGATCGCCGCCGAGAACATCCCCGGCCAAACCGCGCCTGAAAATGCGGGCATCGTATCCGCCAAAGAGGAAGTCATCTACGCCAATTTGACGGCGACCGGAGCGGTAAAAGAAGCCTACGCCGTAAACATACTGAACGTTTCCGAGGCCGGCATCGTCGCCGACCACGGACAATATACCGAACTGAAAAATCTCACAAGCACGGAAACACTGAACCAAGACGGCGAGCGGATCACCGTAAAGGCGCCCGTCGGCAGCTTCTATTATCAGGGTACGCTCACTTCTCCCGAACTTCCGTGGAACATCCGGATTTCCTACACATTGGACGGCAAAGAGATGACTCCCGCAGAACTCGCGGAACAGAGCGGGCATCTCGTCATCAAATTGACCACCGTCCCGAACCCCGAAGCCGATCCGGCTTTTTTTGAAAACTATCTGCTCCAAGCGTCCATCTCCTTGGACAGTTCCCTCTGCACAAACATCACATCCGACGGAACCATAGCCAACGCGGGTAAGAACAAGCTCGTCACGAGCACCGTCATGCCGGGCAAGGAGGGGAGCCTCACGCTGAACGCCGACGTGAAAGATTTTTCCATGAACGGCATTGAGCTATCCGCCCTGCCCCCGGCCTTTCACATAGACGCTCCGGACTCCGCCGCGTTTGAAGGCGAGCTGTCAACGCTTACGGACGCCATAAGCTCTCTGAATAGCGGCGCAAAAAAGCTGAAAGACGGCGCAGCAACCCTGCGCGAAGGAGCCGCGACGCTGAAATCCGGTTCCGCGGATTACGCGGCGGGACTGAATGCGCTGAACGCCAACGCAACGACTTTGGTCGAAGGCTCCGCGCAGATCGGCACCGCGCTGGAGCAACTGTCCGGCGCCCTCGCAAACATATCGCCGCAGTTGGCCGCGGAGGTCGCCGCGCTGAACGCGGGTCACGCGAATTTTCAAGAGGGGCTCGTCGCCTACACGGACGGCGTGTCGGCAATGGCGGACGCCTATAAGTCGATAGACACGGGCATAGCCGGGCTCTCCGACGGCGCGGGCGGCCTGCATACGGGCTTGGACTCCCTGTACAGCGGCACGGCGAAGCTCAGCGATGCGGCCAAGGAACTGCCGGATCGCGTAAAGACGGAGATCGACAAATTGGCGGGCGGCTACGACAAATCCGACTTTGTCCCCCCGTCCTTCACCGACCCGAAAAACGGACAGGTGTCCGCCGTGCAATTCATCATAAAGACGGAGCGGATCGAACGGGAGAAGGTGCAGGCAAAGACGAATGCCCCGGAACAAACGGGGTTTTGGGAGCGATTCTTGGATTTGTTCCGGTAACATTCCGGCGCATTCCGGTGAATCAAGCGGCGCGCCGCCGCGGTTGCAGTTGACTTGGTTGTTCACATAAACAGATCATCCAACAGAACCTCGGACTGTATCATTCCCGCGTATTTGTTCGCTTTGACGCCGAAAGTTGTAATCATGGTAAGGTGGAGTGCCTTTCTCGTTTTGGACGTCTGTTTGAAGGCTGACGTCTTATTTCGGAGGTTCTCACTGTACTGTTTGTCGACGACAAACGGCTCTCCCGCAAATTTACATTCGACGATATTGATGATGCCGTCGGTGCGGTCGATGAGCAGGTCGATTTGCGCGCCGGCGTCCGTACCGCTGCCGTTCCACGCGAACGGCGTCGCAAGAATTCCGGATATCCCCAACTTGGCGCGAATGTTCTCAATGTGAAGCAAGCATAGTTTTTCAAAGGTCTGACCCGCCCAATTGTAGTATGCTCCGGAACCGATCATCTTGGACCAATATCCTGAGCCAAGCTGTTTGTTGCGCTTCATCTGCTTGAAATAAAACAGGGTGAAAAAATCTGTCAGTTGGTAGACATATCTCCCGTGCTTCCCGGAGTAATCGTTGAACTTTTCGATAAAACCGCACTGCTCAAGCTCACGCAATACGACGCTCGCCCCGCCGCCCGACGTCAGGCCCGTGCGCGCGAGAATTTCCTCCCGCGTCAAGCCGCGCTTCTTGGCCGACAGCGCCTCCAGGATATCCACATGCGCGTCCGCATTTCTGAAAAGCGACGAATAAAGCGCTTCAAACTCACCTCTCATGAACGCATCCTTTTCAAAGCAGAGCGCGTCCACATTTTGCGCGTAACTCATGCCGGGGCGAAGTTGATTCAAATAAAACGGAATGCCGCCAAAAGTCATGTAAGCCAATGCGATATCGCGCCTCTCCCATACGATATTCAGATAAGAAAGATAGGCTTCCGTTTCGCGCAATGTAAATGGCGCAAGCTGTATTCGACGCGTGACGCGATTGTGCA
>JAISQM010000139.1 GCA_031274195.1 Eubacteriales Family XIII. Incertae Sedis bacterium
ATCTCCTCCGACGGGAACTTCGTGATTCTCTCGCAACCGTCCTTCGTGACGACGACTTCCTCCTCGATTCTGGCACTGCCCGAACCGTCTTCGGCGGGACACCATGTCTCGAGCGCAAAGACCATACCCTCTTTCAGTTCAAAGGGATTCTCAAGCGAAAACAGTCTGGATATGATGGGTTTTTCCCACAGACCCAGTCCGATGCCGTGCGCAAACTGGAGCAAGAACGCTTCTTCTTCGTTCTTGAAGCCAAGCTCCGTGGCGGCCGGCCATTTTTTGGCCACATCGGCAGTGGTATTGCCCGCCTTGATCATCGCCTCTGATTCTCTGATCCATTTGAGTGCCTTCTCGTAGGCTGCCCGTTGGGCGGCATTCGGAACGCCGCAGGAGAATGTCCTGTAATAGCAGGTCTTGTAGCCGTTGTAGGTGTTGCCTATGTCGAAATAGATCAGCTCGCCCGGCCGCACCATCCGATTGGAGAAGGTGTGGCTGTGCGGATTGCCCCGCTCACCGGATATGCTGTTGACGAATTCCACGAGTTCCGCGCCCCAACCATAGAGCTTGTAATTGGCGATGGCCACGAGCTCGTTCTCCATGATTCCGGGACGCAGAGCCTTGCCCAGATCGTAATATGCGGCATCCACCATGGCCGCCGACTGTTTCAGCAACTGAATCTCGTCGTCGGACTTGATGATTCGAGCGTCGAGCATGGCCTGCTGCCCGTCGACGATCTCGATCTTTTCCTCTTCAAGCGCGTGGATGAGCGGAATATCGACAATGTCCATACCCACCTTACCCGTCACGCCGTACTCCCGCAGGTAGCCGACCACCTGATCCGCAACCTTGCCGACCATACCCGCATCCTCGGGAATGGAACCTCTCATGGAACCGACCGCCGGCATGATGTGGGACGTGTCGAGCCAATCAACGCGCTTTCTTTTCGACGGAGCCGCCGGATCAAAGAGGAAAGGCTGCTTCTCATCCTTGACGAGAATGCAGTAGCGATTCATCTTGTTCCTGTTCCACTCGCCGATGTGGGTTCCCGTGATGTACCGGATGTTGTCGAAATCATAACAAATCAGAGCGTCGAGTCCGTAATTGATCATACTGGCCCTCGCCCTCTCCAAACGATAATTTCTCAGTCGTTCGTAATTGACATTGATCTCAAAATCAACGCCGTTCATTCCTGATCTGGGCATAACAACCTCACTTCCTCCATACCTCTTTAACAATATATAACTGTGCAACTTTCGCGACCTATACATTGTTAAGAAAAAAGCAATATACATGCCAAGGCAGATCGGGCGCAATTTTAGCCATCGGTCTCCACCCGTGCACATGCCGACAGTGACATGGTGTGCCATGTGACAAATATTTGAGCCAAAACGTGCCAAAACTTTGTCACATTGCTTGAAATTTAACAAAGTCTGTGATAGAATAACTTTCGCTTCCGTTAATATCGAAGGGGATCTTCATTTCGTGACGGAAGCGGTAGCCCACCATAGGCTACCCCTCTAAGCTGTAATCATTATTCAACGGAGGCGTACATTAATGTCCATCACGGAGAATGTCGATCAGAAGCTTTTGGCGAAATTGTGGCAGCGATATATCGCCGGCGACGAGCCCATGCCATCCACCCCGCCGAGCGGAATCAGACCCGTCATATATGAGTCGTGGAAACGCTCCAAATCCAACAAAATCTCACCGTTGGACGTAAAGGATAGGATACTGAAGCCGGACGAAATGCAGAAGGTGATCCGACAGAATCAGGCGCTGATCTCCGTCGCCCACCCCTATCTGCAAAACCTGTATTCCCTGATCAAAGGTTCGAATTTTGCGATTGCCCTGACGAATGAAAAGGGGGACGTCATCGACCTTCTGGGGCTCGAGGGGAATATCGAGGAACGCGCGCACCGCAGTTCCCTGACCATCGGTTGCAATCGCAGCGAGGCATACGCCGGCACCTGCGGCATCGGCACCTGTCTCGCCCTCGGCGAACCCATCCAGATCTGGGGCTGCGAACACTACATTAAGCCCCATCACAATTACGTCTGTTCTGCGGCGCCGATCAAAAACGACGTCGGCCAAATCATCGGAACGATCGACCTCATCGGCCCGTCCGAGGCCATCACGGAGCACACCCTCGGCATGGTCTGCACCTCGGTGGACGCCATCGAAAAACAACTCCAACTGAGAAAGGCCTACGAGAACATCCATCTCAGCAACCGACAGATGACCGCCATATTGGGTTCCCTGTCGCACGCCATACTCATGATCGACAACACCGGCGTCATCACGCAGTACAACAACAGCGTCTCGCATATGCTCAAGCTGCCGTCAGAGGACCTCTCGGGCAAGCACATCTCCGAAATCCTCGACCTGTCGATGTCCAGCATCGACCTTCTCGGCATCAACAAGCACCTGCACCAATACGAGATCAGCATCGTCAACATGATCGGCCTCAAGCTGAACCTCTCCCTGTCCACGTCCATCATAAAAAACGACAGCGGGGAGAAGAAGTCCACCGTCCTGATCCTCGAAGAACGCAAGAAGATCAACACGATGGCCACGAGAATCAGCGGGTTCACCGCAAAGTACAGCTTCGACGAGATCATCGGTTCCTCCGACGATATAAAGGAAGTGAAGGCGATGGGACAATTGGCCGCCAAGAGCGATTCCAACGTCCTGATCCTCGGGGAGAGCGGCACGGGCAAGGACCTGCTCGCCCAGTCCATACACAACGCCAGTGCCAGAGCCTCCGGTCCGTTTATCACCATCAACTGCGGTTCCCTGCCAAAGAGTCTCGTGGAGAGCGAACTCTTCGGCTACGAGAGCGGCGCATTTACGGGCGCGAGCAAGGACGGCTATCCAGGCAAGTTCGAACTGGCGGAGGGAGGCACCATCTTCCTCGATGAAATCGGCGACATGCCCTTGGAAATTCAGGCATCTCTCCTGCGCGTACTTCAATTGAAGAAGATCACCCGTATCGGCGGCAAGACGGAAAAAGACGCGGACGTGCGCATCATCGCCGCGACCAACGTCAACCTCGCGGAACTCATCGAAGCCAAACGGTTTCGCCGCGATCTCTACTACCGTCTCAACGTCCTCACCTTCACATTGCCGCCGCTGCGCCAACGCATGAATGACGTCCACGTTCTGACCGAGCACTTCATTTCCATCTATAATAAGAAGATGTCCCTGAACGTCGCCGGATTCTCGCCGACCGCGTATAAATACCTGATGGAATATACGTGGCCCGGCAATGTACGAGAACTGGAGAACACCATAGAGCGAGCGATGAACCTCATCACGGGCGACCGGATCACCGAGCGGGAACTGGGGCAGGAGATCATCGCCCACTCCTCCGTCTATCACGACAATTACACGAAAACGACCTACCTGTCGCCGCGAAAGCGGGAACATGAAGTCATCGCGGACACACTGAAACGCACGCGGGGCAACGTGATCAAGGCGTCGGCGGCGCTCGGCATGTCAAAGCGCACCCTATATCGCAGGATAGACAAGTACTGCATAGACTTATCCGAATACCGCTTATGGTAGAACATAGGAAACGTTCCCATTTGAATGTTAGGCAATGGAGACACGGGTTGGCACGATATGACACACTGCGCCACACTATTGACACGATCTGTCCCTCTTGTACAGGCTTCGTTCGTTTTGCCGGCGGACGGCGGCATACGGACTTCCTCCATCAAAACGTTTGCATATGGCGATATACGCCGCTTCGCAAAAATGTCCTCCATAAATTTTCGTCCGCATTCGTTCATGGCATGGGAATTGCGTTTATTATTTAACGATGATACAGCTATTGTAACGCACGATGTATTTAAGTGAAGGAGGATGTTTCTATGACAGTAATGTTAATCGTTATCATCTATGAAGTCGTATCGATCGGCGGCGTCAGCCTGTACCTCTACCAGAGGAGCAAAAAATCGACAGCGGCGGGTGTCGGCAGTGAATTTGCCAATGCCGGGCGTTCGCTCCCGTGGCCGGTGGTCGGCGCGTCCATAGCGCTCGCGGTGCTCGGCGCCGTTCACGTATTCGGCATCATGGAGGTCTCATGGGCGATGGGCGGCATCAGCGTCTGGTTCTCGATCGCGCACGTCACTTTGATCTGCGTCATCTGCCTCGTGACCGGCCGTTTCGTAAGACGTCTCAAGGTCAACACGATTCCCGAACTCATACGAAAATTATTCAACGACCGTGTGGCGTTGCTCTGCGTAGCGGTTATCGCGGGGCAGACTTTCGCGATCCTCACGATGGAGGTGCAGGCACTTGGCATCATCTTCAACGCGCTGACGCAAAACGCCGTCTCCACGGAGGTGGGGACTCTCATAGGCGCCGCCTTCGGTCTCGCCTACGTGCTCCTCGCGGGCATGAAGGAAATCGGT
The DNA here is from genome assembly GCA_031274195.1 of Eubacteriales Family XIII. Incertae Sedis bacterium. GTDB lineage: Bacteria > Bacillota > Clostridia > Peptostreptococcales > Anaerovoracaceae > JAISGB01. The sequence goes on from JAISQM010000139.1 coordinate 4,413, forward strand.
TGGGTCAACATGATCAACACGGTGGTCATGTATGTCGGTCTGATTCTGGCGACCGCGTACCTCGGCAAATCTCTGTTCACGGGCGATCCGTACGACGGTTATTCCGGTTGGGACGCCGTCCAGGCGTTCTTCGCGAATCCGCCGGCGGATGTCGTACAGCCCGGCCCCGTACCTGTCGAGCAGTATACGAGCATATTCGGAACCCCGGGGCTCAGCGGTTCACTCGTGAGCTTCGGTATCGCCACGGTCATCGCGGTCACGTTCGCGCAAGGTATCAGCCAGATGGGTCTTCAATCCACAATGGCGGCCAAAAATGAAAAGACCGTCGTTAAATCCCTGTGGGTCGCTGCGCCCGTAAACGGCCTCTTCGGTATCTTTACGGCGCTGATCGGCATCGCGGCCTTTGCGGCGGTAAACAGCGGAAGGCTCGAGCTTCCCGCAAACGCGATCCCGGCAAAACAGGCGGGACTCGCTCTCTTGCTCGATCTGCTTCCCGCATGGGTGGTGGGCATCTTAGTCGCGGCATTCCTCGGCGCTGTGCTGTCTACCTTTGCCATCACGACGCTCAGCCTCGGCAATATCTTCGTGAACGATATTTACGTCCAGCGCAATCCCAATGCGACCGAACGCGACAAGACCAAGTGGACGCGCATCTTCATCGTGCTCGCGGCCATCGTCGCGGTCATCGCCACGCTGAACAAGCCGGAGATCGTCAACGGCGCAAACTGGGCATTCGCATGGCTCGCGCCCATCTTCTGGAATGTCATCTTCGCACTGTTCTGGAAGCGCAACAGCAAAGCGGCGGCGACCGTATTCATCGTATGCTGGATTTGTGTCATTCTCTGGACATACACACCTTTCAGGCTGGCCACCGGTTCCATTCCGATCCCGTACATCACGCTCGCTGTGTCGATCGTGCTCGGCGTCATCCTGACCGCCGTACTTCCGGGAAGCAAGCCCGGATATTTCAAAGAGGTGCGGCAGCAACGTGAAGCCGCGGTGTCAAAGGCAAACCAATAGGAGGTGTTCATATGCACGGAAGTACATTTTTCTGGGAATTTTTCGGACAGACTGCGGCGATCATCATCGGTATTACCGTCGTGTCCGCCATCCTCGGGAAGATCCTCATCAAAGACCTGCCTGATGAGGAATCAGAATAAAATAGGAGGGACTATCTATGGAATCAAATTTGTGGGTTAGCGGAATTGAATATAAGGAGCTCATTTGGATGAGCATCGTCATCCTTGTCGGCGTCGTCTACGGCATCCTCGGCGGCACATACGGCAAGAAGAAAAAGAGCGATAGCTAAACTTATTTCAATCAAAACTGTTCGAAATTTGTGAGGGGCCGCAATCGTAATGCAGATTGCGGCTTCTCTCTATCTGTGTTATCATTGCAGGCGGGGAAAAATCTTCGCGTAAAATAAAACGAAAGGACTAAAATCATTCATGCTAAATGGTCTCGCAAGCGTAGCTGTCATATTTCTGATCTTCGCCGTAGGATTCTATCTCACATACCGGAGGGTGTGGCCGGACAACGCAACCACCACCCTATCGACCCTCGTCGTGACCTTCGCCGCGCCGGCTTTGGCGATCGTCAGCATCGCGGACAGGTTCAAGCCCGAGATGATACGGGAATCCCTGCTTCTCCTGATTATCTCGCTCATCCATGTCGCCCTCTTGTACGTCTCAGGCAAGCTGCTGTCGCGCGTATTGCGTCTGAGCTCCGGCAGAAAGACGATCTTTCAGGTGACATTCACCTTCTCCAACGTCATTTTCATCGGCCTGCCCATCAACGAGATCGTATTCGGCCACGACGGGTTGCCGACCCTGTTCACCTATTACATCATCACGCTGATCTTGTTCTGGAGTCTGGGCGCTTTCGAGATCGCCAACGCGTCCCCGAACCACGAGACGGGCATCTCCGTAAAAAAGATATTCAGCCCCGGGCTCATCGGCGTAATCATCGGCGCGATCATCGCGGAACTTGAGCTGCCCATCCCCATGATCTTCGATACCGCGCTGCGATACGTATCCTCTCTGTGCGTACCGCTTTCCCTCTTGGTCATCGGGGCAAACCTCGTCGTTTTAACAAAAATCGGACTGCAGAAACCGGCACTCGACGAGGTCGTCATCATGCTCGGAAAATTCCTGATCAGTCCGATCTTCATGTTTATTCTGCTAAAGCTCTTTCACGTGGACGGTATGCCGTTCGCCGTCCTCATGCTCACATCCACCATGCCCTGCCATATGCAGACATCAATCTTGGCTCAGTACTACAACGTGGAGAGCGAATACGCCTCAAAGCTCGTAGGCATGAGCACGCTGATATGCTTGGTGACGATCCCCGCATACGTAACACTGATCGGTTATCTTCAAGTATAATACACTCAAATATGACTATTCAACGGGTGCGTTAGTTTCGTTCAAATTGGGTTCTGAAAGCAAAATTGGCTCCCCGGAGCGTACTTGAGGTACGTGAGGAAGGCAATTTTGCTATCAGGTTCCAAGTTGGGCGAAAATAGCGTGCCCGTTGAGTAGTTACCGATAATGTATTGCGCGTCCGAGTGCGGCGTGAAACGCCTCCTGCACCGCCTCCGATACGGTCGGGTGCGGGTGGATTGAGGACGCCACGTCCTCCGCGGTCGCCTCCGCATTCATGGCCGTCACCGCCTCCGCGATCATGTCGGTCGCGTGAATGCAGTAGAGGTGAACGCCTAATATCTCGCCGTATTTGGCTTCCGTGACGACCTTGATGAGCCCGCGTTCGTCGCCCTCCACCTTGGATTTTCCGTTCGCAAGCAATGGGAAGCGTCCCACCTTCACATCGCCGTATTTCGCGATGGCGTCTTCCTCGGTCAATCCAACGGATGCGATCTCCGGCTTGATGTAGATGGCCGTCGGGATGGCGTCGTAATTCATGGATGCGCTGCCGCCCGATATGTTCTCCACCGCCACGATACCCTCCATGGACGCGGTATGCGCCAACATGGAGCGACCGTTCACATCGCCGATGGCGTAGATATTGTCCACCGATGTTCTGAGGCTCTCGTCCGTAACGATGGCGCCCCGATCGGTTCGAATGCCGAGCTTCTCCGTATCGATTCCCGCGAAACTCGGCGCCCGGCCCACGGCCATGAACACATTGTCCGTTTTGATGGTCTCCGTCGCTCCGGCAAGCTCGTATTGGACTTCCTTATCCGCGACCTTTGTGACCTTCGCACCGGTCTTGACGACGATGCCCTCGCTCTCCAAATGCGTACGCACGAGCTCCGTGATCTCCTTGTCCACCATCGGCAGGATGCGATCCATAAATTCCACAATGGTCAC
>JAISQM010000145.1 GCA_031274195.1 Eubacteriales Family XIII. Incertae Sedis bacterium
CATCACGTACAACTCCATCCTGCCGGACATCGGGAATCCCGATTTCTATCGAGAGACGAGGATCGCCACCGTGACGATCACGGAGCGCAACTTCAATCCGGATAGGTTCGATCCGGGCAGTGACGATCTCCACAGAACAATCACAAATCCGGACAGCGGCGTCATCCCCGGATTCAACGAGTGGAATCACAATGCGGGCGCACCTCGGACGGACGCGGACACGCATACTTTCACGGTCGTCTTCGATCGCGACGGGAAGTATACGTTGGACGTGCAGTATAAAGACCTTGCGGGCAATAAGGCGGAAGGCCGGAATAACTATTTCGTGATCGACAAGACCTATCCCGTTGTGAGCGTCTCCTATGACAATAACAACGCGATCAACGGCAACTATTACGCAAACGCGCGCGTGGCGACGATCACGGTGCGCGAGCACAATTTCGCGCCGGATCGCGTACAGATTTCCGGCAACGCGACGGACAACGGCGCGGCGTCGGCTTTCCCGGGTCTGAGCGCGTGGTCAGGTAGCGGCGATGTGCATACTGCGACCATTTCCTATACGTCGGACGCCCTGTACGGTTTCGATGTCGATGTGACGGACGCGGCGGGCAACGCCTCTGCGGACTATACGCGCGAGGAATTCTACGTGGATCAGACGATTCCGGAGCTTACAATCACGAACGTGGAGAATCTGTCGGCGAACAACGATGTGGTCATCCCGATCATCACCTTCAGCGACACGAATTACGATCCGGCGGGCGTGGAGATCACGCTTATGGGCGCGAATCACGGCGCGGTCGATCCGAACGGCACTTACGCGGAATCGGCGAACGGGCAGACGTTTACATTTGCGGATTTCGAGCGTGTAAAGGAAGAAGACGACCTGTACACATTGAGCGCCTCTATCACAGATCGTGCGGGCAACGAGTACGAGGATTCGATCAGCTTTTCCGTCAATCGGTTCGGCTCCGTTTACGTGTTTGACAGCTCGTTAGACAGCATCTTGAATGGGTATACAAATCAGGCGCCGGAGGTCGTGTTCAGGGAGATTAACGTAGACAATCTGCAACCGGATAGCATTCAGGTGAAGGTGGCGCAGAACGGCACATTGCGTGTACTCGATCAGAGCGCCGGCGACTATACGTACAGGCAGCTGAACAATCCCGGCTCGTGGAGCACCTACGAATACACTGTACCTAAGACGCATTTCGAGACGGACGCCAAGTATGAGGTTGCTGTGTATTCGGTGGACGCCGCCGGAAATATCAATGAGAATGTCGCGGCGGAGAAAGCGGCGGAGATTGATTTCGCCGTGGATAAGACAAACCCTGTTATCGTCGTGCCGGATTTGGCGTCGGGCGGCAGCTACAGCGACAATACGAAGACGATCAATGTATCCATTAAGGACAATCTGAAATTGGGAGATGTGCGCATCACCTTGAACGACGAGACTGTCGAGTACACGAACGAAGGCGAAACCTATACATATGCGATTCCGAGCGCGAATACCATACAGCAGACGAGCATCGTGGCGGTGGACGCGGCGGGCAACGAAACGATATTTGAAGCGGACGACTTCCTCGTATCGAGCAATATCATCGTGCGATGGTTCTTCAACAGGCCGCTGTTCATCGGTTCCATCGCGGTGGTCGCCGCCGGCATTGCGTTGATGATCGCGTTGGTCATGCGCCGCAGAAAGCAGAAATCGGAGGCAGTTGCCGGATCGGAGGGTAAATAAAATGAAATTTTGTGTAAAGTGCGGAGCGGAACTGCCGGCTGAAGCCACATTTTGTCCGCAATGCGGGGAGAGGGCGGAGCCAAACGCTGCGCCCTCCGGCGACGCGAATCAGAATGCCGCGAACCAATACAGCGCTCCCAATATGGGATCGTACGGAAACCCGAATGCGGGGGCGAATCAATATGGCAATCCGAACGTCGGCGGGCCGAATCAATACGGCAACCCGAACGCGGGGTCATATGGCAACCCGGGGGTCTATGTGAATTACGCCGATCCGATATCTGACGCGCAGGCCAATAAGGCGTACGGGATTCTCGCATATCTCGGCATTTTGGTGCTCATCTCGATCTTTGCGGCGCCGAAAGAATCCAAGTATTCCCGTTATCATGCGAATCAGGGTCTTGTGTTCTTCATCGCGCAGATCGTAGTATTCGTGGGGCTTATCATCATCTCCTCCATTTTAACGGGTATACTGTTCGCCGCCTACGCGTGGGGTGCCGCCGGGGCGGTGGCTATCCTATTCGCGATCCTCTACTGGGCCGTCGGCATCACCTCGTTGGTATTCATGATTCTGGGCATCGTAGGTGCCGCAAACAATCAATGCAAGCCGCTTCCGATCATCGGACGCATGAGAATCTTGAAATAAACATTCGACTGCGATACTGATTTTCGAGATGGGGGCGAGGAGACTTGCCCCTTTTTTTATCGATTCTATCGTAATTACCGGTTTGTTTTGACACGGAATCGCGATACATTGACAAAGTTAATCAAAAAAGGTAGAGTGGGAAAAAGGGAGAAGCGTCCTTCTCCAAAATAAAATGCAGATTGAAATGAACAAGTGATGAATGCAGCGAATGTTTGAAAAGCAGCGGAGAATGACGATGGATGCGAAAAAGCGAGCGACGGTATGGAAAAACGGGATTATCTACACGGTGGACGGCGCGCGGTGGGCGGAGCGGCCGGCAGAGTCCCTGATCTGCGACGAAGGCGGCGAACTCCTGTATGTGGGGACGAACGCGGGCGCGGACACCTATGTCCGCGCGGAGGGTTTGCTTGCCGACGAGATTGATCTGGACGGCAAAACGGTGTTGCCCGGCTTCATTGACACCCATGTCCACATGCCCGGCTCCGCGCTGACGGAGTTGTACGAGATATATATCTATCGCGCGAGGACGAAGGATGAGACGCTGAAAATCGTCCGCGATTTTATAGAGGCGCATCCGGGGATGGACGCGTATTTTGGCAATGGCTTTCTCATGGGCATCGGCGAGGATACGCGGGGCCCGCGCAAGGAGTGGTTGGATGAGATCTGCGCGGATAAGCCGATCATCCTCGGCAGCAGCGACGGCCATTCGCTGTGGCTCAACAGCATGGCGTTGGAGAGCAACGGCATATTCCCGGGTACGGTCGTTCCGCCGGGCGGCAATATTCCCATCGACGCGAAGACGGGCGAGCTGTGGGGCATCGTGACGGACTGCGAGTCGCTCGTCACGATGGTGCCCACCTACGACGACGATCAGCAATACGCGGCGATGAAGAAGTTTCAGGAGACCATGTTGCGGTGGGGATATACGGGAGCGATGCTCATCGCGCCGCATTTTATCGCGCCGCGTTTTTTGAAGCGGTTGGAAGACGAAGGCTTGCTGCGCATGAAGCTGAACATAAGCGGCCTCGCCGACCCGGATAGGGATTTTGACGAGGCGTTGGACGAGATAGCGCGTTATCGGGAACAGTTTGCGGATTCGGATCGCGTTCGCGTGCGTACGATCAAGTATTTTGCCGACGGAGTGGTAGAAGGGAGTACGGCCTACCTGTCCGAACCCTACGACGCGCGCGCCGGTATGCCGGAGGATTTCACGGGCTGCGCCTATTGGGATGCGGAGCTACTCAAGGAGAGTTTTGGCAGAAGCGCGGAACACGGGCTGCAGATTCACGTTCACAGCATCGGCGACGCGGCCACGGAGGAAGTGATCGACGCTATGGCTTACGCGCAGACCGCCCATCCCGATGCGGATTCGCGCAATGTGATCACGCATTTGCAGCTCGTAAAGTCGGACGATCGCCGCCGCATGGGAGAGTTGAAGATCATAGGCTCTCTGCAGCCGTTCTGGCATTTCAAGGAACCGGATTGGCATGATTCGGTGGACGCCGCCGTCCTCGGTGAGGAACGGGCATACTTCGCTTATCCGACGCGCTCTCTCGTTGCGGCCGGCGTAAAGGTGACATTCTCCGGGGACTATCCCGTGTCCTCCGACAACAATCCGTTTTGGGCCATCGAAGCGGCCGTCACGCGCAATCTCAACAATCCCGAAGCCTACGGTGTGGCGGAGATCGACAGCATGGACGATGAAACATGGCTGCGCAATCCGGATGAACGCGTCAGCTTGGCGGATGCCATCGAAGCCTACACCATCAACGGCGCGTATCAACTGTTTCGGGAAGATGAGATAGGGTCGTTGCGCGCGGGCAAGTGCGCGGACTTCGTCATTATCGACAGAGATATCTTCCGCGTCGATCCGATCAAACTCGATGAAACGCAAATACTCGACGTGGTGGCGGACGGGCGCTCCGTGCTGTCTTTCGACGATGACGCAACGACGATGACGCAACGTATCGCACCCTTTTCGTCATTCATGTAAATATTGTACTTGCATTTTCCATCGTAATGACATATAATACATATCAAGAATATATGCAACCAATGTTTCGGTAAGGCGCGCTAAAAGGTTACCGTTTAAGAGTTCACCTTTAAGCAGCGCCACCCGGAGTCGGAAAGGAAGGAATTCAATGAACAGTAAAAAGATAAAACGCGTCATGTTGTTGCTTCTCGTGCTTGCGCTTGCCGTGAGCATGGCGGCTTGCGGCAGCGGAGGGAAAGACGACAGCGGTGATACGGACAGTACGGACACAGGCACTGCCGCGAGTGATACGCTTCGCGTCGGTCTGCCGGGCGGCATCGCGACACTCGACATCTATCAGAACGGCGGGATCATAGACTACTATATAACGGCGATCGCGCAGGAAAGCTTAGTCGGCGTATCGAACGACGGCAAGATCGTTCCCGCCCTCGCCGAGTCGTGGACGACGAGCGAAGATGGGAAGACGTGGGTATTCACGCTCCGCGACGACGCGAAATTTTACGACGGCAGCGATGTGACCGCGGCCGACTTCGTATATTCCGCCGAGCGCGCGAAGAACGAGGAAACATCCCCCGCGCTTTCGCAGTATTACGCGCCATATATCGAGACCATCGAAGCTACGGGAGAGAAGGAAGTCACGATCACGTTGGACGGTTCTCATCCCGGCTTCCTGTGGAACGTCTCCAACGCGGGCGCCATCTTCGTGAGCAAGGAGGAATATGCCGAAAACGCGGAATCCTACGGCTCGCCCGAGGATCTGATCATGGGTTCGGGCCCATACAAACCCGTCGAATTCGTTCCCGGCGATCATCTCACATACGAATATACGGACACCTGGTGGGGCGAGGAGCCGGAGATCAAGAGAGTGGAATTCTACATACTCGAAGACGCAAACACGAGGTTGCTCGCTTTCCAAGAGGGCAAGATCGACTTCACGTATAATATCAGCCCGGATCTCGCCGATCAGTACAGCGCGGTTTCCGGCAG
>JAISQM010000146.1 GCA_031274195.1 Eubacteriales Family XIII. Incertae Sedis bacterium
GAGGAGGATATGTTTCATATCCCCGCGAAGGACTTCTTCCTGATTCCCACGGCGGAGGTTCCTGTGACCAACCTGCTGCGCGACGAGATTTTGAATGGGGACGATCTGCCCATATACTATGCCGCCTACACGCCGTGCTTTCGCAAGGAGGCGGGTTCCGCGGGTCGGGACACGAGAGGGCTCATCCGCGTGCATCAGTTCAACAAGGTGGAACTGGTCAAGTTCGCGAAGCCGGAAGATTCCTACGGTGAGCTAAATTCGCTGCTCGCGGCGGCCGAAAGCGTGTTGCGCATACTGGAGCTTCCCTACCGCGTGGTGATGCTCTCCACGGGCGACCTCGGTTTTTCGTCGGCCATGACCTACGATATCGAGGTGTGGATGCCCAGCTACGGCCGATATGTGGAAATCAGCTCCTGCAGCAACTTCGAAGATTTTCAGGCGCGGCGAGCCGGCATACGATTTCGCCGCGCTGCCGGAGAAAAACCCGAATACGTCCATACTCTCAACGGTTCAGGCTTGGCCGTGGGACGCACCGTCGCCGCCATCCTCGAAAACTACCAGCAAGCGGATGGGGCGGTACGTGTACCCGAGGCATTGCGCGGGTTGATGGGAGCGGATGTCATTCGATAGAAGTTACAAATTAACGTAGAACGATACCATGAACCGCGAGATGAAGCGGAACCTTATTCCGGGGTTTTGCGCGGGAGTTATGTCGGAGGTGTGTCATGAAAGATTATATCGTGTACTTTATCGTGGGAGGTGGAGTGGCAGTCCTGATGTCGTCAATCATAATTCCGGCAATTATAAACTCAATTTTGGGCGAGGTCTTGCGCCTTCGACAGTTAAAGGAATTGATTGAAAAGAATAGATTCAACGCGTTAATGCTCATAATACTGATGTGTGTTCCGGTGGTAATTGCTGCGAGTATATTAGCGCCCTCCGATGAAAAACCTCTGACTTGGGTAATCATTATGGGATTATTCTTAGGTACGATTAACGCGTTCCAACCTTCCGCCGCTAAAAAACAAAAAAAGAAGAAAGTCAAACAGTAGGATAGAAATGCACGTAGGCGATAGGGTAGAACTGAAAAAGCAGCACCCCTGCGGCGGCAAGACCTTTGAGATCATGCGCGAGGGCATGGATTTTCGGTTGAAGTGCGAGACCTGCGGCGCGATGATCTGGCTGAAACGCCGCGAACTGGAGAAGCGCGTCAAGAAGGTCTTATGAGGTTCCCACTCCAATGATTTTGGCGTAAATTGCCAAGCACGCCAAGCACATTGAAAAAAGGCGCTTTACAAAAACAAGGTGCGCGGTTTATAATAGAAAAGTCACGGCGGGGTGTAGCGCAGCTTGGTTAGCGTACTTGACTGGGGGTCAAGGGGTCGTGAGTTCGAATCTCACCACTCCGACCACGGAAAGCCTGTAATTGCAACGATTGCAGGCTTTTGTTATAAGCAATGACGAAAAAATGACGAAAAACCGCCCGGCCAAGTAGACCGGGCGGTGCTCTATCCAATCAAATTCCCGGCGGGTTACAACCGATTCGCGGGATTACGATCAAGTAAATTGCTCCTTTTGCGCCACAAGTAAATTCTGCACTTCTTCGGCAGTAACCGCGCCGCTCTTAATCAGTCCCAAAACTTTATCCGCCTGCGTCGCCGCCTCGGTCACGCTGTTATTTTTCCACCACGCCCATGCGGACGCGCCGACGGTAAAAAGCAACGATATCAGCTCGCCGACATCTTCGCCCGCCCACGGGATTGCTCCGCGACCGAAAGCGACCAACCCCTGATTGACGAGAGCAATCACGAGCACAATAATCCGTATGATTACACCTTTATCCATTTTGCCCTACCTTTCTACGAGGTGCTCTGTGAGCTTCTCCCTCGCCTTTTTCATAGCTTCTGTATGGTTATCCTGCTCCAGATGGATCAGGATCGCGATCAGCGCGGAGTAGATCGCCTGATCCCCCTCGCGCTGCCGTTTAAGCTCTTTGTAGTCTGCAAGCACTTTTGCCTCCACCGCCTCCATGCGCCGGATCATGTCACGAGGTGGCGCGACGAATCGCTTGTAGTATAGCCCTCCCACGGCGGCCACGGCAATGATTGCACCGGCGATCACGGATACGTCCGTCACAAAATCCATACCGCCACCTATACCTTTTTCAGCTTGCCCTGACGGAGCAAGGCGAGGAGCTGGAGGTTCTGCGCCGACGTACCGCTGTATCCGGAGATTCCGTTCGCGGCGGCGATCTTCTTGCGGCTTCCGAGCGAGCCGTCTACGCCGATGGACTTGAGCGCGTCCACGATACTACTCACCGCGCCGCTGACTGCGGGGTAGGTTGCGGCCGGTGCGGGAGTCGGTGCGGGAGTCGGCGCCGGCGCAGGGGAGCTGCTCGGCAGTTTGATGACTTGCCCGACATTGATTTTGTTGGGGTCGGCAATGCCATTTATCCGCGCAAGCTCCTGATAGGTCGTACCGTACTTTTTAGCGATTCCTGACAGCGTATTGCCCTTGACTACAGTGTAGGTGCTACCGCCTGTCGGGGCGGGAGTGGGAGCGGGCGCCGGCGCGGGAGTAGGCTTAACTTCCGTCCCCCCTGCGTACCTACCCCACGCCGCAGCGTCGCCGTAAAAGACGTTGAGGTCGAGATTGCCGCTATATCCCGCAAGCCGTCCCGTGCTGCTGTACTGATACATGACAGGATTCGGCACGTAGTTTTGTGTGGCGTCAGGTCTGTACCCTGTCGGATCGTTGTTCGGGTATGCCGCAACCCAGATTCCGAAGTCTTCTTCCTTCGCAAGCCCGATGATGTCTTGCGTTTTTGCGGGACTGCCACTTACGTAGACCATGGGCGTGACGCCCGTTTTCGCCGCGACGCGCCTAACCCATGCCCTGACCCACTCGCGGCCATTGTTAAGAGCTTTAGCCTCGTAATCAAGGACGAGGATTGCCTTGCCGATATACGGCGCAGCTTTTCCCGCAAAATAATCCGCTTCGGCGTTCGCGTCGCCATTCTCCGCAAAGTGATACAAGCCCAGAAGCTTGCCATGCGCAAGCACCTTCGCCGCCTTGTCAAGTCCGTCCTGCACGTGGACGTACCCCGTGCCGTCTGTCAGCTTGCAGATAGCGAAGTCATACGGGATTACATCCAGTATGCTTGTCGGCTGCCATCTTGATACATCTACTCCATTTAATTTAGCCATTTTGTCCTTCCTTTCTGCCTTTCGGCTATGCTGTGCGTTTCCACATGTAGCATGTGATGTACGGCTGTACTGTGGATACCGACGTATCATGTGTTCCGTCTTCGCGGCGCGACCCGGATTGCCCGGCTGAGCCACCGCTTGTTGACAAGTACTTATACATCGATCCCGTTACCACTCGCGAATGTCCGCTTGAATCCGATTGCGTGGGAAATGCGGACATATACTCAATCGCCGAGTCCCCAACACCCATGGTCATCCAGTGATAGTGCGAGGACGTTTTCTCGCCTCCGGTCTTTTCGACGGTTGAAAAATCCGTGTCGGATGTGTTGACCCCCACAGGCACGCTCCCCGCGCCCCAGAGCGTCCACGTGCCGAAGCCGTAGTAGTCGGCAGGGTTCGTAGGGTTGACGGTCATCTTGATATCGCCGACGCGGTACACAAGGCGTAGGGCTTGTTTGAGCGTGTCTCCGATAAGCTTTATCATGCCGCCCACCCCCTTTGGGGAGTGGTTACGTGTATGTACCTCTCCAGACCACCCAGACTTTCACACCGGTGCGCGTACCAGAAGCCGTACTTGCGATGAGGTAGGATGAGCCACTCCATGACATTTTCCAAGACCCACCTCCACCAGCAAAAAAGACTTCGGCCGAGAATCCGAGTCGCGTTTCCATAATGTCCGTCGGTGGAGTCGGCGCGGTGATAGCCGCAGAGACGTATATACTCCCGTATTGCGTCGGAAGCGCGACACTGCCCAAGTCTTGCAGTTGATACGCCTCGCACGTCTTGTCCGCATACTTCTTGTACGTCCACGCTCCCGACGTTCCTGTCTCTACTACGCCGTTCGCTATGTCCTTCTCCGCTTTCCGGAGTCGTGCGACGAAGTTTGCAGTGAGATTTATCATGCCGCGCACCTCCCATCAAGAAGCCCGAAAGCGTTGAAAATACGAGCGTCAATGCTCCTAAAAGTCGCCCCCCCCCCGAAAATGTACCCGAGATCGATGGCGATCCACGTGCCAGAAAGTGCGATCGACGCGCCCGCGCTTGTGTTTTTTGCCTGAAACGCTGCAGAAGATGTAGATCGGCTGACAACGGACGTGATGATATGCGGGTTCGGAGACGACGGAATGACGACCGGCGTGTTCGCGAACGCCTCCGGGAAAGCAACGGTTATAGTGCTTGATAATCCACCGGCGGTGGTAGCCGGAATCGTAAAGCTTCCCACTTTGAAAATTTTTGCATTTAGCTTATACCCCGTCCCGCTCTTGACGAAAAGCCCGATTGTCGTCAGTAGGCGGCAGAGAATCCGCCGCTTTAGTGTCATGTCTGTGATTCCTGTTATCATTTTTCTCATCCTCCCCTTAGTAGGTAATCCGTATGTAAATAGGGATAGTGACCGTAGGCACTATCCCGTAGACTACAAGATTGATTTGCGCGTCGGGTTCTGTCGCTGCGATATTCGCTGCTTCCCATGCGTTTAATGCGGCATCGCCAAAGTCTTCGTCGTTTTGGAAGAACAGAACCTCTTTATTACATTTGGGCGTAAAGTAAGCACTGGTAATTAAACATTGATTGTTCACCCACATGCTCGGAGTAATATCGACGCGTAAATACTTACCCTCAGCCGCTACCTGACCGCTCGCGATCTTATCCATCGTGATAGCACCGTCCGCGATCAGCTCCGTAGTGATTCCGCCCGGCATGTACACTTGTGGCAGCGTCGAAAACAACGTATCAACTCCGACAAGATCAATGCCCGAAAGTCTTACGCGGTACAGCGCAAAGTCGTGAATACTTGCCCCGTCGCGAATCACCGTGCCATCGTTGATCGCGGGATCACCCGCATTCGGCGTACCTTTTACAACCATCAGCTCCATATCTTCAGTCGCGGGTTGACCGCTTATCGTATAGCGGCAGACGATCAAGTCGTGCCGCTCCGCGCCCTGCGTCCCGTTTTCGATTATGAGTTGCTCCGTGATTCCGCGCGGCGTTATGCCCCGTCTGCCTTGCATGATAAGGACTCCATCGGACACGTCCACCTCGTTGTTGCTGATGACGGTGTAAGCAAACTTATTCCCGATATCCAGTACATAATCGCCGCTTCCGATAGTCGCCATCTGCATGTCTGCTATTTGTTGCGATGCCACGTGGTCTACGCCACGGCGGCCATCAATAATTTCCATTCTCGTCCGTTCCTCCTTTCACGATGATCTCTATCTTCTCGCTGTGATCCTGTATGCGGAGTATCTTGCCCGTCACAGGTTTAGATAGAGATATACCTGTCACTCCGTCTTGCGCCGCGACGATATCGCCGATATCCGCCTCAAACTCTCCGACGTCCATGTCAAGTTCACGGCGGTTCGACAGTTCTTCAAGTTTCTCGATCCCGCTTTTCTGTAAGTCGTCAAGCGACTCGACGCTGCTGTAATTGTAAACCGACGTTCGCATGTCAATCCCTGTATAGTAAGCCCCTGCCGTCGATATGCTCCCGTCCTGCTGTACGTACAGATCAATCCGCTGCCGCGCGGCAAGGTCGCCCTGACCGAGGCATATCATATGATTGATTCCGCCCCTGTCGTCATCTATCGTGAGCCTGATTCCGTAGTCCTGCGAGTATTTCAACCTGTCCGTATAGTCTATGATCGGTACAGCCTCACACCATACACTGACAGGATCGCCGGGGTCGTTTTCCTGCGCCCAGATACGCAACTTCATGTCTTTGGTCTTTAGCATTTTCGCAAGGCTGTACAGCTTCGATCTGTACCGCTCAAACTTGTAGTTCGTAAAAGTCACGCCCGCCGATTCGCTTGGCACGTTAAAGAGCGTCGCCGCGCCGTTCCCCTCGGGCAAGATTGTCGCTAAAATCGCGTTTGCGTCGCCCGATATCGTGCGGTAGTCCTGCCCCGACGGCGGCGTTATGATATCCTGATCCAAAAGTCCACGAAATGATATTCCCGTATAGATCACTTTCTGCGTGTCCGTCGATCTCGTGATCCTCTGCACTATCCCGCCCCATTCCGTACCGGGCATGATGATGTATTGCCCAAAGCCCAAAATCTCATTTGTGACAAGCTCAAAATCGAGCCTGTCGGCAAGGTCAAAGTCAAGGCTGTCGAAGTTTTGCAAGTAACCCTGCTCGTGCAATTCGCCGTCCGTCACTATAAATTCCATGTCGGTTCGCTCCTCTCCTGATACATCACGAGGTCAAAAAAGGCGTTAGACTCTATCACACTTTCACCGGGAGGAATCGGCACGAAGAAGACGCTCGGAGACCTGAATTCAAAGACGTTCACCTGTTCCCCGTTCGGCTTATGCCGCACAATCGTTTTATCCCGCGAATTGACCATGAGGTATTCGTTCACGTACAGCACAGTGTTGACTGTATATGTGTTCGGTCCAATGGTAATCTCCGGATTCGTGACGGGACCGTATACGATCATTTCAAACTCACTGCCCGATACCGAATCGTTTGTGATGGTCTGTATATCGACTCCAAGCGAATAGTCATACGGATAGTCATATGGGTAGTCAAGCCCGTCATCACTGCCCCCGCCTCCGCTGCTACTTTCGGGGGAAAAACTGAATTTTACGTCTTTCGTCCAGAAGGGCGTCGGCAGCACAACACTGATCCCGCTGATGAGAGTGGTTAACCCCGTGCGTGAAAACTGCTTACTCGTCCCGTACACATACGCGTGTAAATACTCGTCCGTGTCGAGCATGATCCGTCCCGGGATATTGGCGATCACGTCAATTTCCACGACTTCAAAAAAGGTTTTTATATGCGCGTTGAATTCGGCTTTTGTGGATGAAGTCACGTAAAATGTCAGAGACTTCTCCTGAATATCTTTGTAGAACTTTTCCACCTTCCCGCCGCGGTTGCCATAGTTGACGCCGCTGTAGCTCCACTCATAGTTGAAAAGCCCGGCAGGGTCAAGAATGAACGGCGCTACAGAAAGAGGCAACTCCGCGCCCTTATGATTTACGTACTTGATATTCACATCATACCTCTGCAATCATTCTTCCGACTTCGCGGCCATTCCAGACCATTTTATAGTTGCCCATCGTGTCCGAAACAATCGCCATTCCTTTTGAAATCGCACCCACGATCTTGTCAACATCTGCATCGCTCACGCCGCCGCCGTCATCTCTCAATCCGCTTCTTGCCGCTTCCTGCGCGTACCTCATCGACACGTCGTGCGGTATCACTTGCGAGCCGTTCGGCAGATTCACGATCTCGCCGCCTCCCGCCTCACCTATGATGGCGAAGCCGCCCATCCAGTTGTCCGTACCGCGAGCGAGCCGTGGGAGATTGAATAGCGGAATCAACGGAATCTCCACCGCGGGAATCTTGTTGATTATTTTGAGCGCGGCGTTTACCGCTTTTATCGGCGCATTGAGAACCGTTTCAATCGCCGTCATTACGCCATTTACGACAGTCTTAAACGCCTCCGATACGCCCTCCGCGACTTTCTGCCCGACAATTTTTATCTTCTCCCACATCCCGATGAAGAAGTTACGGAACCCCTCCGATTTATTCCACAGGATGACGAACTGCGCCACAAGTGCGGCAACGGCAGCGATTACGAGTCCTATTGGATTCGCGTTCATCGCGGCGTTTAGCAGCCATTGTCCCGCCGCAGCGGATTTCGTCGCCACTGTTGCGCCAGCAGTGGCCACTTTGTTCGCGACGAGCGCGGCAGTATTTGCGACGGTTTTGGCTGTGTTTTTTACAAAGCTCGCCGTTCCGGCTATGACCGTAGTTTTAAGGAGATTTCCGGCCGCTGTTGCCGCCTTGGTCGCTAATGTCCCTGCCTGCGTGGCTAAGGTTCCAGCTTTCACCGACAGTGTTGCTGCTTTCGTCGCGGCTGTCCGTATACCCTCCGCAATAGCATCGGCTTTCGTGATAGCCGTTTTGACTGCCGTTACAGTATTGGATATGCCTGTTGCCACATTTTTCGCTATAATGGCCGCCGTGACTAATTTCAGCGTTCCAAGCATGAATTGAAACGACGCAGAGCCTTCACGCACGTAGTCTATGACACCTCGTATCAGTCCACTAAAAAACGATATTATGGGCGGTAAAACGGTTCCAAGCACGTCGGCAATCGCGAAAAGTTTCTCTTTCAAAAGTTCCAACATATCAGACCCCGCGACTCCATCCGCGATAGTTTGATATGCGGTGACCACCGCGTCCTTTATGGGCGCGAGCTTCTCCCCCAACGTTTCAACGATATTCGTAATTCGCGGCATATTGTCCTGTATATTGGTCACAATCCCGCTTATAAAATCCATGATCGGCGGCAGCACCTTACCGAGTACGCCGCCGATAGCGGAAAGCGCACCCTCCGCAATAGCGATCCCGGTTGGGAGGTGCTGCGCGAAAAACTCAACCACCGGTCCGACGTTGGCGGCGACCTTTTCGCCTATACCATCGATCAGCCCTTGTATCGTTCCGAACGCCGCTGTAAGATTATCGCTTCCTACCGCTTCAAGAATGTTCTCCCACGCGCGCGCAAATGCATTCCGGAGATTCGCAATTCCTGTCTGCACTCCGCCCGTCGCGTTTTTGGCCTGTTCCGTAAACGAGAGAAAATCACCTACTCCGTCGGCATTGAGCGTCGCGATAGTATCCATAAAAACATCCATGGATTCGTCGCCGTTCCGCAGGGCTTCACCAAGCGCGTCCGCGCCATGCTCACCATAGCCCATGGACTGTGCGACTTGATTCAGTTGCGCGGGCATTGTGGACATCAGTGTGCGCCACTCCATCATGTCTGGCTTGCCTTTTGAGTACGCTTGCGATAGTTGCTCCATCGCCGTGGCTTGTAATTCCATCGGAGCGCCCCCCGCAAGTATGGCGTTATTCATGGCTAAAAATAAGTTAGTTGACTTGTTGATATCGCCATTTTTAGATGTGAGCCTCTGCACTGCCGACGCGGCGGAATCCAGACCCGTGGGCAGTCCTTTCAAACTTCCCGCCAGTTTATCCATCGATGCTTTCGCGGCATCCGTCCCGATCCCGAAGTTCGCCATCACTTTTGGGAAATTATTGATCGTATCAAACCGCTTTACCCCCGCGTTGAAATGGGTAGCAAAGGCCGCCGTAATAGCCGTGGCCGCAGTAGCCGCGACCGCGACAGTCCCTTTCAGCATCGTCTTTCCGAGCGTCCCAACCAAGCTGTCGCCCATTTTACTGCCGGTCTGCGCCGCCGCTTTATCGATCCCCGCGTTACCGAGTGCCTTTGATATATTTGCGTTCACGCCTTTCAATGACGGAACAAGCTGTATATATGCTGTTGCAAGCGTGGTACTCATTTTTCAAATCCTTTGTCGCGATAAATACGCCTTCATCTGATCTGCTGTCATCGTCTTAGTGCTCTTTTTAGCCTTTTCCGGGCGCAACCTGATAGGCTTCGGACGATTACGGTTTTTCTGTCCGTCTTTAGTTTTCGCCCAGACAAGCCAACGCAGGGAGAATTCCATCGACGACATGAAATGCTCTTGCCATCCCCATGCGTTTCCCGGATTCATTGCCACCCATACCCGCGACTTTTGGGGGAGCATGACAAGCAATTCCGCCGCGTGGTGCCTTGAATAAGCCTCACCCATATCGTCGAGGTTCAGCCCGTAATGTTCCTGAAAGTCCGCTCGCACCTGCATTGGGTACTTATCCAACACATGCGCGAGCGTTATGAGTTTTTTACATCCACCTGCTCCATCACGGCCTCGAAGAATTTTGATACCTTTTCGACAGGAAGCGATCCGTCAGCTTCCGTAAGCGCGGCTTCAATTCTCGCTGTGTCCTTGCCAAATATCAGATCAAACATGTCCGGGAACGCAAATGCCTTGTCCGTATCGCTCCCGTTAGTTGCGGTGCGCATTAGCTTTAATATTCGCCAATCTTCAAAAATATCCGGATCGACTTTCGCCTTAACGCCCAGAGCTTCCACGACAATCAGCTTATCGGCTTTCTTTCCTGCCATTTTGATTCCCTCCCTTTATTCGTCTGTCGGCGGTGTCGGCGGTATCGGCCTTGCGATATACCGGTAGTCCGAATTGCCCTCTGCGTCGGGTAATGCTGTGATCGTCACCTCGAACCCGATAGGCTCGTTGTCCACATAGGTTATCTCACCCACCTCTGAAACTTTTCCGACCGGGACGACGATTCTCTCAATTTCGCCATTCGACAAGACAAGCTCGAACACAAAGACCTGCACAGGCAACTCCTTTGCGTTCGATTTGATGACTACGCCGTCTGGTCCGACCGTCACGTTGTCCGCGCCAAACACAAGCTCAAGGGATGCCGTATTGAGTTCGATTGCCTTAAACCCGAATGTTTTTTCATATCCGGTCTGCACTGACAAGACGGTATCGCCGCCCCAAGCTTTTATTGCTTCAGAATCTCTTGTCGGCGTTTCCGTCAGACCGTCCTCTGAAGCGTATCCGATATTGACAAAGGCCTCGCCAAGGGCCTCCGTCGCCGATGTGGGCACTACCGTTCCTTTGGGCGCGGTAAATATCGCGCCGCCGACTTTCGGCTTACCGACCGAAACGTTATTTGCATTATTTTGAGACATTTTAGTTCCTCCTTAATTTGTTGTGATATCCACGACGAGTTGATAACGGCCAACGTGGCCGGTCTCGTCGGGGAAGTTATATAGACTGTTTCTTGCAACTCTGCCGATGTGCGGCTCATACGCAAACGTCGGCAGCAGATCATCCACCGCACATGCCAATGATTCAGCTTCGGCGCGTGTATGCGCCCAACACTGAATCGCCATCTCCGGATTGTCCTGTACCAACGCACCGCCATACGCGCGCACCGTATCGCCGCCTGTACGTTCCACAGTCACGAAAGACGGTGGACGCACTTCCGGCACATCCGCGCTCACTGGGACGGCAAGCCGTGAGGATAGCCATTCAATCAACTTCGTTTCAATTGACATCATGTCGCTACCTCCCTGCGTCTATGCTCTTTAAGAGCGTGTTGTTTTTGGCGTTGCTCCGTATGGCCTTGATCGTCCCCGTTTTGACCATTCCTGCCAAACGTGTTTTGCCCTTCTGCACATCCGCGACATACCCATCCCCGGCGCGGCTCGCTATCGCCGACACGCGCCTCTGCAAATCCGTTCGCACCTCGCTCGAATTGAGCAGGGCGCGGCCGGCGTTGTAATCCACATGCACCTTTACGTTACCCATCCACTGCCTCCACTTCTACCGGCATGTCCCACCGTGTGGGCGTATTGTCCGATTGATACCGTCCCGGCGCACCGACGACGCGATACCACGCGCCATAGACCTTTACGCGGCAACCCTCAAGATCGCCCGTGAACGTCTTCGGAAAGTGCAACGTCCACCGCACAAGATGTCCGTCCGGACGATTCGAATCTGTTATATCGCTAAGCGAACCGGGCGAGATCAGCACATCAGAAACATCCTGCTCGGTATAGGAAAAGACGGGCGCATTCAGCCCGTCCGTTCCTGTCTGCACCTTGTACTCAACGACGACCGTTTCACCAACCACAGACATCACCGCCCATCTTGTGAATCTTTGGACGAATCGCCCCGATCCTCTGTTTTCCGATTCCGAGCATCTTCTTCTCGCCGCTCGTCAGATACAAGTCCCCTGACGGATTGGCGAAAGAAAGATTTTCGCTGTACGGCCCCGCCGTCTGCTGCACACTTGCTACGCCGAATACCGGCACCTGAAAAGCGCGAAGCACGACGGCGCAGCAGATAGATTTAAGCAGTTCCGTTTTTTCGGTCGGCGGCGGATCGGCGATGTTCGCTTGCGTCGCCATGTAGATTGTCGCGTCGTCGATAAATGCCTCCGCTTTCCCTTTTTCGATGTCCGTCAAATTTCGGCCAAGGCGTTCCTCTATGTCGCTGACTGTCGCGTAGGCTGTCATGCTCTACTCCTTTTTACCCGCTGCGGGTTTCGCTTTCGGAGATTCCTCTGCTTTCGGGACTTCTTTCGGCGCAGCTACGTCCTTGACTTTCTTGTACCCGGCGGCGGCGAATTTCTCCGCCGCGCTGTTCGGTAGCGTTACATTGACCCCGGTTATAGGGTCTATAAAAATCGTTGCCATTTCGTACCTCCTATGCTTCCACCGTGTTGCCGGTCAGTTTCACGAATTCCGCCGCGTTCTTGACGCGGAATCCGATCTCAATCTCCGCTCTGACCGCGAACATGTTCTGTTGGAACAGGTTGATCGTGCTCGCGCCGTCCGTCAGTGTCGCTTGATCGGAAATGGCGATCTGCACGCCCTCGACCGTTCCATACACCGCGTCAGACCAATCGCCCGCAAAACCAAGCACGGGAGGATTCCCTGCCGCATATACCGCTTTACGCACATGCACCGGAGAACCCAGAAGCGCGGGAACAGCTCCGTCGGTCTGCGCGTTGTTGATGAACAGCGGCCGGCCTGTCGTGTCCTTCGTGGTGAGTAAAAGGCTTTTCGCTTGCGGCGCGATCACCCATCCGCTCAAAATCCCGTCAGCCACCGATATCGCGCTATCAGCTGAAACAAGCGCATCGTATGTGTCCGTCGCGATATTGACCGCCGTCGCGTCCCCGAGTGTGTCAAAGTTCGACCCGGGCGCTCCGCTTGCCGCGCCAAACACGGTCTCGTCGAATTTCCGGGAAAGCGCGAAAGGAAGCCGCCGCACAAGCTCCGAATATAGAGCCGGGACATCCCGCCTGAACTGATTGCTGAACGGCTCTATGACCGCAAGCACGTAAGGCGTGATGAGCTTGTTGTCGAGCGTTCCCCGGCTTACGGGTTTTGCGTCTGTTTCTGCAACCCAGTTCGCCGTAGGCTCGCCCGTGATGATCGGGATTGACACACCGCGACCGGGCAACGGAATCCTCCGCGCAAACTGCATGACCGCGCTCTCCGTGAGCGTTTTCGCCCAAATTTCGTTTGATACGTCGGGCGGCAACATTACCCCCGTCGTCGTTCTGTTGATATCTACTCCTGCCATTTCAAATCTCCTTTTCTGTTACAGCATATCGCCGATTGCTTCGGCAAATTGCTGAGCCGTTGTTGCGGAAGCCCCGCCTTTATGCTCACCGAGTCCCGGCACCACCGGCGCGGGAGGCTTCGATATCCTGCTTGACGAATACACCTCTTTGAGCGTTTCGGCGTGTGCTTCCAATTCCTCTTTTGTCGTTCCCCGAAGTGCCTTTGCAGATACCCCGGTCTTTTCCGCTATCTCCTGCATCCATGCGGCGACCTGTTCTCTGCTTTCAAACGCCGCGACCTTCGCCGCAAGCTCCGCGTTGGCGTCCTGCAACTTCTCCAAATCGGACCTCTGCGACGCTTCAAGCTTCGCGAGCTTTTCAGCCGCCTCCTTATACTCGCTGAATCCTTTGTATTTGTCCCTTTCACGCATGACACGCTCCGAGACCATACGGTCAAATTCCTCTTGCGTTGTGATAGCTTCAAACTGTTTCATTCCCTCCGTTTCCGGAGTCTTTGTTCCCTCCGTCGCCGGAGTCTTTGTTTCTTTGGACATTTCATGCCCCTTTCCCGCCTTTGGCGTATGTGTGATTTCCCGCGCGTGTTTTATGCCCTGCGCGTTTCAGGCATTAAAAAACCGCCATCGAATGAAAGCGGTTTAAGTAACAACATTCAGTTTCTGATCGTCATCGTTTCCTCCAAAACAAAACTTACCTACGTATTGACGTATTACCCGCAGTATGGTTTAATATATTTAATGGGCGGTGCCTGCCCGCTCCGGATGGAGGGGGCCATGAAAGCACCGTCTATTTTTTTACCTCAATAACTTTCCCGTCCTGTGTGATGAATAAGCCTTTTTTAATTTTCCTCAACTCCAATTTTTGACCAAAACTACTCAATGCTTCATCGTCTGACAGTTTGCTCATTCGGTTGTCTATCACAGGGAAAGCCTTTTGTTTATTCGCCTCGCGCACATTATTGTCGATTGTGCTTTTTGACCCGCCTGTCGGCGTTTTCAAATCCCAGTACTCTCCATTCATCAACATGTCCGGAGTTTTCTCGCCCGGGATATCCGAACGCGACAATACCGTGAAGTCATACCCATTATCATGCAGTGCCGCATATCCTCGTTTCTCCTTTTCGTAAACTTCGCCATATGCCCCTGCTTCATACTTGATCCCGTCATGCACTTCAATCTTACGGCTTTTTGTGTCGTCAACCCCCTTGCCCTCCTTGTACAGCTCATAATACTTATCCGGATCATATCCCTCAACCTTTGGACTCTTCTCAAAGTTCATCACGATTTGGCAATCACAGTGGGCGTGGTACTGTCCCAACGCCCCCGCGCTTTCCTCCGTGGCGTATACGAACCCGCGACTCGCAAGCATGACGCAGAACGCGCACGTCTTAGAGCCTGTCGGGACACGCGCATATCTCACATCAGCCTTATCGCGGAGCGCGTTCTTGGTGATCGTATTCCGCGCCGAACCTTTGACGTTCTTGTCGAGACAACCCGCGAGATACTTATACATTTCTTCCGTCGTCGGCGTTTCCCCGAGCAGATGATTCTTCGCCGCATATCCAACCTGTTTGCGAATCTGATCATACGGCGCGTTATCGGCAAGCAGTGCCTCATACGCCCCGCCCAATTCTTTCGCCCGGATCGCTTCGTAAAAGTCAGCCGCGACCTTCGCCGCCGCGTCCCCGTATTCGGAGGATAGGGCATACATCAGATCGCGGGTGGTATTTATGGCGGCGCCGACCTCGTTAAAGTCAATCGCTTGCCAATACTTCCACATGGTTTCGCGCGCACCCTTTGACAGTCCTTCGAGTTTGGAAACATAGTCGTCAAACTCCTTCCGGCTCAGCATTATTATGATCCTCCGTTTGCGGCATTGGCGGCGGCTCTGTCTTCGCGGTGGCGGCTTCGAGCTTATCAAGCACCGCGTTCGCCTGTACGCGCCGTTTATCCGTTGTCATGCGTACAATCTCCTCTTCGGAGTAACCGAGCTTTTCAAGCGCAACCCGCGTTTCCGCGATCCACGGAATCGCCGATACCTGTTTTACGATAGCGTCACTGCTCGACACAACGGACGGCTGTTCCGGATTCCTGAATTTTGGCAGTATGTTCCGCTGTTCAGTCGTAAGCTCATTAATTGGCGTTTCCTCCAAAATCGCCGTTACCATCAGCCCGATGTTCCTAAGCGCCGCGCCATTCGAAGAGTTAAGCTCCTGCGCTTCGATAATTAATTCCTCATTCGCCGCGTGCATCGCCTCCGCGCTTGCGGGATTGTCGTGTATCACGCCCAGATACGATACCGGGATATTTGTTTCACCCGCGAAGGACGCGGCGAGCTGCCGCATATAATCCACAAGCGGTTGCATGGTCATCTGCGGGAATTGCCCGACCGTCGGGATATCTCCGTTTTCGTCCCGGCTTATGGCAAGCAAATTGCCGATGTACGCCTCCCACATCGAGTTGTCGGCAAACAAGTCGTCAGTCGCGCCGAGAATATACCGCTGCGGCGCGACGTAAAACTCCGACGCGATTTCCATCAGGAAACGAAATCGCACCGCGTCGTCGGTAATCGACATTACGGCGCGATTTATGCGGCTTCTTCCAAATGGCCTATCGTTTGACCGTTTGAACACCATTGGTTCAATCAGCGGTCTGCCCATCGTATGCGTTTCCCGCACCATGTTCCATACGCCTAAGCTATACATAATCCGGATGACGCTGTCATTCGTAAACATCACAAACTCGATCGGATCGCCCACTGCGCCGCCGATTTCCGTAACGACCATGCCGCACTTCACGCGCTTCTTTCTGCCGTCCCAAAGCGCGGATGCCCGTTCAGCCGAATACGCCGATATGAGAGCGTCCGGTTCTCCGTCGCCGCCATGCGTCACAGTGAAAAACGCACAGGAATGAATCAGCTCGTCGCGTACCGTTTGCGCGTACAGCGTCCCGAAGTCGTTGTCGATAAGCGCCAGGTTGAGAGCTTCCGGATCACCTGCCCCCGCCACGAAGCCATCAAACACCGACCTCGAAGCCAGAGCGTTTACGGCTTTCGCCGGCCACCCGACCGATATATCGATCTTCTGCAAAATAGGCGGGATGGATATGCCAAGGTCTTTGAGCGGCATTTTACCGTCATAGTACTGCATGCGCTTCGCGTTCCGCGCCTTTTTCGCTTGCCAGACATTCAGCAGCTTCACGAAGTCGAAATACTCGTCATCCGTCAGTTCGCCGAACCGCCCCGGCGGCGCAGTCACGCTATAAAGTTGTTTTGTCCAAACCTCGCTCATCTGATCAACCTCTGTTTTCTCTCCGGATTCCGTTTCGACGTCAACACCCCGTAATGCGCCAACGCCACAGCTTCAAGCGGCGACACATCGATCTCGCCCGAACCGCCGAAGCCCCAGCCCCCGCGATTTCCGATATCCCGTCGCACCGCATTCTTGGCGCACATATCAAGCGCGGGTTGTCCGAAGTGCGACAACTTGCGCTCCTTTATCGCGTTGATGAGCATAGTGGACGACGTGATCACATCCCCGCTCCTCGGCAACATGACCGCCTTTTTCGCCGCTCCGCCATCTAAAAGTGCCTCGGACAAAGCCGAGGCACCATTGAGACCATCTATCACTATCACGCATGATTTGCGCCAACGCTCTAAAAGCCATTCGACGAGCCATGAAGTGCCCTGTGCAAGCGATCTATGCTCTGCAACTTCAACGTGGACGGTACCACCATTTTTCAGCGCCGCCGCCAGAGCCACCGCCGAACCGTCCGGCGCAAACTTCACCCCATAGGCGAGTTTACCACCCGTTGGCGGCTCATCCGTCTTGAGTGCATCCCATTCCTCATCGTCTATGGCCGTGTTGATACAGCCTTCCGACCACCAACACAACCTCTCCCTCGCGAATCCGTCTTCTGACATCGTATTCAGCTCCTCATTCCTAACGAAATCCTCTGCAAGCCGGATGCCCAAAGCCGGATTAGTTTCATACCACCTGCGAACATCAGAGACATCTCCCACATCTTCCACACTCCACTCGTGCCACGAAAGCGTCTTGTCGTCGCCCTTATATGCCTCGGCTCTGATCCGCTTAAACACATCAGCCGGTATATTATGATTCGGCGGCGTACCCGTGAGGATGATCTGCGGGTTGCCAAGAGCTGCCGCCGCCATCGTCGGCATCAACGCCTCAAGCTGCTCGTCGGTAAACTCTTGCGCCTCATCACAGACCACGATATCAACCGTAAATCCCCTCGCAGAGCCCCTTGACCGCGCCACAAATTCGACCGATCCGCCGTTTATCAAAAATATCGCCTCTTGCCCGTTTGTATATCTCACATTTTCCACAAGTTCGGACAGCTCCGGATATTTTCTCTTATTTTCAAAAAACCCTGCAAGCCGCAAGAACGCCTTGCGCGAAGTTTTGACTTGATGTGCGGTGTGAAGGAACTTCTCTCCAAGTACCGCAATGCCGTAAAGCTCTCGCATTTCAAGTATGGCATTTTTCCCATTCTGTCGCGGTACAAGCAGACCGCAACGAGAAGCGGCATATTCATCGTTTTCATTCCGCCCAAGCCATACATCCAATACATTTTGCTGCCATACGTCCGGACTGAGTCCGTACCCGGTTGCCATCTTCCCGGCCGCCTTGCCGCTCGTGCAGATATATTCAGGGATGAGACAGAATGTCGGTGATTGATTTCCAGTTTTCCGTTTCATCGCCGCAGTTCTCTCCTGAGTCTCGCCTTTTCCTTTTCGCGCATTTTCCGAGCCTCGCTTAACGGCGAGATTCTGACTACACCCACATCATCCACCTTTTCAGATACTTCAAAAGCAAGTCCCATTATCGCGAGCCGCCTTTTCAGCTCCGGAGTCAAACTAACCCGCCCTGCGCCCCATATAGCCGCATGTACCAAGGCCGTGTCAAACAAAAAATGCCATTGAGCATCGTCCCATCCGTCGGTCCGCGACGAGCCGCGCCAACAATCAAACCAGTCCTTTGTAGCCTTAGGCCACCTTATACCCTGTGGCAATTCCGGCTTGCCTACCTCTTGCCTCTTTTTCGCCATTTATCACATACCTCCATGCCGGACGATCACACCGAACCACACCCTATAAACGTTGAAATTCCAACGTTTATGCCCATTTTTGAGTCGGGGGGATATTTGCGCTTTGTACGACGGGGAGCCTCGGGGGAGGGGAGAGGGTATACCGCCCCATGTAAACGTTGGAATTTCAACGTTTTTCCTTATCGCGCTCCACGTCACCAGTCCCGACTTGTCGGCAACGGTAGCTCAATAATCTTCTGCGGCTCCCGTCCGACAATCTTGCTTGATTTTCTCTGGTTACATCGTCGGTGGACGAGCTGGACATTATCCCTCGCTATCGGACTGCCGCCCTTGCTTATCGGTATGATCTCATCAACCTCCGCACTCATGGGATGCGGAGTCTTGAGAGTCTTATCTATCGGCTTGCCGCATAAAGCGCAATAATCTTGTGTGGCAAGCAGCCATTTACGGATCTGTGTGCGCTTCTGTGTATTCGCATAGCGCGGGTTGCTCGATGGCATTTTGCCCTCCTTTTTCGCGATATTCATGAGCCAAACACGCATAGACAATCCCGGTTCATTGCAATATCCCGACGTTTCCCTCCCTTTTTTAGTCCCATTTTCCCACTATCGGACGGCAATCGTCCGGATATTCACACATCTTCTCGGTCATACAAAAACCCTTCAAAACCATCGTCGATCAAGTTGCTCGGAACAGCTGTCTTCGGAAGTAAGTCGGTCAACTGCTTAATGATCTTTTGATAGTTCGCGTTCAGTGTATTAAAGAGATCCGCGTTGGGTCTTTTGCGATCATAAGGCTCTTGATCCTTACCCTGCTTAAACGGCTCGGTAAAGCCATTTTCCTTGAGATCTTCAATTAAATCCTGCAAAGTAATTCGCATGTATGCTGCCTGCTCAATAAGTCCTTCGACCGTCCGTTTCTTCTCCACCTCGATCTTCGAATAGACATCACTGAGACGCCGAAACTCTCTTTTAATCCTTCGATTTAGCTTGTAAAGATCGGTATCGCCTTTATCCTGTTTTTTCAAATCACTCACGGCTTATATCTCCTATTACTTTCCGCTCCGGGGAGGGGTCACATGTACGAGACGTATCCCGCAATAAAAAACGCCCGAAGTTTCCGGACGTAATCTCACCCCTATATTAAACCACAGAAAGAACTATATTTTTCTCTACACTTTCAGTTTTTCTAAAATTTCGCCATGTTTTTTCCAAACCCAATGAATAGAGTAATCCATCTCCACCGCCACGCGCTCCCACGAAATCCCCTCAAAATAGCGCAATCGAATGAGTCGCCGTTCCCGCGAGGTCAGAGTGCCGATCAGCTTCTCGATGTCCTCCTGCTCTCTTTTGCGACGCTGTAGCTTCTCCGCGAGCCTTTCCGCCTCGTCAAGATACGCGGCTACGATATCGCCCATCACGTCCATCTGCTTTGACGACTGCACGTGTACGCCGTCGCCCTGAAAGGTCGGGAGCGTCGCCTTGTAGTACAGCCTGCCGATCTCGTCCTCCATGCTCCGGATATCGTCACATAGTGCCTTGTAATCTCGCAACCGCTCTTTTATCGTCATTCTGTCACACCTTTTTTTCCGCAACGAACACGTGGCCGACGAACGGCACCTGCCCAACCAATATCTGATTCACTTCAACTCATCCTTTTCCGCCATGCCGATACGCTCGATATGCCCGCAAAACGCAGAACGCAATTCCGCGTACATTTTCCGTTCCCGGCCACAGCTCCGACCTGCAGCAAAACATAAAGCCCTCACGACATCCTCCATCTCCAATAATGTCATAGGGGGACCGGGGTATTTTTTGTCAATCGTCATACAAGCCTCCGCAATCAGTAGGCATCTGCAATTGATATTCCGCATGATCCCGCAACCACGCCTGATACCCATCCGGCTTTGGCCGCGTCCGTTTGAGCCGCTTCCACTTTTTTAGATCAGCCTCCGGCGCCAACGGCAGAAGAACATACTCGACGAACGGGCGCTCGGTGACGGGATTCAAACCCTCGAACTTAGTCTCCTCATCAAGGTAATATCCCTTCGGTACTTTCGGAGTATCCATCTCCGAGAGGTTGACATCTTCCCGGCGAGTCTCCGGCTTTACGATCGTGCGACTATAGCCATAGCGCCGATTGCTCGGGACACCTTCGGCCGGCAGATGGTGCCGCGTCTCCTTGAGCAGATAGCTCGCCAAGTCCCGATAATCTCCATGTGTGTGCAGTCGTCGATCAAAGATAAATCCATCCGGCCATATCGCCTTGATATCCTCCAGAGATACGCCGCCCGTGATCACCATGTGATGATGGATTCGATTGCGCTGATACTCAGTAACGGACACCCACCTAAGCAGTACGCCGCGGCGCCGGTAAAGTGAGCGGAGACGCCGCTGGAATTTTTCGATATTCTTCCGCGCTTGATCGACAGTAGGCACCACCTCATAGGTCAGCGTCAAATGATAATCGCCATCACGGAAATTATGATTGAGCAGCATCTGGAAATATCTTTCGGCACGCAACGCATTCAAGTGACGCACCTGCTCGCATGTGGGTCGGCATCTCTTCTCCCGCTTCATTCCGGGCGGCCGACTTTTCCTCGCCCCGAAGATCCGGATAAAATAGGTCTGCCCCGCCTTCGTGATTTCTTTTCTCAGTTTCATATCAAACCCCGTCGCACTATTAATAACTCTAACCAAGTTCAATGCTCTTACTCGAGCTCGTCAATTTTGCCTATATATAATGAAGCTAATTGTCCACCGCGACCCGCTCGATCACTACTTCCGTCCTGGGTCGTTCCTTGTCATAACGCACCCTTGACCCATCCGTGGCAACCACGATCCGGCTATCATCGTCGGCGATAACTCCAAAATCTTTAAGAACGTCATGCAATGCGGCGTGTAAATTCGGAAGATCTACAATCCGCCGCGTCTGCATATAAAATGTAGCTTTTATATTCACAGGGTAGTCAATACCCAATGGCCGAAGGAACGGCCCCACCGAATCCGCATATACCTTGTAAGGTTTTGACGGAATAAGCGCATGAGCGCCATTGCGAAGATGAACGATCCTGCTATGATTCTTTTTCGTCACCGGCGCGATTGGAATCACAAACTGAATTTCATGCTGCGACATCTTAGTTTTTCATCCTTTTGCGCTCATCCATCAAACAAGTGATGAATCCACAGATATCCTCCAAGCAACCCTTATTGAAAACAACATGATCGCCTGCAGGAAAGAAGCAGTATTGTCGCCATGGGCCATACCATATAATATTTCCCAGTACTGCGCCGGATAGATTATTTATGATTGCAAAAATTTTCGTCTTTCTTCCTTCTCGCTCCACCTCGGCAAAGGTGATATACTTACAACGTTTCTGCATCATGACAGTATCTCCCTATCGCGTAACATCCGACTTTACCCACACTTCCACGCCGCGAATCACCCCATAGTCAGGCACATGCCCCACCTCGACAAAAACATCCAACCGATGGCCTTTGATTGCGCCGCCGCAATCCTCGGCGACAAGCCACATGTCCAACTCCGGCAAATACACCTCGCTCCCATACGGAATTACGGAGGGATCCACCGCCACGGTGAGTCCCTCCTGCACATCGGCGCCGGTGGACGTCACACGATCAACACCGGGATCGGCATCGGTATAGAACGTCACCGTCCAGTCACTGCCCAGTGATGTCAGCGCCGGATTATTCTCTGGCGCGATCCCCTGCCCGCAGATCGCTCCGACGGTCACGAGCTCCCCGTCAAAAGGTATCCCAAATTCCTGTAGCCTCGCTTTGGCTTTCATGTGCGCGTCTTGCAGGTCGCGCCGCTCACTCTCCAACCGCTCGATCTGTGTTGTCAACTCCAGATTCTTCGCTTCAAGGTCGGCAAGCTCCGTATCGTCTCCGTACACGATACCGCCGAAGACGAAAGCCGCACCGATCCCGACAAGCACGGCGATAAGTATACCCGCCGCGTATATAGCTCTTGATTTTTTGTTCATCCCGTTCCTCCAATCCTCTTTGCTATCTTGCTTTCGGCTTTGTAAAATCAACATATATCGCTTTCGGATATCGCGGCGGATACACTGTGAATGCATATCCCACAAGGTCTTTCTCGCCATATATAGGCGACGACGCACTACGACCGATATAGCACTCTTCATCTATACTCTCTACGAAACGCCTTAGGTCATCATTTATCGCAAACTCTTTGTACTCAAACATATCCATCAATTTCTCTTGTGTGGTGTGGTTGCCGATCCACTGAGCTTTCACCTCTGGGTCGATATCGTCAGAAGCGACAACCGTTTCCACCGCCAGCTTTAGCACCTTTAATTCTTCATATGTCATTTGCCCACTCTCCTTTTTAACCTCATTGCCTTATACTCGTTGTATCGCTGGCGATATCTGTAACTATCCCCAAAGACATTCCATGCAGCTTTCACCAAATTCGGCTCAAACGGTCGTATCCTTTCCAAATCTTCAATCGCTCGCGCCGAAATGGAACATCCGCAGCACCCCGTACGTGTCAGCCCATATACCTCATAGGCATCAGAGTAGCGGATCGAGTAGCGATCTTTGTACCACTGCTTATCCACATCTGACACGTAGAATAATGGCTTTAGCCTGTATTTCCCGCCCGCCATTTCAGAGAAGCACATGGATGTGCTATCCTTGCGCGGAACAGACCTCATGCCACCCTCATCCCGGCGCTCACCTGTGATTACCATATCAAAAGTCTTTTGTGCATCGTGCGCGACTTTCTTCTTGCAGTGGTCGCAGCATTTAGCACTGACCTTGAAAGTGATCGGATTTCCGGCAATGAAATCGAGCAAATATTTCGACGATCCGATGACCAGCTGTATATCTGGTCGGGGTTCTCCTCTGGAATTGCATCCGCATAAAAAGTTTATCGTGCTCTCACACTTCGGGTAGCGTTGTTTCAGTTCCGCCCGCTTTGAGACCTTATCCTCCGCGCTTACGTATTCTTCGGCAATTGAAAGCGGGATGTCTTTCGTTTGTATGCCCTCAATCCCAGCAGATATAATCTTAGAGATAAACGGCACTCCGTAATCTCGTGTGGCTTGCACTATGCCCTTTTTGGGGCGATATTCGGTTATTTCAACATCGTATAGCTTTTCCATATCGCGCACGTGTCCTTTTATCGCGTCCATTTCAAGTCCCGTGTTGAAAAAACAGTATTTAACGGGCGAAAGGTTTAATGTTTTGCGTACCGTTTCGATCAGGTGTATCACGATATCGCTATCGCTACCTCCGGAGTATGAGCATATCGCGTTCGGATACTCGATCAACCTTCTTGCGATTATGCTTCTTATGGCATCGAATTTTTGCGCTGAGCCAAAGTCCGCATATGCCGGTCGATCTGTATATACTCTACTCCGAAATATCACGTCACCCCTCCAAAGCCTTACCCAACGTTTCCAACACAGTCTTTAACACACCAACCATCTTCCCTTTCATTTCGGGATCAGCGGTGCCAACCTTATCTGCAATTGCTTTCGCCGCGTGGAACTTCCCCTGAAAGTCATCACACGTCGCCTTAAACAGCACCTTTTCCTCCGAAGCGGCCAAGGCCTTATCCTTCTCCGCTTTCGCGGCTCGTGCCTCTGCATCGGCAAGTGTCTTCTTCAGTTCCTCCAGCTCGGCCTGCGATGCCGACGAGGCCTTTTCCTCTAATTCTTTCTTGGCGGCGGCGACTTGCGTGTCCACTTCTTCTTGGATTTTGAATTTCGCGTCGGCCTTTACAGCTTGTGCCTCTGTCTTATACCGATCGATATCCTTTTGGACATTATCCAGCTTTTCACTCACCCCAGAATAAGCAGCCTGCAACTCCACATTCTCATCCTCAAGCCGCTTTTTCTCATCTTCAAGCTGCTGCGCGCGCGCCTTATACGTCTCAATTTCTTGCGCCACATCTTCGGGCGATACCTCCCCCGATTCGAGGCCTGAAACGATCTCTTTTTGATCCTCGTCCGGAAGCGTCAAAAGCCGCAAAGCGTTGGTATAACTCAAATCCGCAACTAATTGCGGATTTGCCACCTGGGTGCCATATTCCTTAAAAATCCGCATATAATTCTGCGCAGACCTTTCGGAAAATCCGACGCTCTCCGAAAGATACTCCAACCATGATCCATGCCCGACGAGCTCTTTAGCCTCAGCCAAACATTGCCCAATGCGAATCGCGCCACCAAGCGCGAGTTCCCTGACCGTCCGGACGGTCGCCTTGATCTCCGCAGCAATGATCTCCGGTGTCCGGACATCCGCCACTTCTACGACCTCCTGCGAGACCTTTTCAGGCATAACCTTTGATTCTTTTTTTTGCTTTGCCATGTTCTCCTCCATTCATTTTTATACGTCACAGCGAGGTGCTTATGCGCTCGCTTCCAAAATTGGCCTATCAAACTCCACCGGCTTCTGTCTCTCGAACCACCGATGCCACTTATCCACAAATGCCTTAACCTCATCATCCGGCGAGCAATTATACTTGCCGCGGTTCTGTTCGATTCGTCCGTCGGCCATCAGCTGCAAAGTAAAGTACGGCGTGTCCGAACAGTCCGCTTTCCGGATGAACATGATCGCATACCTGCCTCT
Source organism: Eubacteriales Family XIII. Incertae Sedis bacterium (assembly GCA_031274195.1). Lineage (GTDB taxonomy): Bacteria > Bacillota > Clostridia > Peptostreptococcales > Anaerovoracaceae > JAISGB01. The sequence goes on from JAISQM010000146.1 coordinate 24,872, forward strand.
TGCCATGCCTTCGTAGTATCCGCCGACACAATGGTGGAGTTCCCGACCTTCCCGGATCAACTCCCCGGTCGTTTTCGCCGGGAAAATCATAAGATCGCCACTCCAGTAGGGTGCTTGCATCCGGCTGATGGCGATCCCATTTGCCTCTATCGCGGGATCATATAAAGCGAGCCGCTCAGCCTCTTTCGTGGTGCGTAGCTCGCTGACCAATTCTCCCGTCCGGGCATGTGCCGTCCTAAAAGCCTTCGGAAAGAGCACATCGCGAGAAGTCATGTCGTAGTTAAGGATTCTGCAATCACGAAGATAGTCCACATAGTCCATAAGCCTGAGCGGCGTTTTCCACTTATATCGCTTTCGCTGCTTGACAGCATAATCCAAGAGCTTTCTATTTTCGATATATCTCGCGACATCTACGGTGCCTAACTCCTCGTCAAAGCCGATACGATTGGCGGCGGCCACCTCCGCATGGTCAAGCGTAAACCATGGATACTTACGGACATAATGCTTGTATGCCGCGATGACCGGCAGTCCAAAGCCTCGCTTTCGTATTTCACGGACGAGTCCCAGATTGAGGGCGAATATCTTTCGGAGCGTATCCGCCCGCCAATTGATACAAGCGAGCCCGGCACTATTGGTGATTTTGTCAATAATCAGCCCATCAAGCCCTGACTGCTCCAGCCGCTCAATCGCGGCATATTTCACGCGGAAATATGCGTACCTGAGAAAAAACATCGGATAGAGATTTGCGGCACGCTCAGACCCGAGCCTTGACTCCATCGTCGCAAACATCCGGGACACATCAGCGTAATGCAGACAAGTACCCCGAAAAACGGACTTTAGGTTGCCCGTATATAAGCGATAGACGTTCCGCTTCGGAGTAAAATATCCCGCGAAACCGGGAGCCGGGACATCCAGAGTCCTATTGTCTATCCTGCGCTCACGAAATACAGAATCCTGATATTCCGGCCGGGAATAATACCTCTGACCAATTGCGGACAGCACGACGAAAGTCTTCAAGAACGATATAACTTTAGGCACTATCCCTCCGAAATCCACATCCACAAGGAAATTTAATATATATACGCGACGCCCCTTCTTTAAGGGAATCGTGACAAACATATACTCCCGCAGCTTTCCGCGGCCCATGCCGGCGGACTTCGCAATGGCTGTCCGCCCGCAGTGTGGGCAAGTGTATTTATCATTATGCGTAAATGGAGCATAGCCCTTTTGAAACACCTTTTCCGGAAGATGTTTGCCGCACTTCGTACACACGCCCCACTTCGCTGCCGTCGAATAGATGATATACGCGCCCGCCGTCCACTCTTGCAGGATGGCGGCGTAATATCCCTTCGGTAGCGACGGGCAGTCCAAAAGTGCCTGCTCAGCGGTGCCCATGTACTCCTTCCCGACACCTATTTCCTTCAATTCATCCAAAGTCATGACACCACCCCCGTCACAGAAGATCGAAAGCGTTGATTACGCCCGCAGGTGATGCTGATGCCGGCAGGCCGAAATACTCAAAGAGGATGGCGTGGGCGGCCTCATCATCAATGCAGCCGCCGTCTTTCCTCGCCTCCTCCGCGATTTTCTTGTCCGCGCCGGCGATGGTCTTATCATCTGCCAGAAGCAGATCGGCAATCTCATCCGTGACACATCGATCGATCAGTAGCTCCGAAAACCGATAAAACGGTTTAGTGTCCTTCTTGTTTGCCTCCTCCGTGAGGCGCCTTATGGCCGTGTCAATCTTTTCTTTACTCATGGGTCTATCTCCTCTCACTTCAACTACACAACATCAATTCATCAATAACTACATCTGCAACTGCCGCATCTGCATGAGCGATTTCCGAGCCCTTCGGCTCCGGCGATTCCGGCCGACTTTATCTCTACCCGGCTTCCTGCAAAGTGTTCGAGCTTCGAACACCTGCCACATCTGCGCATAATATCGATCATACCTTTCAGCGGCTGCCGTGTTCCCCATTTGCCGATGATATCCGGCGAGTTGCTCCACCACGGCCAGTGACTCCAGTGTCGGCTTCCCATAGACATCCATCCACTTCTTGAGTACCGGCAAGCTCTCTCGATACTCGTCAAAAAATGAGTCCGGCATATCCTTGAGAGCTGTCGAGCTCAAAGACATCTCGATCACGGTGATCCATCCCTCCACCTCATCGATATCGACGAATCCATAGTCACGGATCGTACACACCACCTCAGACAACTTCATTCCACTGCCTCCAACGACATCTCCGTCGTAAACTTCCTTGAGATCATGACCGGCGAACTCTTGCCCGCAACGATTTTGGCCTGCGTAGTACCAAGATTAACCGTCGCGCCGAGGATATCACAATGGATCACGGCCGTCGCGAGCCGCCGAATCAACCCCACCTGTACGGTCGAAGCCGGTGCCCAATGCGCGTCCGGATCGTCATCCACAAAAAGCTGATCGATAAGCGCCGTAGCACTGCGTTCTACGCCGGCATACATCGACCCCGCACAAGTACATTGCTCCGTGCTCATATTGTCGGCGTCTTCCTGATCCACAGCCATCACCGACAGCAGCGTATCGCAGTAACGACACTTGCCTTCAAGCAGCTGCAAACCCTCTGCATTTGCAGCGTCCTTTTTCTTCGTTGCCATCCCAATATCCTTTCTTTTATCAACATCTACATTCGGATTTATATCCGGATTTATATCGACTCTTATATATCAACGGGAGGGAGCCGCCGGAGGAGTACGGCGGTGATGGGAGACATAGCCCCTGGACTCCCTCCCGGATGATAACTTGTTATATATATCAACGGGCGGGAGCCGCCGAATCAGTACGGCGGTGATGGGAGACATAGCCCCTGGACTCCCACCCGATTGATAACTTTATCGGCCTATCGGAACCACATTGTTCGGCGTGGTATCCTTCCAAAATGATTGCTGGCATAGTCATAACGCCCTCCTAATCGGAGCGCCGAGGTGGATCACATTGTCCACGATGCCCTCTTGCGCATCCATCCACCGATCAAGGCTTGTCTTCCGGAACAGGATTTTACGCCCGTTTATGCCGACGCGGATAGCCTTAAGGTCACCGTTTCTTACCATCCGGTATACGGTTTCGCGGCATACACCGATGTATTCCGCCGCTTCTGCTACTGTGAAAGTTTTGTTGTTAATCATTGGTCTTCTCCTTATACATTCGCTTTTCCGATGGTCATCTCCACGCCGAGGGCGGTCAAAACCCTGTCGGCGTTTTCAAGGCTGATACTTCGTTCTCCGCGCTCCCAAAAGGCAATCGCATTTTGGGTAACTCCCGCCAGTTTTGCGAGCCGGTATGCTGACATTCCCTGACGCTTCCGTTCTTCGCTGATGATTTTGTAAAAGTCCATAAATTTCTCCTTGCGTTTTACTGAACAATGGTGTACTGTATCTCGTAGGTGAACATACATTCATCGCAACATGAAGTAGAGAAGTTCTCATACTGCTCCTGTCCCGGTTTGATGTTTTTAGGGTCTAACATTTTGCGCTCCTTCCTCTTGACTACGACTTGTAACTTCGTGCGACAACGGATATAATCTCCCCGAAAGGAGGTAGTTGTTATGTCGGACAAAACAGAGCTAAACATGTTCCCACGCAATAGGTTTGACGCTCTCGCGCTTCTGTATCTCCAAAATCAAGATTTATCCAAGCTGACTCCCCAAGAGCTATTGGACAAATTTGATGAAGTACGTGAGAGCATACGCAACCACAACAATGAGAAACGCGGCAACCCACGCCAAGTATTGCTTTAGCTCGTGATTGATTTTCCTCATCGAGTCGGAAAGCCCTATCAACTCGTCGGGAAGTTAGTGCCGCGGAAGACATTCCCGCGGTCAGTCCAATCCAAAATATCCGCGTAAACTGCTTATGCAAAGGGACTTCGGACTCCTTGATTGCTTCGGCGACAGCGAGAAGCCCGTCAGTCATCGCATGGCGCATCTCCCTTCCCGTATTCGAAGAGACGATCTCTCCTGCGTACTTTCTTATTTCCTCATATAGGTAATCTCTCATTTCTCCCCCTCCTTTACGCCGCCGGGTCTGTGCTGTCGGTGATTGACAGTAGATAGTCCGACGCGACATCCCACATCCGACACATTTCTATTATTTTGGTTGATGGTATAGGCGTATCTCTTTTTATCCACGAGTAGAGGGTCTTCGTGGTCACGCCCAATTCTGTCGCCAATTGTTTTTGCGTCAGGTTGTGACGTACCCTTTCGGCTTCTATGTTCCTTAATTCGGTCATTCCAATCCTCCTTTCTACCTGTTTTAGGTAACCGCATCTCTATATTATTCCTGAATTCGGTGATTGTCAAGCGAAATTTTACTTGTAATCGGTATTTTTTTCTGATATGATGTGACGGAGGTGTGAAAGATGACAATAGGAAATAGACTGAAAGAATTACGAATTGAGAAGAACTACAAAAAAAGCGACATTGCAAGTGCTTTAAAGTTGCCATATACGACATACAATAACTATGAAACAGACACAAATGACGTGAATTCCGAGATGCTACGAGTATTCGCCGCTTATTATGGCGTCACAACCGACTATTTGTTAGGTATCGACAAGACCGATATGCATAACGCGAACTCCGAGGCCTTAAGGGACAATGAAACTTTATTGATCGACTTGTTTCGCGATCTCAACGATGAGGGACAAGAAATAGCGATCAATATGCTCAAAGGTTTAATCAATAGCGGAGAATATAAAAAATTTAGTTCAATTGAATTGGTGGAAGAAGCGTAGATAAAAAAGGGTGAGCGTATAGCCCTTTTGAATAAATGTCGTAATTAGTTGAATAGGAGGCTTGTTATGGATTTTGCAGAAAAAATCAGTCAGTTTGCCGAACGTGCCAAGAGCGTAAAGGAGATGGCCAAAACCGAGGAAGCGACAAAAACATCCCTCATCATGCCATTCTTTCAGATATTGGGATATGATGTATTCAACCCTCTTGAGTTTGTACCGGAGTTTACGGCTGATGTCGGAATCAAAAAAGGAGAGCGCGTCGATTATGCAATAATAATGGATGGAAAGCCTCTCATCCTGATTGAGTGCAAGACCTGCGGGGAGAATCTCGACAAGCACGGTTCTCAACTCTTCAGATATTTTGCGACATCGGTAGACTCGAAATTCGGAATTTTGACGGACGGGACAGTATATCGATTCTACACCGATCTGGACAAGGCTAACATGCTTGATGATCGTCCGTTTCTGGAGATCGACATCTCCAACATAAAAGACACGCAAATCAAGGAGATTGAAAAATTCCACAAAGATAAGTTGGATGTAAACAAGATTTTAGATTCTGCGTCCGAAATGAAGTTTACCACACTGATAAAAGATTGGCTTGTACGCCAATTTGCCGAACCCGAAGATCCGTTTGTGAAAATCATAATGGATGCTATATATGATGGTGTGAAGACACAGAAAGCCATTGATACCTTGCGCCCGCTAATTAAGCAATCCTTAGAACAATTCCAGAAAGACATCACCAACGCGAGACTAAAATCCGCGATGGAGCGCCGAGACGAACCTACCGAACCCGCGACGGAGGAAGATGGCGCGGTTGACGAGGATAAAGGCCAGACCGTAGAAACAACGCTCGAGGAATTAGAGGCTTTCGCGATTGTGAAATCTATTCTTCACCCGATTTGTGATGTCAATAAGCTGTCATACAGCGATAATGAGCGATATATGGTTGTGAACTGGGATAATAATAGTTGGAAGCGCATATGTCGATTCTACTTCAATAGCAGAAATAAATACATAACAACTCTCGATGAGAACAAAAAACCTGTTCGGCATGATATATCCACGATAAATGACATCTATCAATACACGGATGTCATAAGGGATGTTTGCAGGAGATATTTGTAGACAACTGCAAGGTTAAAGGAGCAATACTGCTCTTTTAAATAATTGATGTTGTTTGAGAATTGGAGGAAGCCATGAAAAAGTTTATCGCACTGCTATTGGTTATCATGATGGCGTTCGCGCTTGTGTCCTGTGGGGGAAATAAAGAACCCGCGAGCGAATCCGACACACCCGCGACGACAGAGGAAGAACTACCGACAGCAGAAGAAAAACTCGTAGCGGCTGACGCAGAAGAACAGGAACCGTCCTATGAAATCGTTCTAACGGAAACAGAAACCGACGAAGACACGGGCTTGGATATAGAATTTTATGACGTAAAAATTTCAGCTAATCCCGATTGGGCAGAAGATGATTGGTGGTATCATAGTACGTACGCCGAAAAAATTGTAAGAGAAGTGTTGGAATCATCTCAAACGGGGAATATATGGATTTCTGGTTACGTTGATGGTCTATCTCTGCAAGTTTTTTCTTATGAGAATATAGGAATCAACAAGAATAATGCTATTATCCTGTACAACTGGCACGGCGATGCGCAAACGGGAAATCCCGTAGAATATTTATTCAATTAGCCCTACACGGATAGATAACGTTGTAGAAAGCAGGAGGTCGCCATGGGATTCAGATTCAGGCGCACAAAATCGATCATACCGGGCGTGAGGCTCAATGTCGGAAAAAGGGGTGTCAGCGTATCGGTTGGCCCAAAAGGGCTCAAACATACTTTTGGCACATCAGGAAGCCGGACAACTGTCGGTCTGCCGGGAACAGGATTATCCTACACAAAGAAGCACGGGGGCAAGAAGTCAAAACATGCACCCCGCGCTACCACTAAGACATCCGGCAACAATCTACCACCCCTCTCAAATGATGTGGCAAACGATGCAGTTCTGATAAAACCAAAGAAACCTTTCACAAAACGTCCCGGTTGCCTAATAGCAATAGGGATTGTCTTGTTTCTCAGCATTATTAGCGGAATATTTGGAGGTACAGATGAAAAGAAACTGACCGATTCCGAAGCCGCCGATCTTATATCCGCAATCGTAGACGACAATGTAGGCGTAGGTGATAAAATATCAAGTTGTTCGCTGTTGGGAGGAATCGTCACTATCGATATCGTTTTAGGCGACATGAAAGATGGCGAAGGAACTACGATCAACGAGAAAGCATCTTCTACAGCACAAACAATCACGGATGCGATCCTTGCCAAAAGCGAACTTGATGATTGCTGGGATAAGATCAACATCAATATTAGCGATTCATCAGGAATTATCGGGCGGAGTAGCTTAGACAAAGATGATATCGTCAACCGTGGTGGCGAGCGGAACTTCGCCTCAGAAACCTTTGAAAAGGATTATGGCGTTGCCGAAGCGATTGCGGCGGCAGCGGTACTGAAAGCGGCGGCCGAAGCTCAACAAAAAGAGCAGGCAGCACAGGCGGAAGCCATCGCTCAAGCCGAGGCCGAAGCCAAGGCACAAGAAGAGGCAGCGGCGCAAGCCAAGGCAAACGAGGAAGCGGCGTCGCAAGTTGAAGCAACGCAACCGAGCAATACGCCGAACGCAAATAACGGGGACGACGAAACAGCCAATAATCCGGCAGTGGATACCTCACAACGATATATCGCAAGCTCGGAATCTGATAAATTTCATCATACAGGGTGTAGCTATGCGGATCGGATCAACGAAGGAAACAGGATATACTTTGATTCCCGGGAAGCTGC
>JAISQM010000005.1 GCA_031274195.1 Eubacteriales Family XIII. Incertae Sedis bacterium
ACCACCGTTGATCGTACAAGCTACAAATGGAGAAAACTATACAACGCGAGGACTGCGGTAGAACGGGTAAACAGTAGGCTCGATGTATCTTTTGGATTTGAAAATCATATGATGCGCGGCCTGAAGCGGATTACTTTTGAATGTACGCTGGCACTTGCGATCATGAATACAATCGCGATAGGACGGATATCGCAGGATCGAAAAGATTTGATGCGAAGTTTGGTTCGGACAGCATAGTAGCCCTTTTGAAATGAAAACTCATATCAAAGGCGGACACGCCTGTTTCCTGTTGCTTTACGTATAGCTGAACCTGCAAATCTAAGGCAGAACCAAGCAAATTGGTTGGTCGGCTACCATTTTGGCGTGAGATGTAGCGTAGTAGCTTATAGATTGCGTTGTTATTTTCGCTATTTTTGCGAACAAATCACTCCATCGCAATTGCCTCTTATAAGAGAATGATTGACTATTTGATAGAGAAAGAGCGACTACTCAAGATTCTTTTTCCCAACAAACGCTTTGCATCTTCTCTGTACAAGAATATTAAAGCCGGGTATCGAGAATATTTAGATGATTCGGTGTTGAAAGATAAAATTATAAAAAAATAACCCCCGAAGGGGTGAGGGATCTCCTTAGGCACTAACGCGGTCGGGTCGCCCTCGTATTGATATGTTTATTATAATGGATCATCAAAGGTCTTGTCAATATGGTCACCGCAAAATACGAAAAATACATGAGTGAGTTTACGAGAATTCACGGAAGAGGAAAAGCGATCGCCCAAATAAAAAAAGATGGATTTATGATCGTCTCAGGGTCTATACTGTAAGGGTGGAAAAGGACAAATCAAAAATCATCATATCAGCAAGTATCGTCCCGCCGCCGGAAGAACATGAAATATCTGCGGCGTGGATACTCGCCCGACACTTCAACTGCGCCATTGAGTTTCTCAAACCGCTTGACGGGTACAAACGAAAAACTCCCGATTTTGTTATGCGCGCTGTGGAATGGGAAATAAAAAGCCCAACCGGTCATGCCAAAAGAACGATTCGCAACAACCTTGATCTCGCAAAAGCGCAATCTCCAAACATTGTACTTGATGCGCGTCGAACGAATCTTCCCGATGAGTGGATTGAAATTGAATTAAAAAAGCAATGCGTAATAAAGACGCGCATTTATCGTCTCATTATGATCACAAAAGACGAAAAAGTGGTTGAAATTAAGATGCAGAAGTGATATATTGTCAGTAGGCGAGGCCGGGCTTTCCGAAAGGATAGTCAAAGGAGCGCGCCTCATTGAAGATAAGCGCCCTGTGCACGGGGCGTTTTTTTGTGCGCGGCAACCATTTATCGAGAATATTCAGATGATTCGGTGTTGAGTTTACAGTGAGTTTACGAGAATTCACGGAATCCGTTTGGCAGCAGCTCCGATATCGCGTATTCCTCCAAGTGCGCTTCGTCTTTCCCGACGATGATGCGGATGTCGTCGCCGAATTCGAAGATGAATTGCCGGCAGATGCCGCAGGGGAAGGCGGTGTCGGTGCCGGACGATGCGATGGCGATGGCCGTGATGTCGTCCTTGTGGCCCTCCGTTACGGCCTTTGACACGGCGACGCGCTCCGCGCAGATGGTGGCGCCGTAGGACGCGTTCTCGACATTCGCACCTTCAAAGACCTCGCCGGACGCGGTGAGCACCGCCGCCCCGACGTGAAAATCGGAATACGGCGCGTAGGCGCGCTCGCAGGCGACCTTTGCCCGCCGAAACAATGTTTTGTTATCCATCGCGATACCATCCTTTCTTGAAATAAACCGCTATAGCTCGCGGCGACCTTCGAGCGCCTTCGACAGCGTGATCTCGTCCGTATAATCCAGATCGCCGCCGACGGGAACGCCGTGGGCGATCCGAGACACTTTGATCCCGGAAGGCTTGATGAGCTTTGCGGCGTACATGGCCGTCGCCTCGCCTTCGATGTTCGGATTTGTGGCGATGATGACCTCTTTCACCTGATCGCTCTGCCTGAGCCGCACGATGAGTTGTTTGAGGTTGATGTCCTCGGGGCCTATGCCGTCCATCGGCGATATGGCTCCGTGGAGGACGTGGTACAGTCCTCGGTATTCCTTCATGCGTTCGACGGCCGCCACATCCCGCGGCGTTTCCACCACGCAGATGGCTGACTGATCTCGTGCGGTGTCGCTGCAGATGCCGCAGGGATCTGAGTCCGTCAGGTTGCCGCAGACGGAGCAATATTTCATCTCTTTTTTCGCGACGCCTATCGCCTCGGCAAGTTCAAACGCTTCATCGTCGTTTACCGATAGGATATGGAACGCCAAACGCTGCGCCGTCTTTCCGCCGATTCCCGGCAGCTTGGACAGCTCGTTGATCAACTTCGTCAGAGGTCTTGGGTAATTATACATACATTCTATATCGGCAGATTCAAGCCGCCCGTCACTTTCTCCATCTCGCTGCTCGATATCTCCTCTATCTGCCGAATGCCTTCGTTTACGGCGACGATGATGAGGTCTTGCAACATTTCCGGATCGTCTTTGTCCATGACATCGGGATCTATGGTAACGGAAACCAGCTCCTTCTTCCCGTTGATCTTCACGGCCACGGCACCGCCGCCCGCGGTGGTCTCAACTTCCTTCTTCTCTATCTCGGACTGAACTTCGTCCATCTGCCGCTGCATGGCTTGAATCTGCTGGAGCTGCTGCATCTGCTGCGCCTGCATACCCTTTCCTCCGCCGCCGCCGGACTTTTTCCTGCCCGCTTTCATTCCCTTGCCCATATCCCATTCCTCCTAATTATTGTTTCTGTTACGATTTCAAACGCCGCGCCGTTTCCGATTGAACCTTTGCATTGCAAGTCATTTTTCGCTTGCGCGCTCCCCCATTTCGATGATCGTCATTTCGAGCAGTATACGCACATGCGCCGACCATCTGGCGTCGTTCAGCAATTTTGACAGTTTATAAATGCAGTCGTTGATGAATTTCACTTCAAGGGTTTCGCTCTGCTTGCGCATGCTTTCGATATTTTCGGTAGATCTGTTCAAAATACGCTCCGGGTTTTTGATGAATTTGATCAACAGCGCGCTGTGGAAATAGTGTATCCATTCCTCGATCACGCGCTTCTCATCCTTGCCGGAGGATAGAATTTCGTCGAGACGCACTAACGCCTCCGCGATTTTGCCGGTCGCGACTTCGTCTGTGAGAACAGACAGCAATTGATCGCCCGGACTGCCCAAAACCTCCAACACCAAGTCGCGCGTCAGCACATCCGCGCCAGCCGAAACGCATTGCTCGAGGATGCTGAGACCGTCCCGCACCGAACCGTCCGCGTTGCTCGCGAGGAGCGCCAATGCGTCGTCGTCGGCTCGAATGCCCATCTCGTCGCAGATGTCCCTCATGCCCTTGATGATGGCGTCGGCGCCGACCCGCTTGAAGTCAAAGCGCAGACACCGCGACAGAATGGTGGCGGGCAGTTTGTTCGGCTCCGTGGTGGCGAGAACGAAGACGACGTGCTCCGGCGGTTCCTCCAGCGTCTTTAGCAAGGCGTTGAAAGCTCCTTTCGAGAACATATGCACCTCGTCGATGATGAATACTTTTTTTCTGCCGACGCTCGGCGGATAGACGACACTCTCGCGCAGTTCGCGCACGTTGTCCACGCCGTTGTTGGATGCGGCGTCGACTTCGACGACATCGACGAAAACGCCGTTTTTGATGGCCGTGCAGTGCTCGCAGACACCGCAAGGCCGCTCGCCGTCGCTCAGGCAGTTTACGCCTTTTGCGAGCAATCTGGCCATCGTGGTCTTGCCCGTTCCCCTCGTGCCGCTGAACAGGTAGGCGTGCCCGACGCTATTCTCCGCGATCTGATTGCGCAGCACTCTGACGACATGCTCTTGCCCGAGAATCCGATCGAAAGTCTCCGGGCGAAATCTCCTATATATCGCTATGTATTTATCATTCATAAGAATCCGCCTTCGCCTTTAATGTCATTTGAAGATATGGATTAACGGCTTTGCAGGCAGGATCAGGCTGATCTGCGGCACATAGGGCGCCACGCTTATCGCTGCTTCCTTCCGGACCTGACGAGGTTCACGAGTTCCTATTGCGCAGGACCAAATCCCGCCTGCAAAACCGTTACATACAATGTACCTGTTCCATTATAAATGTCAGCGCGCGTTTTGTCCATACGCCGAATTGCTCCCCATTTACGACGAGATGAGTGATGAGGAATTCTGTTGCAGTTCGGGGACAGCCGGCGAAGCCGTTTCCTTGGGCTGTAACGAATTTTTCAGGATTTCAGTTTTGCGATGGCGACCTTGTAGCCGTCCGCGCCGTATTTGAGACAGCGGTTGATGCGGCTGATGGTCGCGGTGCTGGTCTTGGTTCGCGCTTCGATCTCCTGATAGGTGCGGCGCTCCGATAGAAGCTTCGCGACGTAAAACCGTTGCGCGATCGCCTGCAACTCGCCGGCCGTGCATACATCCTCAAAAAAACGATAGCAATTTTCTTTCGTTCCAAGAGAGAGGATCGCACTGAAAAGCAATTCCGTTTCTTCGTTTTTGAATTTTGATTTATATGCCATCTAATCTTCCCTCGCACTCTAACGCTTTAACACTTTATAGCGTGATTATATGACAGGAAGGTGCCGGATGTCAATGCCTCCGCCGTGCGATTTTTCCTCCCTGCGGTCGGAAACGCACATGGCGGAAGTGTGAGATTCTCTCACACTTTTCGTTTTTCCCGAAAGCGGCGGCGAAGCGCGTCTGTGCGAAAGAGTTTTGTGGGCTTGCAGGCGTCCTCGTAGTTCACATCGAAGATGGCAAGCAGGAAGATGAACAGGGGCACGCCGATGAGCAGACCCCATATGTGCAGGTATTTCTCGGACACCAACAGGATGATAAAGACGAAACTGATGGGCAGGGAAGTGCGATTTGCCATCAGCTTTGGATTCAGGACGTAGGCTTCCAATGCGTGGATCACGAACACCATGATGAGAATCTCAACTACTTTGATCAGGCCGCCCGTATTGAAGGCGATGATGGAAAGCGGGATGAGCGAGATAATGACGCCGGCTACCGGCACCAAACCCAACAGAAAGATCATGACGCCCAGACCCCATATGTTCGGAAAACCGAGGAAGGCCAAAATGATGATCGACAGGATCGCGTTGATGAGGGCGATCGTGACCTGCACTTTCATCACTTTCGCGAATGTGTTGCAGAAATTCAAGCCGAATATCATGAAATGATGATAGATGAAAGAAATTCGGCTCGTGTTCAGAACGGCGCCGAATTTTCCGATTTTCTTCTTTTCAAGCAGCAGCAGAAAGCTCAGCGCGATGGAAATGGCCAGATTGAAGCCGAATTTTCCCACATTCATCAGCGTCCCCAAGATCAGATTTCCGGCTGAGGAAATGTAGGATTCGATGTCCAGATCCCAGATCAGTTCCGCAATGCGAGGATCCAAGGAATCGCGCACAGAATCGAAATTGAACCCGATAAACGTGCGAGCGATATCCATCGTCTCGTTGATGAGAACGGGCGCAAATGCCACGCTGCAGAGGGAGATGACGACTAATCCGAAAATGTAGACGATGGCAAGCACGAGGCTTTCCGGCATCTTCGAGAGGGGCGTATTCGCAGTGACTCGCCGTATGAGTTGTGTAAGGTGATAGAAGATGAAGGTCAAAATGAAAGTGAGCAGCACCAGATCGAGCATGAACCACACGGTGATGAAAAAAACGGCCAATACCGCGATGGAAATTACTCGACTCTTTGTGTCCATGCTTCGGGTCGTCCAGATCGAATCGTATTCATCATTCATTTCCTACCTCCGTTTGTTCAGAAGCGCCAGTCCCGCGACCAAGGCGTTGATTCCCTGCATGATGAGCAGCACACCTAATACGGCCGCGAGCGCCAGACCCATCAGATAGGGATGCACAAAACCGAATATGCCGACAGCCACGCTGACCAACCCGCTCAGCGCCATCGGTGCCCGCCGGAAGCTGACACCTTTCATCTCTAACGACGCTGTTAACCGCAACAGCCCCGCGATCAGAAGCCACACACCGAATATCGCCGTAACCATCAGATCGACTTGGAACGGATAAAGCAACACGATGAGCCCCAAGGCCACCGTCAGCAGACCCTCTGTCAAAACCCAGCCGACCTGCGACCGACTCTTTCGCGCAAAGAAATAGGACAAGACTTGACTCGCGCCGGTCACGAGCATCACGACGCCGACGACGAAAGCAAACGACACCCACGCCTTCTCCAGATTGGCGAAACAAAATACGCCCGTTACGGTGAGAAGAACCCCTATGATAATCATAAAAACGCGCATACCGTGCTACCTCACAAATTCATGGAGTTTTTATATCCTGCTTAAATTATACCGCATGAAATTGAAATAGCAATGACAAGTGCGTTACATTTGAAAGTAGATTTCGGAATACGCCGGAATGACGATAGGTTTATAAGATGTCAGTTTCTTCGTCTTCGTTGCGCGCTTCGAGCTCAATGCCGATGTCGTTGCCGATGACGCGGCCGTAGGTGATGGCGCTGCCGCCGTATTTGTCGCGTATTTTATCGACGGTGCGCTCCAATGTTTCAATCTTTTCAGAGCATGGGTTCGCATCCTCCAAAAAGCTCATCTGAAAGTCGATATCTTCCGGAACAATGCCGATGCCCGTCACGGTAATCAAGCGGATGGGCGCGTTCATGCTCCACGAGCGGTTCATGAGCTCCATCGAAGCGTTGCGGATGTGTTCCGCGAGGTTGGTCGGCGCGGTCAGTCGGATTTGGCGGCTGATGGTCTTGAAGTATGGGTCTTTCACTTCGACCTTAATGCCGCTGCATTTCAGGCCGTGCTTGCGCAGTCGGCTCGATACGGTGTCGGACAGGGCGATCAGCGCCGTGAGAATGTCGTCGCGGCCAAGGAGGTCGCGCTTGAAGGTGATGCCGTTGCCGACGGATTTTATTTTTCGCCGTTCCGAGGCCGCGCGGACGGGGGCGTTTTCGAGGCCATTCGCGTATTCGTAGAGCATCGCGCCCTGTTTGCCAAGGGCGTTGCGGAGCGTTCGCCGGTCGTAAACGGCGAGGTCGCCGATGGTTCGGATGCCCATGCCGTTCAGTCTGCCGGCGGTGGCTCTGCCCACGGAAAAGAGCTCGCGCACCGGCAGAGACCAGAGCATATCTTTGTAGTTTGCGCGGCTGATTACGGTGATGGCGTCCGGCTTTTTGTATTCGCTGCCCATTTTGGAGAATATTTTGTTCCACGATACGCCGATGGATTGTGTGAGGCCAAGCTCGTCTTTTACGGTCGATTTGATCTGACGCGCGATTTCTTCGCCCGACCCGAAAAGTTGCTCGCTGGCGGTCACGTCGAGCCACGATTCGTCGATACTGAAGGGTTCGACGAGGTCGGTGAAGCGATAGTAAATCTCGTTGATGAGCTTGCAGTACCGATCATATTTGTCGTGATGGGCGCGCAGAAGGACGATGTTTGGACATTTGCGTTTGGCCTGCCAGATGGTTTCGGCGGTTGTGACGCCGCATTTCTTTGCGTGTTCGTTTTTGGCCAGAATGATGCCGTGACGCCCCTCGGGATCGCCACAGACGGCTACCGGCAGTTCCATCAACTCCGGCCGTGAAAGCAATTCTACGGAGGCGTAGAACGCATTCATGTCGCAATGCAATATGATCCTATCCTTATCCATCTTTTTTCATGTAGTAGTCTTCCACGACCGAAATGGGCGAGATTTTCGATGCGACGATCTTTGGCGCTTCATCTTCTTTGAAATTCAGTCGCCCCCGCACCACGACGATTCGGTCTTCCTCAACGATCGGTGCGCTTTTCTTGTAACAGTCGCTGAAAACAATCACCTCCACGCTGCCGTAGAGGTCTTCTATAGTAACGAACGCCATCGTCTCGTTTCGCTTCGTGATGAGCGTTCGCACGCGGCCGAGGACACCGACGACGCAGACGGACATATTGTCCGCAATGTCGGGATAGTCTTCCGGATTCGCAAACTGATCCGCCGTCCGGAAAGTTCTTTCGTCAGCCGCGAGTCTTTCGATGATCTTTTTGCTTTCGTCTAAGGGATGTCCCGAGAGATATATTCCGACCACGTCTTTTTCCTGATTTAATTTGTGCCGCTTCGGAAAGTCCTCCACGTCGGGCAGGTCTATCTCCAGACCGGAGGAGGTCATCACATCAGGATTCATCTCCCATATGGTGGTCTGCTCCGCCACGGTTCTTTTTTTGATCTCTTTAATGTGATTGAGCATCTGATCGAGAACGGCTAAATGCTTCGCCCGGTTCGGATCGAAACAATCGAGGGCTCCTGATTTAATGAGACTCTCCACCGTCTTCCGGTTGACTTTGTCGAGATCCACCGCCTGAAGAAAGTCGAGCAGACTGTCCATTCGGGGGTTGCTCTCCCGCGCCGCCAGAATACATTCCACGCTGATGCCCACATTCTTCACGCCCATCAAGCCGACTCTGATCTTGCCGTCTTTCACGGTGAATTTTTTTCCGCTGTTCATGATGCAGGGAGGAAGCACATCGATGTTCATATCCCGGCAGTTTCTGATGTAGCGCGCGATCTGACTCCCGTCGCCGCCCATGAAGCTCGTCATGAGCGCGGCCATAAATTCCACGGGATAATAGGCTTTCAGCCAAGCGGTTTGATAGGTGACCACGGCATATGCCGCCGAATGGCTCTTGTTGAAGGCGTAAGATGCAAAGCTGACCATCTGATCGAATATCTCGTTGGCGACCTTCGCCGGGATGCCGTTTTGCACACAACCGGGCACGACTTTGACGCCGTTTTCATCTTCCAATCCGTAGACAAAATGCTTGCGTTCCCGCTCCATGACGTCGTTCTTCTTCTTGCTCATGGCTCGGCGCACCTCGTCGCTGCGGCCATAGGTGTAGCCGGCGAGATCGCGGACGATCTGCATGACCTGCTCCTGATAGATGATGACGCCATAGGTCACGGACAGGATCGGCTCAAGGCGCGGGTGCAGGTATTTGATTCGCTCGGGGCGCCGCTTGTTTTTCAGGTAGGTGGGGATGTTGTCCATCGGCCCCGGTCTGTAGAGCGCCACGCCCGCGACGATGTCTTCAAAGCCGCTGGGGCGCAGACGCTTGAAGAAATCGGTCATGCCGCCGCTTTCCAATTGAAATACCCCGGCAGTATTGCCGCTGCCGATCAGTTGATAGACCTTGGGATCGTCAAAGCCCATCGATGAAAAATCGGGTTTGACGCCATAGATTTTCTCTACTTCGGCGATGGCATCCTGGATGACCGTCAAGTTTCTGAGTCCCAGAAAGTCCATCTTCAGCAGTCCCAATTCCTCGATGGTGGTCATGGTAAACTGCGTGCTGACGCCCTTGTCCGAATAATAGAGCGGCACGTACTCATCCAAGCGATCCCTCGCGATGACGACGCCGGCGGCGTGCGTTCCGGCATTGCGAGAAAGCCCCTCCAGATCGCCGGCAATGCGCAGCAGCGTGTTCACGCGTTCGTCACTGTCTCTGACCGCCCGCAATTCGGCGCTTTTTTCCAGCGCGGATTTCAGGTCTATGTTCAGCTCATTCGGAACCATCTTCGCGATCCGGTCAACTTCCCCATAAGGCAGATTCATCACCCTGCCCACATCCCGAATGACGGCCTTTGGCTTCAACGTACCGAAGGTGATGATCTGCGCGACCTTGTCCTCACCGTATTTCTCTATGACATAGTCGATCACTTCGCCTCGCCGCTCATAGCAGAAGTCGATATCGATATCGGGCATGCTCACGCGCTCCGGATTCAGAAAACGCTCGAAGATGAGGCTGTAGGCCTCCGGATCGATATCTGTGATCCGCAGCGCGTAGGACACGATGCTCCCCGCCGCACTGCCGCGACCCGGCCCGACGGCGATGCCGTGATCGCGCGCGTATTTGATAAAATCCCAGACGATCAGAAAGTATTCCGTGAAACCCATATCCTCGATGATGCCCAGTTCGTGTTCCAAGCGTTCACGGTATTTTTCGCTGTCCGCGCCATATCGCTCCGAGACACCCTGCTCGCACAGTTCCCGCAGGAACGCGCTGTTGGTCTTGCCTTCCGGCGCCGTAAACTTCGGCAGATGTCTGCTGTTAAAATCGAATTCGACGTTGCACCGCTCGGCGATGAGCGCCGTGTTGTCGATGGCGTCGGGCTTGTCAGGAAAGAGCTTTCGCATCTCGTCTTCGGATTTCAGGTAGAACTGATCGTTGGGGAAACGAAGTCTCTCAGAATCCTCCAACTTTTTCGCCGTCTGAATGCAGAGCAGCACGTCGTGCGACTCCGCATGTTCCTGCTTGACATAGTGAACATCGTTCGTCGCGACGAAAGGGATACCCGTCTCCTCGTGGAGTCGTTCCATACCGGGCATTATCTTCGCTTCTTCTTCCAAGCCCTGATCCTGCAGCTCCAAGAAGAAATTACCCTCGCCGAAGATGTCGCGAAAAGCGAGCGCCTCAAGCTTCGCGTTCTCATAATCATCGTAGAGCAGACGCCTCTGCACATCCCCCGCCAGACAGGCCGACAGGGCAATCAGCCCTTCGCTGTGCTCCCGCAAACATTCCTTGTCCACGCGAGGTTTATAATAGAAGCCGCGCGTATAGCCTGCGGAAACGATCTTCATCAGATTTTTATAGCCCGTCTCGTTTTCCGCCAAAAGCACCAGATGACCCTGATACTTGTCCTTCGTCACATCGTTGTCTTCCATACGCCGAGCCGCCGTATATACCTCACAGCCGAGAATCGGCTTGACCCCTTGTTTTTTCGCCTCCTTGTAAAACTCGATCACGCCGAACATATTGCCATGATCGGTGATGGCGATGCTGTCCATCCCCATCTCTTTGGCGGCGGCAATTACTTGGTCGATGCGCGAGGCACCGTCCAGTAAGCTGTATTCCGTATGTACATGTAGATGTGCAAATGCCATAAATCCTCACTTGTCTTTTTTGCCCGTATTGGGCTTGTCGCTCTCTCGGCTTTGCTTGCGTACCTCAGTACGCGGCGCCGCAGCCTCATTCCCACGCACCCAATACGAACAAAAAATCCTGCGTGAGAAATTACCTATTCCAATTATCTTCTCGCCCGTATTGGGCTTGTCGCTCACTCGGCTTTGCGCCAACTCGGCTTTGCTTGCGTACGATCGATCAAGTGCGCAACGCCGCAGATGTTTCCCGTGCCCGCACATCCCTGCATAACAGACTATATAGAACCGAACACAGCGGTACTCCGATGATGATGCCCATAATGCCGTTAATACTGCCGCCCACCAACACAGCGAACAACACCCACATACCCGGCAAGCCGATGGATTTTCCGATGATTTTGGGATAGATGATGTGATTGTCCAACTGTTGTAAAATGATGATGAATACGATAAACGCCAACGCCTGCCACGGACTCTCCATCAGCAGAAGAAACGCCCCGACCATGGTCCCCGCAATAGCGCCCACCACTGGAATCAGCGCGGAAAAGCCGATCACTACGCCGAGCATCAGCGCGAAAGACGAATTGATCGCGATGGAACCGAGCCCCGCCAAGGTGCCGATGATGACCGCCTCCAGACATTGTCCCGCGACGAATCTCTCAAACACGCCCCGCGACAGGGTGGCGACATCCAATATCCGCGTCCCATGCTTCCGGGGCAGATACACGGAAATCAACCGCGTGAACTGCGCGCCCAATCGCTCCTTCGTCAGCAGAATATAGATGGCGAAGATGAGTCCCAGAATGAAGTTGGTCATGCCGCTGAATACGCCGGCGACCACACCGGCGGCATTCTTCGCCACCAGCGAACCCGCACCGGTCAAAAAGGACCAGATGCGCTCGACGACGTCGTCCCCGTCAAGTCTGAAATTGAATACGTCCTTGACCACATCTTCAATGCCGAGCCTCGACGCGTATTCGGAGGCCCATTGCCCGAGGGATGCTAAATAGCCGGGCGCATTCTCCATCAACGTGGCGACGGTATCTCGCAATGTCGGAATAATCATAGCTGACACGAAGACGAGGATGCCAAGCACGAGGATCAGCGTAAGCAACAGGCTGACCGGCCGTCTCAGCGCGCTCCATATCTTTCCGCCCGTGATCCGCCCAAACGCGCGATTCTCGATGAATTTCATGAGCACGTTGAGGATAAACGCCATACAGCAACCGATGAAGAACGGCATAAACAGTCCGATAATGTAGCCTGTCACATCTATCGCCGTCCCAAAATTGAGGACAATCCATAAGAAAAACATCGCGGCCGCGATGAGAAAGAGTATTTTTTTGACCGTTGCTTTGTTTAATTCCATATTTGCCTTTTGCCCTTTAGGTTTCGATATATCCGCATAACCATTTTAGCATAAGACACCCCTCCCACACAAGGTAAACAGGAAACCATCCACGGCATACGCATGAAAAATCATTTCAAACAGAGAAATGGATTTTTCGGTTTTCCCATAAAGCAATTTCATAACGGAGAACCTTCTTTAACGGGATGATATTCAGCTTTTCTCTATC
>JAISQM010000002.1 GCA_031274195.1 Eubacteriales Family XIII. Incertae Sedis bacterium
CATCACGTACAACTCCATCCTGCCGGACATCGGGAATCCCGATTTCTATCGAGAGACGAGGATCGCCACCGTGACGATCACGGAGCGCAACTTCAATCCGGATAGGTTCGATCCGGGCACTGACGATCTCCACAGAACAATCACGAATCCCGACAGCGGCGTCATCCCCGGATTTAACGCGTGGAATCACAACGTGGGCGCACATCGGAGGGACGCGGATACGCATTCCTTTACGGTCGTCTTCGATCGCGACGGCAAATATACGTTGGATGTGCAGTATAAAGACCTTGCGGGAAATAAGGCGGAAGGCAGGAACAACTATTTCGTGATCGACAAGACCTATCCCGTCGTGAGCGTTTCCTATGATAATAACAGCGCCCGAACCATCGACGGAGCGGACTATTACAAAGACCCCCGCATAGCGACGATCACGGTCAACGAGCACAATTTCGATCCGGGCCGCGTCGATTTCTCGGCGGTAAACACGCGACACGACGAGGCGGACGACGCGAGCCGAATGCCGGCGTTGCCGCGAACATGGGGAGATTGGAGAGCGAACGGCGACACCTATACCGCGACCGTCAATTTCAACGACGTGGACGCCTTCTATCACTTCGACGTGACGGTCACCGACCGCGCGGGCAACACAGAGACGCAGGACAATTCCGCGGACTTCTACGTGGATCAGGAGTCGCCCAAAATACAGTTTGAAGGAGATGTCCAAAATGAGACCGCCTTCAGAGCGGAAGTGCGGCCGATCATACTGTTCTCCGACACGAATCTGTATGAATCCGACATCACGTTGGAGCTGTCTGCGGTGAGCGCGGGCGCCATCGGTACGCTGAAAGGCGGCGGTGCGGGCATCGGCGGATTTGCGGGCAGATACGAGTACGACGCGCCCAACAACAGTCAGAGCTTTGTCTTCGATGATTTCCCCTCCGGCACCGACGATGTCTATACGTTGCGTGCCTCCATCATGGATAAGGCCGGGAACGAATCGGAAGATACGGATCAGATCGTGTTTTCAGTCAACAGAAACGGCTCCAACTTCATCATCGACGATGCCGCGAAAGACCTTGTCGCGTACGGGTACACGAATAAGACGATTCCCGTGACGATTACGGAGATCAACGCGAGCGATTTGGCCGCCTCCGAGATCACGCATTCCAAGGCCGGCAGTCCGACCGTTCTGACGAACGGAACGGACTATACGGAGCAAAAACCCGAGTCGAATTGGGGAACTTGGAGCAAAACGGTCTATACGGTTAACGCCAATCAGTTCGCGTATGAGGTGGATCACGAGCTGCGGGTCGAATCTACGGATATTGCGGGCAATGAAAACAACAGCGAACGAAATGGCGCTCTGGTCGATTTCATCTACGACGTGACGATACCTGACGTGAGCGTAAAGGACTTCGAAACGAAAAGCGCCGGTTCGGTGGATATCGAAGCGATCATTTCCGACGACAGAAGACTTCATGATACAGAGCCTTTCACGATTCAAATCCACGACGGCGACGAAGTCAGGACTCTGACAGAGAGCACGGACGGGAGTTACGAAGACGGGGCGCATTACGCGGTGGTAAACTCCGACAGCAACAACATGGAAGTCACCGTCAAGTTCCGCATGAACGAGAGCGCAAACCGCCAATACTACTTCACTGTCGACGCGGAAGACAAGGCGACGAATGCCTTGGACGAGGAGAGTATCTATAATTCGTATGTGGCGAAAGGCGCGTACATGGTCGTCAACGATAACCCCTTGGTCCGATTGTGGCTCTCCAATCCGCCTTTGGTCGCGGGTGTCGGTATCGCCATCCTGCTGATCATCGCCGGAGGTATCCTGTGGTTCATCATGAGCCGCAGAAGACGCGACGAGGAAGAAGATACGAACGCCGCAGTATAGCCGGCGCAACGCAATCCGGAACACGACAAAAAACCCGCCAAAATCACAGGTTCGATTTTGGCGGGTTTTTGATTTTATTCAATTCTACCGCTCTGCATTCCCTCCCCACTACAGCCGGATCATGACAGGCTTCCGCGCCTTGAAAGTCGCTATATAACGCAGGCCGGCATCGCGTATCATCTGTTCCGCGAAGTCTATCATAGCTCCAACGTCCCGCGCACGGTGGGCATCGGAGCCGGTGGTCACGATCTCTCCGCCGAGTTCGACATAGCGCCTCAGTATGGTCGGCGTGGGTGTGGTGCGTTCGCCCATACCGTACCTGAAACTGGAGGTATTGATCTCAATGCCCTTGCCCTCGTCGATCAGTTTTTTCAGAATCACCTCGGCTATATCCATGAAATCGTCGTCGTGCGGCGTCCCATCGATATATCGCTCGATGACATTGATGTGTCCCAGCACATCGAAATCGCCGAATTCCGTAATACAGCGCAGAAGGTCGTCGTAATAATCATGTACGGCCTGTTTGCAGTTCCTGCCCGCGTGATAGGCGCGCGTGTCGATCGCCGCCCCGCATGCGCAGTGCACGGAGCCGATGATGAAATCATAAGGATAGTCGCTCGCCGCCGCAGCGCACAGCGCGTTGGGCTCGCCGGGTTGCATTCCGAGCTCTATTCCGCGCGCGATGTCGATCGCTTCGCCGTATTGCGCTACCACCCGATCCAATGTCGCGTGGTAGTTTGGAAAGTCCAAATCGGCGCTCCAGTTCAGATCGGCAAATTCCGGGTCGTAGTGGTCGGTGACGGCGATTCCGTCAAGCCCCAGTTCGATCGCCCGCCGCACCATGAGGTCGATGGACGCCTCCGCGCCCGCGTCGTAGGAAAAGCCGGTATGAAGATGATAGTCGTACATAAAACCTCCCGCATATATGATATAATTAATTACAGTCGACTATTATTATAACATTTTTCGCAAGGCGGGAGGAAATTATGCCGGAAAACAACAAAAGACTCATCATCATTGACGGCAACAGTCTCATAAATCGGGCATATTACGCCATTCAGCGCCCAATGATCACGAAGGATGGCATCTACACGCATGGCATCTACGGTTTTCTGAACATGCTGAACAAGATCGTCGCCGACTACGCGCCCGACTACATCACCGTCGCGTTCGACAGGAAGACGCCGACTTTTCGCCACAAGGCCTACGACGCATACAAGGCCGGACGCAAGCCCATGCCTGACGAATTGGCCATGCAGTTTCCCATCATGAAAGAGGTGCTCGCAGCGCTCCGCATCAAGATATTGGAGATCGACGGCTATGAGGCTGACGACATCATCGGCACCGTTGCAAAACACGGGGAAGCCGCGGGATTATCTCCATTAATTATCACGGGCGACAGAGATGAATTTCAGCTCGCGTCGGAAAAAACGCAGGTTTTGTTCACGAAAAAAGGCATATCGGAGTTCGATCTCTATGACGAAGCGGCGATCAGGGCGCAATACGGATTCTCTCCGCAGCAATTCATCGATTATAAAGGGCTCATGGGCGATGCCTCGGATAACATCCCCGGACTGCCCGGCGTCGGCGAAAAGACGGCATCCAAGCTCATTCACGAGTTTGGCAGCGTCGAAAACCTCATCGAAAACGCGGGCTCGATCGCGAATGCGAAATTGCGCGAGAAAGTGGAATCCAACGCGCAATTAGCCATAATGAGCAAGACTCTGGCGACCATCATGACCAACGTCCCCATCGATATCGACTTTGCGGAGATGAAGCGCGAAGAACCGGACATGGAAAAGTTGGTCGAGCTCTATGTGAAATTGGAGTTTAAGAGTTTCCTGAAGAAGCTCGATCTTCCGGCAGAGGTGACCCACGCGGCGACGCGCGGCGGCGAACACGCCTATCTCGGCGCGGATTGCGAGACCGTGATTGCGCGAGGCGCGCAGGCGGCGCGCGAGGCGGTCAGGTCTCTGTCCGGCGAGCCCTTTCTCGTCCTCAAGACCTTTGGCAACAACGATCACCGCAACGTACCGATCCTGTACGGCATCAACATCATGTCGTCCGATCGCCATTGCTATATACCCGTGAATGACAGCATAGACACGCTGATCGCCTTTGCGGAATCCGTCCTTGCGGCGGAGCTTCCCTTAGCCGGTCATCACATACAGTCGGACATCTACGCGATTCGCGCGATCTTGCGCTCGGTCGGTCTCGATTTCAATCCTAAGATCGCTTTCGATACGGCCATCGCCCAATATCTGATCGAGCCGGAACGCAGCAATTATTCCATCAAGGCGCTGTCCGCGGAGTATTTTGGTGTCGATATATCCGACGAAGACGTGTCTCAAGCCGCCGGCGAGCAATTGGATTTATTGTCCGACGACACATCGACGCACGCGGAATATGGCAAAGATTTTTGCCGGTCCGTACTCTCGCTGAAATCGGCGCAGGAGGAACAGCTCGCGTCGGAGACGCTCTCCGGCGTATATCGCGATGCGGAGCTTCCCTTGATCGTGCCGTTGGCATCGATGGAAGCGGAGGGATTCTCCTTCGACCGAAATGCCATCACGGAGGTCGGAAGCGAGATAGACGCCGGCATCAGCACGCTTACGGAGGAGATCTACGGTTTGGCGGGGGAGACTTTCAACATCAATTCTCCGCAGCAACTCGGTGTCGTTCTCTTTGAAAAAATGGGTTTGCCTTCGTTCAAAAAGACGCAGAGGGGCTACGCGACGGGCGCTGAAATCCTCGAAAAACTACGAGACAAGAGTCCCATCGCCGATAAGATATTAGAATACAGAACGCTCATGAAATTAAAGGGCACCTACATCGACGGATTGCTTCCTTTGGTCGGCAGCGACGGAAAGATTCACGCGCACTTCCAGCAGACGGTCACGGCGACGGGCAGGATCAGCTGCACGGAACCCAATCTGCAAAACATCCCCATCAGACAGGAATTCGGCCGCCGGATTCGCCGGGCTTTCGTTCCCGAAAACGACGAATACCTGTTGCTCGGCGCGGATTACTCACAGATCGAATTGCGAATCTTGGCACATTATTCGGAAGATCCGGCGTTGATCGAGGATTTCCGGCAGGGCGCCGATATCCACCGTCGCACGGCGGCGCGCGTCTTCGGTGTGGATGAAGCAGAAGTGACCTCTCAGCAGCGCGGCAGCGCGAAAGCCGTAAATTTCGGCATCATCTATGGCATCAGCAGTTTCGGCCTCTCCGAGGGGCTCGGCATCACGCGAACGCAAGCCGAGCGCTACATCGAAAACTATTTTTCCGGACACAAGGCGGTCAAGGACTATTTGGACGGCTGCGTGCGGGAAGCGCGCGAAAAAGGCTATGTGACGACCCTCCTGGGGCGGCGGCGTGCGATTCCCGAGATCAGCGCCGCAAACTACAATACGCGGCAGTTCGGCGAGCGTCTGGCCATGAATACCCCGTTACAGGGCAGCGCGGCGGACATCATAAAACTGGCGATGATCCGCGTACATGACGCGCTTAGGGCGGAAGGCCTGCGTTCAAAGATCATCCTGCAGGTACACGACGAGCTCATCATTCAGGCGCACAAGGACGAATTGGAACGAGCCTCGGAGATATTGAAATCGGAAATGGAACGCGCCTACGCGCTGAATGTGCCGCTCGTCGCGGAGCTGAACACGGGAAAGAATTGGTATGACCTCAAATAACACAGGAAATCCGCCAATCGGCGCAAACGCCGGCTTATCCGCGCCCGATAAACAGCTGCGCGTGATCGGCATCACGGGCGGCATCGGCTCGGGAAAGAGCACGGTGACGGCGCATCTGCGGCGCAGGCTCTATTCCGTCTACGACGCGGACGAAATCGCGCGCGAGGCCGTGCGGCCCGGCGAACCTGCGCTGAAAGAATTGACCGCGGCCTTCGGCGAGGACATCCTGAATGCGGACGGCACTCTGAATCGATCAGCCCTCGCGGATAAGGTATTCGGGGACGAATCGAAGGTTGAAGTGCTGAACGCGATCCTGCACGGGGACATCGCGCGGCGTTTGGATGCGCATATCGACAGACACAGGGCGCACGTATTGAAAAGCCGCGGGAAGATGAAAACCTTAAAGACCGCTTTTATCGACGCGCCCCTGCTCTTTGAGTCAGGCCTCGCGGCGCGCTGCGACGAGACATGGCTCATCATCGCGGACGAGGACATCCGCTTGCGCCGCGTCGCTCTGCGGGACGGCCTGTCCGAGGCGCAGATACGCGCGCGCGCGGCGCATCAGCTCTCCGACGCGGAGAAGCGCAAAAGAGCCGATATCGTTATCGAAAATAACGGTTCCGTTGAGGAACTGATCAAGCAGATAGATGCACGAATTATAAGTCAAGGGTAGTAATAACATAGGAGGAGATACAAAGATTATGATTGCAAAAGTCAGAGAATATTCGCTTCCGCTGATCGTCGGCGTGATCGCATCGTTGTTCTGGGCAAATCTTTCCCCGGAGTCTTACCATGCGTTTTTAACTTCACCGCTCCTTGGAACGAACATCACCTTAGAGTTCCTCGTAAATGACATTTTTATGGTATTTTTCTTCGCCACCGCCGGGATCGAGATCGTCAACAGCCTTTCGGCGGGCGGTGCGCTCAACCCGATACGCAAAGCGGTCGTGCCTCTCATGGCGATGATCGGAGGCGTCATGGGACCGGTATTGATTTTCACGATACTCAACGGAGTCGTAGGACTCCCGGAATACGCCGCGGGGTGGGGCGTCTGTACCGCGACGGACATCGCGCTCGCGTGGCTGCTCGCAAAGATCGTATTCGGCGCGCAGCATCCTGCCATCAGTTTTCTGCTATTGCTCGCCGTCGCGGACGACGGCGTCGGACTCGCTATCATCGCGGTATTCTATCCCGATCCCGAACTACCGCCGCAATATATCTGGCTTCTGCTCGTCGTTCTGGCCATGGGTATCGCTTTCCTCATGAAGAAGAAGGGCATAGACGCGTGGCCGCTCTACATCTTCGGCCCCGGCGTCGTCTCGTGGATCGGCATGCACAATGCGCACCTGCATCCGGCCTTGGCGCTCGTATTCATCGTGCCATTTCTGTACAGGACAAAACCGGAACAATCCAAGCTCGATTATAATGAAGGATGGGACATTCACAGTGAAACATATGAACCCATCGTGCATTTGCCCATCGACCGGTGCGAGCACTCGATCACCCCGTTTGTCGACTTCGGTCTGGTCTTCTTCGGTCTCGCAAACGCAGGTGTTCAATTCTCCGATATTTCCGCGCTCACTTGGATCGTGCTTTCGTCGCTGATCCTCGGGAAGACGTTGGGCGTGACGGTATTCACCGCCATCGCGGTCAAGCTGATGAAGTGTTCATTGCCCGATAACATGAACGCGAAAGATGTCGTCGTCGCCGGTCTCATCGCGGGATTGGGACTCACGGTGGCGCTGTTTATCGCGGGGAACGCGTTTACAGACCTCAGTTTGCAGTCCGCGGCAAAGATGGGCGCGCTCTTTACAGTAGCTTCGTTTATCCTCGCCCCGGTAGCGGGGAAGCTGCTGAAGATCAAACGAATTACGTGAAGCGGCAGAGTTGCTGCGACCTTAAAATGTATTTGCAGAAAGGAACGAAAACATGTCAATATTTGAAGCGTTTATTTTGGGTCTCGTGCAGGGACTCGCGGAGTTTTTGCCCGTCAGCAGTTCAGGACATCTGGCGCTGCTGCAGCATTTCTTCGGCATCGAGGGGGATCGGGTACTGACGTTCACGGTGCTGCTGCATTTCGGCACCTTGATTGCCGTCTTTGTTGTGTATCGGCAGACCATATGGGCGCTGATCAAAGAATTGGGCGCGTTGATCAAGGATGTCTGCACGGGCAAGGGCTTGCGGCCAAGCGCGAATGAAACGCGAAAACTGGGACTTATGATCATCATAGCGTCCATCCCTGCGGCCGTGGTGGGGCTGCTGTTTGACGACTATGTGGAGCGCGTGTTTGCATCCGTCGCGGTGATCGGGGTCTGCCTCATCGTAACGGGAACGATCCTGTTCTTCGCGGAACGGATCGGCGCGGGCAAGCGGGATTTGAATCACGCGAATTTCCGCAATGCTTTCGCCGTCGGCATCTTTCAGGCCATCGCGCTTCTGCCGGGTATCTCCAGATCCGGTTCCACCATCGTCGGCGGGCTGTTTATGGGCTTCACGAAGGAATTGGCCGTGAAATTCGCCTTTCTCATCTCGATTCCGTCGGTGCTTGGCGCCGTGGTTTTGGAAATTCCCGATGTTATAAAGGAAGGACTTGCGGGCGACATGCTCATTCCCGCCCTCGTGGGTACCGCAGTGGCCGCCGTCTCCGGTTACGCGGCGATCAAGGTCATGATCCGCGTGGTAACGGGCAAGAAGCTCTTTGTGTTCTCGTTCTACACGTGGGCGGTGGGCGTGGGCGTTGTATTTTACACAATAATACGATAGAATAACAGAGAGAACAAATCGAAACTATTTTAGAAAAGAAAGGGTTGGGTATGGCTGCTTCCGGCAGTAAATCAACAAAAAGGACGACGACTGCGGCTAAAAAGCCGACGAGAAAAACGACCTCCGCAAAGGGAAAGGCGGCGATGGAGTCGCGCATACGGGAGGATATCGTTGCGATCATATTCATGGCCGTGGGCGCGTTTCTCATATTCGCGCTGTTCGTCGCGGCGGCCGGCAAGGTGGGCGTGGGCGTTTCTGCGCTCCTCAAGGGCGTCTTTGGAAATATCGCCTATGCGTTGCCGTTTGCGCTCATCGCGTACGGCATATGGCTGTTCGCGCGGAAGACGAAGCGCGGCGAGGTTCGTTCCACGATCTTGATCGCTGTGATCTTTCTCATGCTGTTGCTGATCTGCAGCGGTTTTTATCTGCGTTCCGGCTCTGATCCGCTTATGGGCGCGGGGTTTGGCGAGGTGTTCGATCTCAGCGCCGACGGCAAGAGCGGCGGTATCCTCGGCATGTATATCGGCTCGTTCGTCGTGAGTTTCATCGGCAAGGCCGGCCTCTACATCTTCAGCATCGTCATTCTCCTGATCTCCCTGCTGCTTCTGTTCAACACGCCGCTGTCTCCGTACGTGCAGCAGTTTGGAGAGCGAAGCGGGGAACGCCGCGCGGCCGCGCGAGAACGCAGGGCAGCGGAACGGGAAGAACGGGAACGCGAGGAGGAGGAACGCTCTGCGTCCGAAGAATCGGACACCGAAGCGGAAAGGCGCGGAGATATCAGGATCGAAGGGATGGACGGAGACGGCTCGTATATGGCGGAAACGGCCTCTGAGAGTAAAGCCGCGCACTCGAAGTTGGCGCGCAACCGAGCCAATATATTAGATGCTGTGAAAAACGACGACATCCATGTGACGGGGCCGATCGGCGGACTCGGATTGGATCCGGACTATGCGGGAGAGTCCGGGACGGGGTTTGGGTTAGAACCATCCTATCGAGGCGAATCCGGATTGGGACTGGACGGCGAATCGGACAATGACGAAGATCACCGAGATATGGCGGATGGCGATCCATTTGCGGAATCGGACGGCGAAGTTCCTCTCGCGGAGCGTGCGCCGGTGCAGCGAAAGAATGCCGCACCCGTCACTGCGGGGCTCGTTCCCGATACGGGCTTCGGTGAGGCGGAGGCCTTAGAGAATTATAAGCTGCCGCCCATCGACCTGCTGAACAGAGGGCCGAAGACCGTGCGGACGGAGAACGCGCGCGAGCTCAATTTCAAGGCGCAGAAACTCGAACAGACCTTGCGGGATTTCAAGGTGGACGCGAAAGTGATCAAGGTCACCGTGGGACCCACCGTGACAAGGTATGAGGTGGAGCCCGATGTGGGCGTGAAGATTCAGAGCATCAAGAGTCTGGAGCCCGATCTGGCCTTGAAGCTCGAGGTAAAGAGCGTGCGCGTCGTTCCCATGCCCGGTCAGGCGGTGGTCGGCATCGAAGCCTACAACGCCAATACGAATCTCGTCACGCTGCGGGAGATCATCGATTCCCCGGAGTTCCGCGATCCGGATTCAAAGATATCTTTCGTTCTCGGCAAGAACATCTCGGGAAAGCGCATCGTCGCCGACCTGAACGACATGCCCCACCTGCTCATCGCGGGTACCACGGGCAGCGGCAAGAGCGTCTGCATCAACAGCATTCTGCTCAGTATCCTCTACCGCGCCAGGCCCGACGAGGTAAAGCTCATCTTGGTGGACCCGAAGGTCGTGGAGCTGAAAAGCTATAACGACATTCCCCATCTGCTCGTGCCCGTGGTCACGGAGCCGGAGCGGGCGGCTACCGCGCTGAACTACGCGGTCACGCTCATGAACGAGCGCTACAAGAAGTTCGCGGAATTCAACGTGCGAAACTTAGATGGTTACAACGAGCGCATGAAGAAGAACGGAACGGAGGAGGACGTGCTGCCCCGTATCGTCATCGTCATCGACGAATTGTCGGACCTCATGATGATCGCACCGGCCAAGGTGCAGGAATCCATCTCGCGGCTTGCTGCGATGGCGCGGGCCGCCGGTATGCACCTCATCGTGGCGACGCAACAGCCGTTAGCGTCCATCCTGACGAGCGTCATCAAGGCGAATATCCCCTCGCGTATCGCGTTTTCCGTCTCGTCAAACTCCGCGTCTCGCGTCATCTTGGACGAGGCCGGCGCCGAGCGCCTGCACGGAAACGGTGACATGCTGTTCAGTCCCGTGGGGACGCGGGAGCCCATGCGCATACAGGGTTCCTTCGTATCAGACAGCGAGGTTCACAAGGTGACCGACTACATCAAGAAGGAGATGGACCCGACCTACAGTCCGGACATCATGCAGGCCGTGAGCGGCGAGATCTCCGGCCAGTTGGTGGACGACGAGGACGACGTATTTCGGGATGCCGTGGAGATGGTCGTCGCCGCGAAACAGGCGTCGGTCTCCATGATACAGCGGCGCTTCCGCATCGGCTACAACCGAGCGGCCAGACTTGTGGATATGATGGAAGAACACGGTATCGTAGCCGCCAGCGACGGCACGAACAAGCCGCGCAAGGTGCTCATGAGCGAGACGCAGCTCGCGAATTTCCTCGGCACGGAATTGCCGCCGGACGACGAAGACGAGCCGCCATTCGATGTGGGAGATGACGATGAGTAGCATCTATATCGATACACTCGGCTGTTTCAAAAATCTGGAGGATTCGGAGCGGGCGGCGGGGCTGCTCTCGGAGGCGGGTCACGAGCTCGCGGACAGTGCGGAGACCGCCGATGTCATTCTCGTCAACACCTGCGGTTTCATCGAGGACGCGAAGCGTGAATCCATCGACCGCATATTGGAACTGTTGCCGTACAGGGAGTCGGGAAAGAAGCTCATCGTGAGCGGCTGCCTGACGCAGCGCTACGCGGCGGAACTCTTTGAGGAATTGCCGGAGGTGGACGCGATCATGGGCGTCAACGACTACGGAAAACTGCCCGCCATCGTGGACGGACTCTGCCGCGATCGGGATTTCGGAAGGCAGCTCTCCGTGGACGGGGATACGGGGCTGTTGCTCGGTCCGCGTAAGGCTTTGACGCCGCAGTCAAGCGCTTTTTTGAAAGTCGCCGAGGGCTGCGACAACCGCTGCGCCTACTGCGCCATCCCGTCCATTCGCGGGCCGTATCGCAGTGTTCCCATAGAGGAACTCGTCTGTGAAGCGGAACGGCTTGCCGGGCAATCGAAAGAAATCGTCCTCATCGCGCAGGACGTGAGCGCCTACGGCTTGGACATCTACGGGCGGTACGCGTTGCCGGAACTGCTGACGCGGCTGTGCGCGGTCTCCGGCCCCGAATGGATACGGCTCATGTACTGCTACGAGGAACGCATTACGGCGGAGCTGATAGACATCATGGCGCGCGAGGAGAATATCTGCGCCTACATCGACATCCCCTTGCAACACTGCGCAGACGGCGTTCTTGCTCGCATGAACAGGCGTTCTACCCGCGCGGGCATCGAGAAGACCCTCGCGGCATTGCGAGAAGGCGTTCCCGGTATCGCGATCCGGACGACCCTCATGACGGGATTTCCGGGCGAGACGGAGGATGATTTCCGCGAATTGGAAGAATTCGTCGAAATGCACCGTTTCGAACGTCTCGGCGTGTTCGCCTATTCCGCGGAGGATGGGACGCCCGCCCTGCATATGGAGAATAAGGTCGCGGCGGAGATCGCTGCGGAGCGCAAGGAACGGCTCATGCTGCGGCAGCTCGACATCGCGTTGGAGAACAATCGCAAATTGGTCGGAAGAACCCTGCGCGTGTTGACCGAGGAGATAGACGGAGAGGGCGTCCGCACGGGGCGCACGGAGTTTGACGCCCCGGAGATAGACAATACCGTGATCTTCACGGCGGACGAAGACGTCCGGCCGGGCGACATGGTGAACGTGGAGATTACGGATGCTATGGATTATGATATAATCGGAAAGGCTGTATTATGAATTTGCCGAATATGCTTACATTATTTAGAATTGCGCTGATTCCCGTATTTATCGTGTTGCTGTTCATGGGCTACTCCTATGTGGCGGCGGGGATCTTCATCCTCGCGGCGGCGACGGACGCCTTGGACGGCCATATCGCGCGGAAAAAGAACCTGATTACGAATTTCGGAAAGCTGATGGATCCGCTGGCGGACAAGCTGCTCGTCGTATCCGCGTTGGTCTGCCTGACGGCCTTGGGTGAGATTGCGGCGTGGATGGTCATCGTGATCCTTGCGCGAGAGTTTACAATAACAGGATTACGGTCGGTTGCGGCCAGCGAGGGGATCGTCGTCGCCGCGGGTATGTCGGGCAAGCTGAAGACCGTCTTTCAGATGGTCGCCATCGCGGCCATCCTGCTGCGCAATTGGCCCTTCGCCTATGTGGGATTCCCGTTTGACAGAATCATGCTATGGATCGCCGTGGGACTGACGATCTATTCGGGCGTGGAATATATGATTCAAAACCGAGCAGTCTTCCGCGCGTAAAGGAGAAATAGAAAATGAAAGATTATAGCGTAGAAATTCAATCGAAACGATTCAAACACCGCGATAGTTTTGATGCAGTCCGGGTTCTGAGGCCGATTTTGGCTTACGATGCGTACTTGGGGTACGTGAGGAAGTCAAAATTGGAATCAGGTTCCGGAATGCGCGAAAATGGCGTGGGGTTTGAATCGTAACTATGAAAGCGACGATTCTTGCGGTCGGAACCGAGTTGCTGTTCGGGCAAGTAATAAATACGAATGCGGCCTATCTGTCCTCGCGGCTGCAACTGCTCGGTGTCGATGTTCTGTACCATTTCACGGTGGGCGACAATCCCGCGCGCGCGGCCTCGGCGCTCGAGCGTTCGATCGCGGAGACGGATCTCGTGATCACATCGGGCGGCCTCGGACCCACGCAGGACGATTTGACGAAAGAGATCATCGCGGAGGTGATGGGCGTGAATCTCGTCCTCGACGAGGGCGTATTGTCGAGCATCGAGGAATTCTTCCGCGAAATCGGCCGTGAGATGACCGCGAACAACCGCAAACAGGCGTTGATTCCCGAGGGAGCTTCCGTGTTTTACAACGATGTCGGCACCGCGCCGGGATTTATGATCGAAAAGAACGGGAAGACCGTCGTCGCCTTGCCGGGTCCGCCGCGGGAACTTCATCATCTGTTTCAAAAGGACGTATTGCCCTATTTGGAGCGGAGGACGGACGGTGTGATCCGCTATAAGCTCCTGCGATTTTACGGCATCGGCGAATCCTCGCTGGAATCAAAATTGACACCTCTTATCGACGGACAGACCGACCCCACCATCGCCACCTACGCAAAAGAGGGCGAATGCGCCGTGCGGATCGCGTCCAAACGAAAGACGGGCGAGGAGGCTTTGGCCGTGGTCGACGCTATGGAGGAGCGCGTGAAAAACCTCGTCGGGGAGTTTCTGTACAGCGACGACGACCGGGAGCTCTCCGCCGTCGTGGCGGCGAAGCTCATGGCGCGAAATCTCACGATCGCCTCCGCCGAATCCTGCACGGGCGGCCTGTTTGCGGACAGTCTGATCGCCGTACCCGGCGTATCGAAGTCGTTTGATCGCGGATACATCACCTACAGCAACGAGTCGAAGATCGATCTGCTCGGCGTACCCAAAGACATCATCGAGACCTTCGGCGCGGTCAGCGAGGAGACGGCTGTCGCGATGGCTGAAGGCGCGAGGGAGCGGGCGGGGACGGACATCGGCGTATCCGTAACGGGCGTCGCGGGGTCGGATGGCGGCAGCGCGGAGAAGCCCGTGGGTGTGGCGTGGATATGCGTCTGCGGCGCGAACGGCCGGAAGACGAAAAAACTCGTGACGCGGGACAGGGGACGCAACCTGAATCGGCATATATTCATGCTCGAGATGATGAATCAGGTGAATCGATATCTATCGTCGCAAATATAGGCGACTCGCGGAGGGATATCGATCTTTATATGGGAAATTCAAAAAATATTCGCAAATATTTCATGGGAAATGTTTACAAGCCGCTTTTTCCGTGTTACAATGTCATGACAAGGAACAAATGTCCTTGACCTTTCGCACAATGCAAGGTATCATGTCGTAAGAACGTATGTTTGCAATACGGCTTGCGATGATTGGAAAATGAGGATGTCGGCTCACCTGTATGCGGCCGGCGGAGGAAACGGAGGCGAAATTGGCTATCAACAAAGATGAAAAAGAACGGGCGTTGAACGAAGCGTTGGCGCAGATACACAAGACCTTTGGCAAGGGAGCGATCATGCGGTTGGGCGACGAGGGCGCCATCTCCAACATCGAGGCCATACCGACGGGTTCCGTCAGTTTGGATATTGCCACGGGTATCGGCGGCATACCCAGAGGGCGGATCGTGGAGATATTCGGTCCCGAATCCTCCGGCAAGACCACACTCACATTGCACATCATCGCGGAAACACAGAAATTGGGCGGCAAGGCGGCGTTTATCGATGCCGAACACGCGTTGGATCCGGAATATGCCGGAAAATTGGGCGTCGACATCGACGAACTTCTCGTATCCCAACCGGACACCGGCGAGCAGGCGCTCGAAATCTGCGAGATGCTCGTGCGCAGCGGCGCCATCGATGTGGTGATCGTGGATTCGGTGGCGGCCTTGGTTCCGAGAGCCGAAATACAGGGCGAGATGGGCGACTCCCACGTAGGTCTTCATGCCCGGCTCATGTCGCAGGCGCTCCGCAAATTGGCGGGTGCCATCAACAAGTCCAATACCTGCGCGATTTTCATCAATCAACTGCGTGAGAAGGTCGGCGTGATCTACGGGAATCCCGAGGTTACGACCGGCGGCCGCGCGTTGAAATTCTACTCGTCCATGCGCATCGACATTCGCAAGATAGAATCCATCAAATCCGGAGATCAGATTATCGGCAACAGAACGAGAGCCAAGCTCGTGAAGAACAAGGTCGCGCCGCCGTTCAAACAGGCCGAGTTTGACATCATGTACGGAGAGGGTATCTCCAAGATGGGCGATCTGGTGGATTGCGCCGTAACGGAGAAGATTATCGAGAAAGCCGGTTCGTGGTACAGCTTTGAAGGCGGCCGTATAGGGCAGGGCAGAGAAAATGTGAAAACGTGGCTCAAGGAGAATGCGGCAATCGCCGAGAAGATAGAGAAGCTCGTATTTGAGAAGATCAACGAGAAGAAGGCGCCAAAAGCGGGCGCGAACGGGCAGAGCAAGGAGAGCGGCGCGAGCGGAGGCGGTCAGTCTGGTGCGGTGGCACCCCTCGCGGTGGACGAGGACGGCGTCGTGCTCGAAGGCTGAACGGACGCCTTCAGATAGTCGTTCACCTCGCGATTTTCGGTGATGATCTTCGTATAGGCGGACAGGGGAGATGTGCGGTAGAGATATTCGATGCCCATCTTGGACGTGTCGCACAGCAGATATCGCTGTCTGCTGTGCGAGATATAGGCGCGTTTGAGCCAAAACTCCGCCTCATTTGAATCGCTGGAACCTTTCTCTATGCTAAAACCCTGCGCGGAGAGAAAAGCCGCGTCGGCGTTAAGCCTCCGCACATATTCCACGGCGCTCTCGCTGAGAAACGATTTAGAATTCTCTTTCAAAACGCCGCCGGTACACAATATAGTGATGCCTTTTCGCTCGGAAAGCAACCAGATAACCTTTAGATTATTCGTGATGATCTTCAGGTTGGAGAACGGCTCGAGATTGCGCGCCAATGTAAACACGGTTGAGGACGAATCCATAAAGATCGTCATACCGTCCTTGATGTACTTGCGCGCAATGTTGGCGATGATCTGTTTCTGCATCTCATTGCGGTTTTCCCGCAGCACCATAGGCGCTTCGGTGGTAATGCTCTCGAGGAGCAGTGCGCCGCCGCGCGTGCGGTGGATCAATCCGCTGTTTTCGAGGTCCTGCAAGTCGCGCCGGATGGTGGCGCTGCTGACGAAAAGCTGCTCGCTCAGCTGCTCCACGGTTACAAAATGACTGTAATTCCGCAAGAGGTCTAAGATCATCTCTTTTCTGCCGCTGTTGTTCATAACCGTTTTCGATCTCCGTTAAAATTTGTTCATTTTCGCGCAACATTTGTGCGAAACGAGGATAAATATCTATTATTGCGCAATATATGCGCCAAAGCTTGCATTTTTTTTCGTTTATGCTAATATCGTATCAGATAGAGTTAGATTATGCAAGCGCAGATTACATCGTGAATTTTGAATGATAAGCGCCGCAAATGCGAGGGAAAGGACTTTATAATATGTCTGAAGATCATGTTCATAACAACGCAAACGAGGACTTCGCCAAGCTCATCACCATTCTGCCCGCCGTACGGGAATTATACATCCGGCATGTCGGCGATGCTTTCGTCATACAAACCGATAATACGTATCGTAATTCTTCCGCCGGGGACGAGGAGACGCTCGACATCGAGCCGGACGAGGATATCGAGGCCGCGTTTACGAGCCATGTCGAACGGAGAAATCAGCCTCCGGCGCGCGTTTCGATTCGCGGGATAGGGACGTTTTCGCTGTCTGTCGGACCTCGCGCGGGGGAGACGCGTTCGATGAATGGCAAGTCCGTCGTCATTACCGGCGGCGCGCAGGGTTTCGGAGAAGGATTGGCGAGGGGCTTTGCCGCCCGAGGCGCCTACGTGACCGTCGCGGATATCAACAAGGACGGCGCCGAGGCCGTGGCCAAATCCATATCCCAATCCGATTCAGTTGACGCGCAGGGCGTATATGTGGACGTTTCGGACGAAGCGTCCGTCAGGGGCATGATCGAGTCGGCCGTGCGGCGTTACGGCGGCGTCGATGTCATGATCGCCTGCGCCGGCATTCTCGTCGCCGGCGGCGTTGAAAACATAACGCGGGCGGATTTTGACAGGGTGACGGCCATCAACTATACGGGGTACTTCCTCTGCGCGAAATATGCGGCGATGGTCATGAAACAACAGAGCAAATACGCGGAAAATCGCATGTTTGACATCATAGAGATCAATTCCAAGAGCGGCCTTGAAGGCAGTAAGGCGAACTTTGTCTACGCCGGCAGCAAATTCGGAGGGATCGGATTGACGCAGAGTTTTGCTCTGGAATTAGCCGAATACGGCATAAAGGTCAATGCCATCTGTCCCGGCAATCTCTTGGACGGCCCGCTGTGGAGCGACCCAGAGCGAGGGCTGTTCCGGCAATATTTGGACGCGGGCAAGGTGCCGGGCGCGAAAAACGTGGGCGACGTAAGACGGTTCTACGAAGCAAAGGTTCCGCTTGGGCGCGGCTGTACGGTGGACGACGTGATGACTGCCGCGGCGTATTTGGTCGTCCAGCAATACGAAACGGGACAGGCCTTGCCCGTCACCGGCGGCCAGGTAATGTTGAAATGAAAAGGAGAATGAAATGGCAGAAGCAGTACTGATGCCCAAATCGGGCATCTCGGTGGAAAGTTGTCTCATCGGTGCGTGGCGCAAGAATGTGGGCGACGCGGTCGAGGTCGGCGACATCTTATTTGACTATGAGACGGACAAGGCGGCCTTTGAATGCGAATCCACGGCTGCGGGTGTCTTGCTTGAAATTTTCTACGCGCCCGGAGACGAGGTGGAGGTGTTGCAGCCCGTATGTGTCGTCGGCAAGGAAGGCGAAGATGCAGCCGCGCTGCGTCCGGGCGGGTCGGCAGCTCCGAAAGCGGAAAGTCCGTCCGCGCCCGTCGCCGACAAAACGGCGGCTGCGCAAAGCGGCGCGATTCCGGCCGCAGACGCGGAGACAACCGTCGCGGCAGAGCCTGAGCCGGCCGGCGAAATTGCGGGAGAGGTGAAAGCTTCGCCGCGCGCCAAAAAATTGGCGAAGAAGCTCGGTGTGGACGTGCGGCAGGCGACGCCCGGCGGCCCCGAAAATCGCGTGACAGAGCGCGATGTGCAGGAGCTTTTCGAGCGCAGCCGGCGCGATGAATCGGAGATACAGTCTGCCGCGCCGACTACCGCGCCTCCGGTACAGTCAGTCGCCGAAACGGCGGAATCCACGGCGAAACGCACGGACGAATACACGGATGAACCCTTTACGAAGATACGCAGTGTCATCGCGAAGTCCATGACGAATTCCCTGCAAAATCTGGCGCAGTTGACCCACCATCATTCTTTCGACGCGACGGAGATATTGACGTTACGTGCAATGTATAAGGAGAGCGGCGACGAGGCGTTATCCGGCGTTTCCATCGGCGACATGGTGTTCTTCGCGACGGTGCGGACGCTGATGGAATATCCGGAGGTGAACAGTCTGCTTCCGGACGATACCACGCTTCGGCGGTACAATCGCGTTCATCTGGGCGTCGCCGTCGATACGCCGAGAGGTCTGATGGTTCCCACGGTGTTTCACGCCGATCAGAAATCGCTGACGGAGATCAGCGCGGAGGTCAAGACTTTGGCCGCGTCGGCACGGAAGGGCAACATCAACCCCGATCTGCTGACGGGCGCGACTTTCACCGTGTCGAATCTGGGCGCGACGGGCGTCGAGATGTTTACGCCCATCATCAACCCGCCGCAGGTCGCCATCCTCGGCGTCTGCGGGCGCACGACGAAGGTCAAGGAGACGAAAAACGGCCTTACGGCCTATCCGTCGATCGGTCTGTCCCTCACCTACGATCATCGTGCCCTGGACGGTGCGCCGGCTTCCCGATTCGCGCAGGCGGTCATAGAAAAATTAGAGCGTTTCAGGCTGTTGTTGTCAAAATAGATAAAGGAAGGTGGCATATGAATCATTTCGATCTCATCATAATCGGCGGCGGACCCGCGGGATATCTGGCGGCGGAACGGGCAGCCGAAGGCGGTTTCAGCGTCGCGCTCTTTGAACGCCGAAGTCTCGGAGGCGTCTGTCTCAACGAAGGTTGCATTCCGACAAAGAGCCTGCTGTATTCCGCCAAGCTGTACAGCGGCGCGTTGCACGGCGAGGCATACGGTGTTCGCGCGGAGGGCATCTCCATCGACCACGCGCAGGTGATCAAACGCAAAAATGAAGTTATTTCAATGTTGGTTTCCGGCGTGCGTTACGCGTTGAAATCCAAAAAAGTGACGGTGGTGGAAGCGGCCGCTGAGATCACGGGGAAATCCGCAGACGGTTTCACGGTGAAGGCGATTCGAAGCGATGAAGCGGCCTCCGGCGCGGAGGACATCTATACTGCCGATCGATTGCTGATCGCCACGGGTTCCTCGGTGATCGTTCCGCCCATACGCGGCATGGCCGAAGGCATCAAAAGCGGACTCGTGGTGACGAGCCGCGAGATATTGGACATTCCGAAGGTACCGAAAAAGCTGATCGTCGTCGGCGGCGGCGTCATCGGACTTGAGATGGCCGACTATTTTGCCACGGTTGGCTCCGAGGTGGTCGTGATCGAGATGTTAGACAAGATCGCCGGCCCCTTCGATGCAGAACTATCCGCAAATCTGCAAAAGAATATGGAAGCGAAAGGCGTCGTTTTCCGGCTTGGCGGCGGCGTGACGGAGATTACGGCGAGCGGCGTGGTCGTGGGTACGGAATCCATCGAGGCGGACACGGTACTCGTCTCCATCGGTCGGCGGCCCGCCACGGAACGCGCCGGTATCGAAAGTATCGGCGTCCACACGGAAAAGGGCGCTGTGGTTACGGATGCGCATATGTGTACGAATATCCCGGGCGTATACGCGGCCGGAGATGTCAACGGCAAACTCATGCTCGCGCACACCGCCTACCGGGAAGCGGAAGTCGCCGTAAATCACATGTTGGGAAAAGCCGACCATATGCGCTACGACGCGATACCGTCGGTGATCTACACCTACCCCGAGGTGGCGTCCGTGGGTGAGACGGCGGAAACGGCGGCCGAAAAAGGTCTCCGCGTACGCGTAAAGACGCTGCCCATGAACTATGCCGGCCGCTATGTGGCGGAAAATGAAAAAGGAAACGGATTGTGCAAACTGATCGTGGATGAAAGCGCAAACCGGGTCGTCGGCGTACAGCTCATCGGAAATTACGCCTCCGAAATCATCCTGTCCGCGGGCATCATGACCGATCTGGGTCTTCCCGTCGGGACATTGAAAGAACTCGTATTCCCGCACCCGACGGTGGGAGAGATCATCCGCGAAACGTTGTTTGCCGAATAGAAGGGAGTTACACCAATGCCGGATACATTATTTTTAGACCCGAATACGCTGAAACAGAAGGGTTTCGTCCATTTTGACGATATTCCCGTAAATCAATACGACAAGACCGTGGCGGAAGAACGAGCCGCCATTGGCGACGACGCGCTGATTCGCATATACAGGGATATGACGATCCTGCGCGAATTCGAGAGCATGTTGAACCGCATCAAGACGCAGGGCAATTATAACGGGGTGGAGATCACCTATCCGGGTCCGGCACATCTGTCGCTGGGGCAGGAATCAGCCGCTGTGGGACAGGCGTATCTGCTGAATACGGACGACCTCACCTTCGGCAGTCACCGGAGCCACAGCGAGATTCTCGCAAAATCCCTCTCGGCCATTCAAAAGTTGGACGACGAGACGCTCATGCGGGTCATGGAGGGATTTGACGGCGGCCGCATTCTGCGCACCCTGGAGAAGCTCTACAAGGCGAAGAACGTCAAGGATCTCGCTATTCATTTCGTCCTCTACGGTACGCTGACGGAGATATTCGCCCGTGAAAACGGATTTCACAGGGGTATGGGCGGTTCCATGCACGCCTTTTTTCTGCCCTTCGGCGTCTATCCGAATAACGCCATCGTCGGAGGTTCGGCCGCTATCGCCGCCGGCGCGGCGCTCTACAAAAAGTGCAACCGCAAGAGCGGCTTGGTCATCTGCGACATCGGCGACGGTTCTCTCGGCTGCGGTCCCGTGTGGGAGGCGCTGAACTTCGCCGCGATGGATCAATACAAGACTCTGTGGGAAGACGGCAAGAAGGGAGGCCTGCCCATCATCTTCAATATCTTTAACAATGGGTACGGCATGGGCGGACAGACCGGAGGCGAGACGATGGCCTACGGCATAGTCGCACGCGTCGGCGCCGGCGTGTCCCCCGACGAGATGCACACCGAACGCGTGTGGGGACACAACCCGTTGGCCGTCATCGACGCGTACCGCCGCAAAAAGGAAGTGCTCGCGCGAAACGGAGGCCCCGTCTTTCTCGATGTGCTCACCTACAGACTGTCCGGTCATTCCACCTCAGATCAGAACGCCTACCGCAGCAAAGAGGAAATGGAGGCGTGGGCGGCCGTCGATCCTTGTACGGTGTTCCGCGCCGATCTTGTTTCCGCCGGCGTCGCGCCGGATGCGTCGTTTGACGACATATGGACCGAGACGACCGAGCGCATGACGAAGATCTGCGGTTGGGCGGCGGATACGAACATCTCGCCCTACGCCGATTTCGCCTCTGATCCGCAGATCATCGAGCGGACGATGTTTTCAAATGAAAGAGTCTCCGCCTTCGGCGGCGGCGCGCCCGAGGTGCTCATTCCAAAGGAGGAGTGTTCCCGCGTAAAGCAGATCGCCGGTAAGAGCAGATACGCCTTTGACGAAAACGGCAAGGCGGTCAGCAAGATGAAGGCGTACAACATCCGCGACGCGATATTCGAGCCGCTGCTCGACAAATTCTACGAGGATCCGACTCTCATCACCTACGGCGAAGACGTGCGCGACTGGGGCGGAGCTTTCGCGGTGTACCGCGGACTCAAGGAAGCGTTGCCGCATTCGAGGCTGTTCAACGCGCCCATCTCCGAAGCCGCCATCGTGGGAACGGGCGTCGGCTACGGACTTTCGGGCGGCAGAGCCGTGACGGAACTCATGTACTGTGACTTCATCGGTCGTGCCGGAGACGAGGTATTCAATCAGCTCTCCAAATGGCAGGCAATGAGTGCCGGAATCCTGCGCATGCCCGTCGTGCTGCGCGTGTCTGTCGGCGCAAAATACGGCGCCCAACACAGCCAGGACTGGACGGCGCTCTGTACGCATATCCCGGGATTGAAGGTCTGCTTCCCCGCTACGCCCTACGAGGCGAAGGGACTCATGACTGCGGCTCTGAATGGGACGGATCCCGTCGTATTCTTTGAGAGCCAGCGCATCTACGACATGGGCGAGGTATTTCGTAAGGAGGGTGTCCCCGCCGAGCCCTACGAGATCGAATTCGGTTCCGTGAATCGCGTGCGAGCCGGCGCTGACCTGACGATCTTGACCATCGGCGCCACGCTCTACAAGGCCGTGGAGGCCGCTGACATTCTGGAGCGTGAGCATGGACTGAGCGCCGAAGTCATCAACCTGCACAGCTTGGTTCCATTAGACTACACCGATATCATCGCC
Organism: Eubacteriales Family XIII. Incertae Sedis bacterium; assembly: GCA_031274195.1. Lineage (GTDB taxonomy): Bacteria > Bacillota > Clostridia > Peptostreptococcales > Anaerovoracaceae > JAISGB01. Next base: position 22,689 of record JAISQM010000002.1, read on the forward strand.
TCCGTGGAAAAGACCGGACGCGTCGTACTGGCCTGTGACGCTTGCGCCAGAGGAGCTTTCATCAACGACATCGCGCGGAATATCACGGAGCTGTGCTTCGACTATTTGGACGCGCCGCCCGTGGTTGTGGGTGCGCAAAACTGGATTACGCCGCCGTTTGAGTTCGACGATGTATTTTTCCCGCAGGCGAGTTGGATACTGGACGCCATCAACGAGAAGATCGTAAAACTGCCGGGTCACAAGACCACGGTATCCAACTTTATACCGGCGGAGCAATTACGCAGAGCGAAACACGGCGTATAGATTGGGGCTTCTTGTAGCAGATTCCGAAATCCTTGATTTCGTGAATCTGCTTGCGCGGTATGGGTAGTACTTAGAATGAGCCTGAGCGTTGCCTCGTAGCT
>JAISQM010000033.1 GCA_031274195.1 Eubacteriales Family XIII. Incertae Sedis bacterium
TTCCTGAACCACAATTTTGATGGATTCCGCCGCGATCTCGGATACGGAGATCAGCACAGAGGATTTGACGTCGCCGACGGAAGCGATGATCTCCACATTGCCCGGCGAGACGGCCAAAACCTTGCCGCTCGAATCGACGACGGCCACCTCCACGTTGCCGCTCTGCCAGACGACAGTCGTGTCGACATCCGCGTTGTTCAACGTGTAGGAGAGTGTGACCGTATCGCCCACATTCAGAGATGCGGGCGCGTCTTTGATCGCCAGCTCGATCGGTGGCGGCGGCGCTTGCGGGGTCTCCGATTCCTCGGGAGTCTCGTCCTCGGGGGGATTTGTCGCCTCCTCCGCAAAGGCATAGATGTGGCCGGTGGGTTCGGAATCGCCGCTCTGCCCCGCGACGCCGAAAGCCGCAACACAGATCAACAACAGAATGGCGAGAAAGGCCAACGGACGCTTGCATTGTTTCAGATTCGCTTTCAAGATTCAACACCTCCAATTCGTTCAAAAACGGTTCGTACAATTTCACGGTCGTCAAAATGGATTTTTTCATGACCGATAATCTGGTAATCCTCGTGTCCCTTGCCTGAAATAACGACAGCTGTGCCGGGCGTCGCGCCGGCGATAGCCTTTTCGATCGCCTTTTGCCTATCAAGCTCGACCTCGTAATCTCCGCCGGAATTTTGGATACCCGCCACGATGCCGTCTATGATGGCGAGGGCGTCCTCCGTCCTCGGGTTGTCCGATGTGATGACGGTGTAATCGGCCAATCTGCCGGAAATCCTGCCCATAGGCGCACGTTTGCCGGGATCCCGGTCGCCGCCGCATCCGAATACGGAGATGATGCGACTGTAACGTGGATTCCCGCGCACCGCCGTCAGCAGATTTTCGAGTGCCTCGGCCGTATGGGCGTAGTCTACGATGGCTGAAATGCCGCCGGATCGAATCACTTCGAAGCGGCCGGGGATGTCGATCTTTTCACGCAGCGCCGCGGCGATCTGCGGGAACGCCACGCCCAACCGGAGGGCGGCTCCGGTCGCCGCCAACGCGTTGTATATCGCAAATTCGCCCGGAGTACCGAGGCTGACGCGCTCCGCGCTTTCTTCGAGTTCATACACCATGTCGAATGAAACGCCGTCGCCCGTATATGAGATATTCTCCGCGAACAGTCCGCTTCCCTCTTTATTTTTGATGGCGTATCCGAGGACTTCTCCCCGCGCGTTTTTCCGGACGACCGCCGAAAATGGGTCGTCTAAGTTGACGACGGCATATTCGGACAGCGGGAACAGTTTCAGCTTCGATGCCCGGTAGTCTTCCATCGTCTTGTGATCGTCCAAATGCTCGGGGGAAAGATTCGTAAAGACACCGACATCGAAGGTCAGCGCGTTGACGCGTCCGGTCTTGAGTCCCATGGAGGAAACCTCCATGATGAGGTCGTCCACGTTCGCCTCCGCCATTTGCGACATGATATGCCCCAATTCAACGCAGTCGGGCGTGGTGGGGGTGGTTCGTCGCACGCGAAGCGCCTCACCGCCGCAGTAATTGTCGATGGTGCCGAGCAGGCCTGTCTTATGGTCTGCGAATCTGAGAATGTGATCGAGCATGGCGGCCACGGAAGTCTTGCCGTTTGTGCCGGTGATTCCGATCAGGCGGAATTTACGGGCGGGATCGCCGCAGAGTCTGTTCACGAGCGCGGAGAGTATTTCACGCGTATCGGGGACGCTGAGGATGGTGAAATCCTGCGGCGCTCCGTTTGGGAAGGATAAAGGAAGCCGCTCCGAGCGGTCGCTCTGAATCAACGCGGCGACTGCACCCCGCGATATCGCCTGCTCGATATAGTCATGGCCGTCCGCGCTCGCGCCTACGGTGGCGACGAATAGGTCGCCTTTTTCCGTCAGCCTACTGTCGATGCTGATGTCCGTGACATCCACATCCATGTCGCCCTGAATGAATCCATATTCGATGCCGTCAAAGAGTTCATCTAATCTCATATTGTTAAAATCCCATCAATCCTGATACACGATTCCGATGTCCGTGCGATACTGCGCGCCCTCAAATGAAATTTTCTTTACATTATCGTACGCCTTTTTGCGCGCCTCATCGTGGGTGGCGCCCACCGCCGTTACGCCCAAGACGCGACCTCCCGCCGTCAGCGTCTCGCCGCCGGCTCCGAATTTCGTTCCCGCGTGAAAGACGATGACGTCTTCGTCCACGTCGTCTAAGCCGCTGATGACTTTCCCTTTGTCGTACGCGCCGGGGTAGCCGCCCGCCGCCATGACCACGCAGACCGCGCGGTCGTCATTCCACTTGATCTCCTGCTCCGATAGACGGTTCTCCGTCACGGCGAGAAAGATATCGAGTATATCCGTGTCCAATCTGCGCAGGACGGACTGCGTTTCCGGGTCTCCGAAGCGGTTGTTGAACTCTATCACCTTCGGCCCCTCGTCCGTGATCATGAGACCGATGAACAGCACGCCCTTGAAGTCCAAGCCGTCCGCGCGAAAGCCCTCAAATGTGGGTCTCAGTATGCGCTCCGCGATCTGCTGTTCGAGCGCTTCGTCAAATACGAGACTCGGGGAATACGTCCCCATGCCGCCCGTATTCGGACCTTCGTCATGGTCGAATATCCGCTTGTAATCCTGCGCGGATTCCATCGGAACGATGGCGCTGCCGTCCACGAAACACAACACCGACGCCTCCACGCCGCGCAGACATTCCTCGACGACCACCCTGTCGCCCGCCGCCCCGAAAACGCGGTCGCCCATCATCTCCTCGATGGCCTTTTCCGCTGCCCGCGCGTCTTCGGCGAGTACGACACCTTTTCCCGCCGCGAGACCGTCGGCTTTCAGCACCATGGGGAAGCCGAACAGCCCGATGTTCGCCTTTAATTCGTCCTTATCCGTAAATTCCCGGTAACCCGCCGTGGGAATACCGTGCCGCGCGAGAAAGGCTTTCGTAAACGACTTGCTGGCCTCAAGTTGCGCGCATTTCGCGTTCGGCCCGAACACGCGTATGCCCTTTGCTTCTATGCGGTCGGTCAGGCCTTTCGCCAACGGGACTTCGGGGCCGATCACGACGAGGTCGGGGGTTTCCTGTGCCGCCAACGCCGTCACCGCTTCCACGTCCTCCGCGTCCACATCTATGCAGCGCGCGAGCTTCGATATGCCCGCATTGCCCGGCGCGCACAAAAGCTCGCCCACCTTGGGGCTCTGCGCCAATTTCCATACGATGGCGTGCTCGCGGCCGCCGCCGCCGATTACTAATACCTTCATTTATTACGCTCCTTTAATGCTTGAAATGACGCACGCCCGTAAATACCATCGCCACACCCAGCTCATTCGCGCGCTTGATGGAGTCCTCGTCTCGCACGGAACCTCCCGGCTGAATGATGGCCGTAATGCCGGCCGCCGCTGCCGCCGTGACGCAGTCGTCGAAGGGAAAGAAGGCGTCGGAGGCCAGCACGGAGCCGTTTATATCCCGCGAGGAGGCGTCGCCGTCCGTTCCCCGTATGGCGATCTCCACGGAGCTGATCCTGTTGGTCTGCCCGGGGCCGACGCCGAGCGTCATCTTATCATAGGCGATGACGATGGCGTTGGACTTGACGTGCTTCACCACCTTCATGGCGAATTTCATGTCTTCGAGTTCCTTTTTCGTAGGCTGCTTCTCCGTGACGACTTTCAGATCCGATTCCTCGTACAATCCCGTATCGATATCCTGTATGAGGATGCCGCCGTCCACCTTTTTGATGTCTATCTGACCGGCGGGCGGCTGTTTTTCAAGATTGGGAAGTTCGAGGACGCGTGTGTTCGGCTTTTCTTTCAGTACATCAAGCGCCTCGTCCGTATATCCCGGCGCGATGACGATCTCGACGAATATCTTGTTGATCTCCTCGGCCGTGTGCTTGTCGATAATCCGATTCGCGGCGATGATCCCGCCGAATATCGAGACAGGGTCGGCTTCGTAGGCTTTTTGATATGCGTTCAGGATGGTCGCCGCGCTTCCGACGCCGCATGGATTCGCGTGTTTCACCGCTACGACTGTAGGCTCGTCAAATTCCCGCACCGCAGCCAAGGCTCCGCTCGTGTCGTTGATATTATTAAAGGAAAGCTCCTTGCCGTGAAGCTGCTTCGCGTTCACAAGCGCGCCGGACCAAGGTTTGACCTCGCGGTAGTACGCGGCGGACTGGTGGGGATTTTCGCCGTAGCGCAGGGATTGAATTTTCTCGAATGTGAAAGTGGGGTTGGGGGGCAGGGGGATGTCCCGCTCATTTCTGAGATATTCCGCGATCATCGCGTCGTAGGCGGCGGTGTGCTCGAACACCTTGAGCGCCAGACGATATTTGGTCTCGTAGCCGGCGCCGCCCGTTTCCCGCAGTTCCGTGATCACTTGCGCGTAGTCGGCCGGATCGCAGACGACGATGACGTCCTTGTGATTTTTCGCCGCCGAGCGCAACATGGTCGGCCCGCCGATGTCGATGTTTTCGATCGCTACGGGCAGGGTCACGTCGGGTTTCATGATGGTGGCCTTGAACGGGTAGAGGTTGATGGCCACGATGTCGATGGTGCCGATGCCCAACTCCGCGAGCTGCTCCATATGCGACGCCTTGTCGCGCATGGCCAATATGCCGCCGTGAACCGACGGGTGCAGCGTCTTGACCCTGCCGTCCAAACACTCGGGGAAGCCCGTCACTTCGGAAATGCCGACGACCTTTACGCCCGCGTCCTCCAACGCCTTGTGGGTGCCGCCCGTGGAGATGATCTCCACGCCCAATGCCGCCAATTCCTTGGCGAACTCCGCCACACCTGTCTTGTCCGATACACTGATCAATGCCCGCATGATATCCATCCTTTCCAAAATCGCCAAATATTTGAGACAGAGAAACACTTCGCTTTCCCGTTTCCGAAAATTGGCGTCTACTCGTAATCGCTAAATAATGATCGCTACATCAAGATAGTATCATAAAATGGGTGTATAGGCAAAGGGGCGCATGTTGGTTTTACGTCCGGCCGCAAATGAGACATAATGACGGTTCATGCGTCCCCTTTTGTCTTGCGCCGCGCTGTGGTAGCACAAATGTTCAATGAAAGGATTCCCCTTGAATCGTTTTGGTGATAATATGGGACGAAGGGTTGGGCCGCGCCCGGAGCGAAGACTTCACTATAATTTACAGTTTCTACGGACTTGAGGTGAAAAGGAAGGAACAAAAATGACAAACTGGAAGCGCAACGCGGGCTTTTTCATTGGCGGGCAATTCATGTCTATGTTCGGTTCAATGCTCGTACAATACGCCATAACGTGGCATATCACGCTCGAAACCCAATCCGGCGTATGGATGACGCTGTTTACCTGCGCGGGTCTGTTGCCGATGGTGCTTATTTCGCCTTTGGCGGGCGTATGGGCAGACAGGTACAACCGCAAGTATCTCATCAACATTTCCGACGCCGCAATCGCCGTGGCGACGCTTGTGCTTGCCGTCGTTTTCTTCACGGGCGGCGAGAATATTTGGCTTATGCTCGTGGTTGTCATCGTTCGCGGATTGGGGCAGGGCGTGCAGACGCCCGCCGGCAGCGCGCTTATTCCGCAGATGGTGCCGCAGGAGCATTTGATTCGGTTTAACGGGATTCAAAGCGCGGCGCAGTCTTTGACGATGTTCGCCACGCCAATGCTCGCGGGTGTTTTGCTGACGTTTCTGCCGATTGAGTATATCTTCTTTATCGACGTGATCACAGCGGCAATCGGAATCTCGGTCGTGTTTTTCTTCGTCCATGTCCCGCGACCGGAACGCACACAAAGCGGGACGGGCGTATCCGCGTACTTCTGCGAACTGAAAGAGGGGCTTCGTTATGTCGGCGGGAGTGTGTGGCTGAAAATCCTGCTCGGCTATACTGCTTTTTTCTGCGTTTGTATGACTCCTGCGGCAATGCTCACGCCGCTTCAGGTCGTGCGGACGTTCGGCGGCGATGTGTGGCGGTTGACCGCGATTGAAGTGCTGTTTGCGTTGGGAATGGCGCTGGGTGGTGTGGCTGTTTCTGTATGGGGCGGTTTCAGGAATAAAGTTCACACGATGATAATGGCTTGTTTCGCATTCGGCGTGACAACGCTCTTGTTCGGCATTGTCCCAAATTTTTGGATATACTTGGGCGTAATGCTCCTGTGCGGAATGTCTGTGCCGCTTTTCAACACGTCGGCGATGACTGTCATGCAGACGAAAATCGAGCCGCAGATAATGGGGCGCGTGTTCAGCATATTGATGATGATAAACGGTTTGGCGATGCCGCTCGGAATGGCGCTGTTCGGGCCGTTGGGCGACCTTGTGAAAATCGAATATCTGCTGATAGTGACGGGATTCTTATTGTTCGCGAGCGGATTTGTGCTGTGCGCGTCCAAAACGCTGAAAGCGGCGGGTGAATGATATGGACTGTATCAGAGCGACAGCGAATTGGTCTATATGAAAAAGGAGAGAAATCCACTATGATTACCGTTAAAAATGTGTCAAAACGTTACGGCAAATTCCTTGCCAACGATGATATTTCCCTCACGGTGCAGTCCGGGGAATTGACCGTGTTGCTTGGTCCAAACGGCGCGGGGAAATCAACCCTGATCAAGTCGGTCTGCGGACTGCTGCGGTTTCGCGGCAGCATCACCATAGACAGTCTCGACAACCGCTCCGTCGAAGCCAAGCGACTGTTGGGCTATGTCCCCGAAATGCCCGTGCTGTATCCCATGCTGACCGTCTACGAGCATCTGGAGTTTATCGCAAAGGCTTATCGCTTACAGAACTGGGAACATTCAGCAGATGAACTGCTCCGTAAATTTGAACTGTCCGACAAAACCAATAAGCTGGGCAAGGAGCTTTCCAAGGGGATGCAGCAAAAGGTGAGCATTTGCTGTGCCTTGCTGCCACAGCCAAGGGCGGTCATTTTGGACGAACCGCTGGTGGGGCTTGACCCCCACGGTATCCGTGAGATCAAGGCCGCAATCGCCGACTTAAAGACCGGCGGTTGTGCCCTGCTCATCAGCACACATATGATTGAGAGCATGGAGGACAACTGGGATGTCACCTACATCATGAAAGACGGTAAAGTGGCCGCTCTTTGCCGTCGGGGAGATTTGCCGGCCGGACAAACATTGGAGGACATTTACTTTTCCATCACGGAAGGAGACAAAACAGCATGAGCGCCCTTGTCTATATCGTTCGTAAAAGCGTAAAAAACAGTCTGAAAGAACTTTTGAAAAAACCGTGCAAACTGGCACTCTATGTTTTGGTTGCCGTTGCAATCATAGGTCTGATTTTCTTGTCTTCTTTTACAAGGGCGGGTATGGATGACCCTGCGCCGCTGTTCTGGTTTAGCGGGATTTTATTCCTGTTCGTCACCATGTTTGTTGTCATTGCCTTTTCAAAAGGGCTTTCAGCCGGGGACGCTATTTTTGACATGAATGATGTAAACCTGCTGTTTGTGTCGCCGCTCAATCCACGCAAGGTGCTGCTGTACGGACTTGTCCGCATGGCGAAAACATCGTTCCTTGCCAGCTTTTTTATCCTGTTTCAAGCGACTTCGCTGGCGCTTTTCGGCGTTGATTACGGCGGCGTTCTGCTCACCTTTGCCTGTTTTTTACTGGCTATGATTGTGCTGACGACGGTCTCCCTGCTGATTTACAGCGTCACAAACGGCAATGCCGGCCGCAAGCGAATTGTGAAGGGTCTTGCCGTTTTGCTGTTCATGCCGCTTGCCGTCTTTCTGGCGGCGGAATATTTCACGACACAGGATATGCTCTCATCGTTGGAAACGGCCATCAATTCCCCATTTTTGCGGTTTGTTCCGGTTGCGGGCTGGACAGCAAGCGGCGTGACCGCATTTTTGTCCGGCGAGGCGGTGACAGGAGTATTCTTTTTAGCGTTGAACCTGCTTCTCTGCGCCGGAATAATGGCGTATATTCTGCTTTCCAACCCGGATTATTATGAAGATGTTCTGGTAGCCACCGAGACGGCCTATGAGAAAAAAAGGGCGATGGCCGACGGCAATTTGAATACGGCCGCATCTGTGCGAAAATCCGTGAAAGTCGCCAAAACGGGCATTCCCGGCAACGGCGCGGCGGCTTTGTTCGGAAAGCACATGAGGGAAAGTTTTAGGGAAAACCGATTCGGCGTACTGACGCTGACCTCGGTGTTGGTCGCGGCCGGCGCGGTAATTGTGACACTTTTTGTCCGTGAGCTTTCTGTAATCCTGCAAATTCTGATGTGGATGCAGATTTTTCTCATCGGCACAGGCAGAGGGCTGAAGGAAACCTATTCACATTATATTTACATGATCCCCGAATCCTCGTTCAAAAAAATCCTGTGGGGCAATATGGAAATCATGGTGCGAACACTCTTGGAAAGCATATTGGTTTTCGGAATCGGCGGGGCGCTTGTCAAGTCACATCCGATGTATATCCTGATTTGTATCCTTGCATACACCCTTTTTTCTTTGCTGTTATTGGGCGTGAATTATCTGTCCATGCGCTTTCTCGGTGCGGACGTCAGCATGGGTTTGTTGATTGTTATATATTATCTGGCGGTGGTTTTGGCTATGGCGCAGGGGCTTGCGCTTGCGATTGTGATTGGTA
>JAISQM010000131.1 GCA_031274195.1 Eubacteriales Family XIII. Incertae Sedis bacterium
TGTACAAGGTGGAGGTGAATGGACATGGGAATGGCAATTAAAGAAATGATGGCCAAGCGGGCCGCTGAGGAGATCGATAACGGTAATGTGGTGAATTTGGGATTCGGCATTCCGCAGAAGGTGATCAATTATATACCGGAGGATAAGACGGTGTTTCTGCACGCCGAAAACGGCGTGTTGGGCGCGGGCCCCGCGCCCGAGGAAGGGAAAGAGGACAAGGAACTCATAGATTCGGGCGGCGTACCCATCACGGTGATGCCCGGCGCATCCTTCTTTGACAGCGCGGATTCCTTCGCATTGGTCCGGTCGGGCAAGTTGGATATCACGGTGCTCGGCGCGCTGGAGGTGGGCGAGAACGGCGACCTCGCGAACTGGATGGTTCCCGGCGGACTCATTCCGGGCATGGGCGGCGCGATGGATTTGGCGCGGCACGCGAAGAAGGTGATCGCTGTGACCATGCACACGGACAAGAAGGGCAACCCCAAGCTGAAAAAGCAATGCGGACTGCCGCTGACGGCTCTCTCCTGCGTATCCCTCATCATCACGGATATCGCTGTCATCGAAGTTGACGACAAGGGATTTCTACTGAAAGAGGTGTTCGAGGGACATACCGTCGACGAAGTGATCGAGAAGACGGGCGCGGAGCTGCGCGTCGCTGAAGATGTTCGGGTAATCACATATAGTTAAATCGGAAACTACTCAATAGGGAGGAAAGTAATATGGCTATGATAAAAGAAGCAGTCATCGTCTCCGCGGTGCGGACGCCCATCGGTAAATATGCGGGCTCGCTTGCGCAATACGAAGGCTATGAATTGGGCGGCATGGTCGTCAAGGAAGCCGTGAAGCGGGCGGGCGTCAATCCCGAAGAGATCACGGAAGTCTATATGGGCAACGCCGAGGGCGCGCCCGGGAACCTGGGCAGGGTGGTGGCTCTCGAGGCGGATCTGCCTATCACCGTCCCCGGCATCCAGTTCGACAGGCAGTGCGCATCGGGTCTGGAGACCATTCTCATGGCGGCCGCGATGATCGAGAGCGGACACGGCGATGTCTATGTGGCCGGCGGCGCGGAGAGCATGACGAACAATCCGTATTTCATGTCAAAATCCAAGCGGTCGTACAGCTACGCGTATCCCGAGTTCAACTACGTCATGATGTCGCCGCCCAAGATCGGCAATCCCGACATGGGCGTCACGGCCGAAAATGTGCTGAAGGAGCACCCCATCACGCGGGAGAAGTTGGACGAGTTCGCGCTGAACAGTCATAAGAGAGCCGTAAAGGCCATCGACGAAGGCAAGTTCAAAGAGCAGATATTGCCCGTTTCGATTCGCGTAAAGCGGGAAGAGGTGATCTTCGACACCGATGAGAGTCCCAGAAGGGACGCGAGCATCGAGCAGCTTGCCAAGCTCAGGCCGGTGTTCGTCAAGGACGGCGTCGTGACCGCCGGAAACAGCTGTCCCATGAACGACGGAGCGGCTGCGGTGGTCGTCATGAGCGCCGATAAGGCGAAAGAGATAGGCGCCACGCCCCTCCTGAAGGTAAAGGGTTTCGCGTCGGTGGGACTCGATCCCGATCTGATGGGACTCGGCCCCATAGGTGCCGTGCGGAAGGTTCTCGCGCAGACGGGGGTCACGCTTGATGAGGTCGAGGTGATCGAGATCAACGAAGCTTTCGCCTCACAGGCGGTCGCCTGCGTTGAGGAATTGGGTCTGGACATGGCTCGGGTCAATCCCGACGGCGGCGCGATCGCGCTCGGCCACGCGCTCGGCGCGACAGGTGCCGTCCTCACCACGAAGGCGGCCTATTGGATGAAGAACAACAAGAGCGACCGGAAATACGCCATCGTCACGATGTGCGTCGGCGGCGGCGAAGGGTCAGCCGCGCTATTTGAGAGACCGTAATATATCAAAACGATTTAAACGGTGCGATAGTTTTGATGAAGTCCGGGTTCTGAGGCCGATTTTGGCTCCCCGGAGCGTACTTGGGGTACGTGAGGAAGACAAAATTGGAATCAGGTTCCGGAATGCGCAAAAATAGCGTGCCGTTTAAATCGTAACATTTATAAGAGGAGAGAACTATGGCTGATAAAAACTATGTACTAAACGCGGACTTCTTCAGGGAGTATCCGCGCATCGACAGCGGCAAGGGCATCTACATGTACACGGAGGACGGCACCGAGATCATCGACGGAGCCTCCGGTCCGGTCTTAGTGAGCCTCGGCCACGGCATTGAGGAGATTGCCGACGCCATGAGAGATCAGGCTGTCAAATTGGCGTTCGCGCACAGAGACGACTGCGTGACGCCCGTTCTCGAGGAATCCTGCGCCACCTTCCATGAGGCGTCGGACGGCGACCTCACAAAGACGTTTCAGGTGGCGGGCGGCAGCGAGGCCAACGAGATCGCCATAAAATTGGTGAGGAACTATCACCTCGTACGCGGCAACGCGAGCAAATACAAGATTCTGGCGCGGTGGCAGAGCTACCACGGGAGCAGCATGGGCGTCCTGGCGCTCAGCGGATTTACGAAGCGCAGATCGGGCTACGAGCCGTATCTCTTTGAGCACGGCCACATCGCCCCGTGTTACTGTTACCGGTGTTGGTTCGATCAAAAACCCGAAACCTGCGGACTGCAATGCGCGAAGGCGTTGGAGAACGAGATTTTGGCGCAGGGTCCGGAGACGGTGGCCGCTTTCATCGCGGAACCCATCTCGGGCATGTCCCTGTGCGCGGCGGAGCCACATCCCGGATATTTCAAAGAGATTCGCAGGATCTGCGACAAGTACGATGTGGTGATGATCATGGACGAGGTTATGACGGGCTTTGGCCGGACGGGAAAGATGTTCGCCTATAAGCATTACGGGATCGTCCCGGACATGGTGGCTACGGGGAAGGCGGTCAGCGGCGGTTATTTCCCGTTGGCGGCGGTGTCCATTACGCAGAAGTTCTATGAGGGACTCTACGACAACAAGGGCGACTTTACGCCGGGATATTCGTGGTCGGGCAATCCCTTGGGCGCGGCGGTTCAGCTTGCGGCCTATCGGTATCTGAAAAAACACGATCTGGTGGAAAATTGCCGCCAAATGGGCGATTATCTGAAACAGCGGGTTACGGAGATCGCGGAGCGCCATCCCACTTTCGGCGACATTCGCGGCAAGGGTCTCATGGTCGGCATCGAATTGGTTCGGGACAAGGACACGCGCGAGAGTTTCGCGCCGGAGACCAAGTTTGCGTTGCAGGTCAATCGGGAAGCCTTGAAAGAGAACATGATCATCGAGTCGAGCAGCGGTTGCAACCGGGGACAATCCGGCGACGCGCTCGTCATTTCGCCCGCCTTTGTCATCACGCGGGATGAGGTGGATAAGATCGTGGACAGATTGGACAAGGTGATGACGGTCGTTGAATCGCGAAACGGTATCGGAAGGTAATGGATCGAAACACGTCGGAAAACATAATCGAAGCGGCGCCGGGCGTCTGGAAGATTCTCGTGCCATTACCGGGGAATCCACTGCGTTCCCTAAATGCCTACTTAGTCCGTGGCAATCCTTCCGCAGGGAACAGACACCTGCTGATCGACACGGGTTTTAACAGGCCGGAATGCGAGACCGCCCTGCGTACCGCTTTAGAAGAATTAAATGTGGAGATGGGTGACACGGATATATTTATCACCCATCTTCATTCCGATCATTGCGGCCTCATGAAGAAGATGGCCGCGGAGGAGAGTCGGATCTATTGCAGCAAGGCGGACGGCGATCTGATCAATTACGCCACCACCGCAGCCTATTGGGAGGAGATAGACCGGGTATTTGCGCGCTATGGATATCCGTCGCGCGGAAAACAAAACATGGAAAATCATCCGGGTTGGGAGTATAATATCCGTGGGGCGGTGGACTTCATTCCCGTTGACGAGGGTTTTGTGATCGAGTGCGGTGCCTACACGCTTCGCAGCGTTTGGACGCCGGGTCACACGCCGGGTCACATGTGTCTCTACGATGGAAACAAGCGGATATTGTTCTGTGCCGATCATGTGCTGAGCGACATCACGCCGAACATCACCATCGAAATAGGCATGGACGACCCGCTCAGGCTCTACTTAGACAGCCTGAAAAAGACAGCGGCGCTCGATGTGGATATCGTGCTCACGGGGCATCGAAGCTCCCCCGATTCGTTTCGGGAGCGCATCGCCGAGCTTACGGCGCATCATGTAGACCGCCTCGAGGAACTGATCGACATTCTCGCCGGAAAGGCGATGACCGCTTACGCGGCCGCGGCGGAGATGCACTGGGATATCAGATGCGAGCATTGGGACAAATTTCCCGCGTCGCAGAAGTGGTTCGCCACAGGGGAGGCCATCGCGCATCTGCAATATCTGTACAGCGAGGGCAGGGTCAAAAGGTTTGAATCCGAGGGTACGTACTTCTACTCGCTAGACTGAGCCTCGGTCGTCATTCCGAGATTAGTGATAGAGTAGGGTGAGTACGTGGTCTTTTCGAGTTTACTGTTCATATACGTCTTTCTTCCGGCATGTTTGCTGTGCTGTTTTATTCGGCGCGGCGTTTCGTGGCGGAACGGTGCGCTCATCGTCTTTTCGCTCATCTTCTACGCGTGGGGCGAGCCGGTCGTCGTCTTTCTCATGCTCACGACCGTCGCCGTGAACTACGAGGCGGCTCTGCTGATGAACAGGCGGAGACGCAAGATCATACTCATCGCCGCGATCGTCTTCGACATCGCCATGCTTCTTGTTTTCAAATACAGCGGCTTTCTCGTCGAAACCTTGAATGCGCTGCCGGGGATATCTCTGCCCGTACCGAACATCGCGCTGCCTATCGGCATATCCTTCTACACCTTTCAGGTCGTCTCCTACATCGTCGACATCTACCGCGGCGAGGTGGAGCCGCAAACTTCCTTCCCGCGTCTGCTGCTCTACGTCTCCATGTTTCCCCAACTCGTGGCCGGCCCCATCGTGCGCTACGGTCACATCGCGCGTGAAATAGGAAAGCGCGAGCCCGACTTTAAGGACATATGCGCCGGTATGAACCGCTTCGCCTGCGGCCTTGCGAAGAAGGCCATTCTCGCAAATATCTGCGGCTCTCTGTCGGCCACCTACATGGACTCGGCGCATTTCGGCTCCCTGTCGGTCATGGGCGCGTGGTTCGGCTTGCTCATGTACACCCTCGAGATATACTTCGATTTTTCGGCCTACTCCGACATGGCCATCGGCATGGGGAGAATGCTGGGTTTCCGCTATCACGAAAATTTCCGATACCCCTACATCGCTCAGTCCGTCACGGAATTTTGGCGGCGCTGGCACATATCGCTGAGTTCCTTCTTCCGCGACTACGTATACATCCCGCTCGGCGGCAGTCGCAAAGGCCGCATACGCAATCTCCTCATCGTATGGGCGCTCACCGGCCTATGGCACGGCGCAAGCTGGAATTTCGTCCTGTGGGGACTCTGGTATTTTGTGTTCATCGCTTTGGAAAAACCGGTCTTGAACCGCGTCCTCAAGGCCGCGCCGCGTCCGCTGCGTCACCTCTATCTCATGCTGGTCGTCATGCTCGGTTGGGTCTGGTTCTACTTCACGGACATGGGCGAAATGGTCGCTTTCCTCGGTCGGCTGTTCGGCGTCGGCGCCGCCGGATTCATCGACATGGGCCTGCGCCTCGAGGTGACGAACAACGTGTTCTTCATATTCGTCGCGCTATTGGCCTGCTTCCCGGTCGTCCGCGTTCTCAAGCAACACTGTGCGCGTTTCGCACGACGAAGCGCCAAGGCGGAGCACGTGATATTCCTATTGAGATGTGCCGTAACCGGAGCGTTGCTGCTCGCCGGCACGGTCCTGCTCGTGGGGAACAGTTACAACCCGTTCATCTACTTTCGATTTTGACCGCAAATCGCCGGCGCAATGCAACATGACAGACAAAAGGAGCAAGCCAACGTGCAACCGAAGCAATTACAAAAAATAAAAAACCGAAGCAAATACGAGATCGCGGCCTATATCTTTTGGGGATTCCTCGCCGTGGTCGGGGTTATCAGCTTCCTTGTGCCCAAGCCGACCGTCTCCGAGATCGAAAACCGGCCGTTGGAGGAGCCGCCCGCCTTTACGGCGATTCGTCTCGCGAGCGGCAGGTGGGCGTCCGAGTTTTCCGTCTACTACTCCGACACCTTCCCCCTGCGCGAACGCATGATAGAGACGGCCGCCTTGCTGCGCGATCTGCGCGGACTCAAAGGCGACGATGGCGTGGTGATTCGCCCGGACGCCGGCGTCGACGAGGGAAAAGACGGCAACATAAAACCGAAAGCCCCCGAAAAAGAAGAGGAGGCTCCCGCCGGAGAGGAGACGATTCCCGCGCCTATCGCCGCGAACCGGTTGCCCGACATGGAGGGGGAGCGCAAGGGTGCCGTACTCATGGTGGGCGATACCGTACTGGAGCTATACGGTTTTAATGAGGAAGCCAACGCGACATATGCCGATACGATCAGCAATTTTGCCGAACGCCACAAAGACACCATTCCCACGAGCGTAATGGTGGTACCCACAAACGTGGAGTTTAAGATACCTGAACGCTACCGCGACATGACGGCGAGCCAGTACGACGCCATCGCCTTCCTGTATGGTCGCATATCGGACGACGTGAACAAGGTGTGGGTCTACAACGTCATGGCCGCTCACAGTGACGAGGATATCTACTTTCGCACCGACCACCACTGGACGGGTCTCGGCGCCTACTACGCCTACCGCGAATTCGCGAAATCCCGCCACATGCTCGCCTCGTCCCTCGACGACTACGAACAGGTGCGCCACGAAGGTTTCCTCGGCAGTCTCTACAAATCCATGGGCGGCGACAGCTTCCTCAAGGAACATCCCGACTATCTCATCGCCTACAAACCGCCCACGGCGTACACCATGACGGGCTACGAAGGCAGCGACATGAGCGGACCTATCTCCATGCACTTCGCACAGAAACCGCAGGAGATCGCGGTCACAAACAAATATTTAGCCTACGCGGGCGGCGATCTGCCCTATGTGAACATCGTGACGGACAATAAAAACGGCAAAAGACTCGTCGTGTTCAAAGAGTCCTTCGCCAATGCCATGCTTCCCTTCCTCGTCGGAAATTACGAAGAAATACACGTGATCGATTTTCGATATTATACCGGAGACATTGAAGCCTTCCTGCAGGAGCACGCCATAAACGAGGCGCTGTTCCTGAATTACGTCTCGGCCGCCGGCTCAAAAACGCAGGTGGAAAAACTGCGCGGGGTTATTCAGCCGCGCTGATTCAGCGGAATGTATTCCCTGCGCTCCGCCACGCTCTTGTACGCCGGCCGAATGATCTTTCCGGCGTTGATCAGTTCCTCGATCCGGTGCGCGCTCCATCCGGATATGCGCGCGATGGCGAATATGGGCGTATATAGCTCCGGCGGCAAGTCGAGCATACTGTACACGAAGCCGCTGTAAAAATCGACATTCGCGCTCACGCCCTTGTATATCTTCCG
>JAISQM010000018.1 GCA_031274195.1 Eubacteriales Family XIII. Incertae Sedis bacterium
TCGATCGACAAGCTGCTTTCTGATATAAATTTTATCGGATATCTGTTTGAATCGCTCGCCATACGGGACCTCAGAATCTACGCGAGCGTATACGATGGACACGTATATCACTATCGCGACTCCCGGGGTCTGGAAGCGGACGCGATCATAGAATTTCCGGATGGAACTTGGGCGGCATTCGAAATAAAATTGGGAATCGGCGCACAAGATGAGGCCGCAACAAATCTCCTGAAGCTCGCAAGCAACGTTGACTCCGAAAAAATGGGCAAACCTGTAGCCCTGACCGTTATCACCGGAAACGGCTTTGCGTACCGGCGAAAGGATGGCGTCAATGTCGTACCGCTATCCGTGTTGACAGCATAGCGAAGGTTCGACTCCTCTTTGCCTAATCCAGTGTCCAGTCGACGGCGCCGCCGCGCTCCGCCAAAAACGCGTCCGCGGCTTTGAAGTGTCCGCAACCGAAGAAGCCGGCGTGAGCGGAGAGGGGGCTTGGGTGCGGCGCTTCGAGGACGAGGTGGGTCGGATTGTCGATGAGCTCCTTTTTGGATCTGGCGTTCGCGCCCCACAGCAGGAACACCATAGGCTCTTCCCTGTCGTTCAGCAGTTCGATGATGTAGTCGGTCAAGGTCTCCCAACCTCTGCCCTTGTGACTGTTCGCTTCGCCCCTTCGAACCGTGAGCACGGTGTTTAACAGCAGGACACCCCGCTCCGCCCACGGCGCGAGGTAGCCGTCTTTCGGAGGCGTGATGCCCGTTTCGTTCGACAATTCCTTGAAGATATTGACCAACGACGGCGGCTTGTCCACGCCCTTTTGCACGGAAAAACACAGGCCGTGTGCCTGCCCCGGCCCGTGATACGGGTCTTGCCCGAGAATGACGACCTTGACGCTCGCGTACGGCGTATATTTCAACGCGTTGAAGATGTCGTGCATGTCGGGATAGACCGCCGTTCGCCTGTATTCCGATTTGAGGAACTTTCTTAGCCGAAGATAATAGTCCTTTTCAAATTCATTTTTGAGCAGGTCGTCCCAATCGTTTCCTAAATTCACCATTGCTTGTTTTTTTCCTCATTGGTGTGAATAGCCATTTTAATTACGCAGACTCCCCAGAGGCGCGGGGATTCGTCCGCCCCTCTCAATCATCTTCGACGGCAGACCGGCGTGAATCTTCATCACCGGGCCGCGTCCGAGCAAGCCACCAAACGACAGCGCATCTCCGACATTCTTGCCGATGGCAGGAATGACCCTCACGGCCGTCGTCTTGCCGTTAATCATGCCGATGGCAGCTTCGTCGGCGATCAGACCCGATATGATGTCGGCATGTGTATCTCCCGGAACGATCACCATGTCCAAACCCACCGAACAGACCGCCGTCATCGCCTCAAGCTTTTCAATGGTGAGGGAACCGCTCTCCGCTGCGGCGATCATGCCCCTATCCTCCGATACCGGAATAAAGGCGCCGGACAGGCCGCCCACACTGGACGAAGCCATCACGCCGCCCTTCTTCACGGCGTCGTTCAGCAGAGCCAGCGCGGCGGTGGTGCCGCAACTTCCCGTCTGTTCAAGGCCGATCTCCTCAAGGATATGCGCGACGCTGTCGCCGACGGCGGGCGTGGGCGCCAATGAGAGATCGACAATACCGAACGGAACGCCCAGCATTTCCGAAGCCTCGACACCTACAAGCTGCCCCATTCTCGTGATCTTAAACGCGGTCTTTTTGATGATCTCCGCCACCGCCGTGAGATCCGCGTGCGGCGGCGCCTTCTCTAAGGCGGAACGCACGACACCCGGCCCCGACACGCCCACGTTGATCACACAGTCCGGCTCTCCTGTTCCGTGAAACGCGCCCGCCATGAATGGGTTGTCTTCGACAGCGTTGCAAAAGACGACCAATTTTGCCGCGCCGATACACTGCCTATCCGCCGTCCGCTCGGCCGTTTCAAGGATGGTGCGCCCCATCAGCGCTACGGCGTCCATATTGATCCCCGACTTCGTGGAACCGATGTTGACCGAGGAACAGACACGTTCGGTTTCCGAAAGCGCAGCGGGGATCGCGTCGATCAACGCCCGGTCGCCCGGCGAAAATCCCTTATGAACCAACGCGGAGAACCCGCCGATGAAATTGACGCCCACCGTATTCGCCGCCTGTTCGAGACTCAGCGCGTAACGAACGGGGTCGCCGCCGGAGGCTCCCGCAAGAACGGCGACAGGCGTCACGGACAGTCTCTTATTGATGATGGGGATTCCGTACTTCTTTTCGATGCCGTCACAGACCTGCACGAGGCGCTCGGCGCGCCTCACTACCTTGTCGTAAACCTTGCCGCAGGAATGTTCGATGTCGCCATCCGCACAATCCAAAAGGGAGATGCCCATCGTCACCGTCCTGATGTCTAAGTGTTCCTCCTGAATCATGGTGATCGTTTCCATGATATCCGTCATATTCAGTAAGCCCATCGAACCCTCCCCTTATATGCGGTGCATGGAGTTGAAGATGTCTTCGTGCATGACATGAATCTGCATACCCGTCACATTCTTCTTCAAATTCTCATCCAACCGGGCCAAATCCACATTCAGATTCTCGGTGTCGATGAGCATGACCATCGCGAAATAGTCTTGCAAAACCGACTGACTCACTTCAATGATATTGGCGTTCGCGTCCGCGCAGGTGGCACTGACCTTTGCCAGAATGCCCACCATGTCCTTTCCTATTACCGTGATGACCGCTTTCATGCTTCCCTCTTTTCACGTCGCCTTGGGCAACGGAATGTTGCCGATCCGGAGGATGTTCACACCGCGATAGCTCTCATGGTCTTTTCCTTCCGTCAATGCGCAGGCGATGAGTGCGATCTCAAATCCGACCTTTTCGGACAGTTGAAAAAACGCCTCTAGCGTACCGCCCGTGCTGACCACGTCGTCCACCACGCAGACGCGTTTTCCTTTCAACAGCGAAAACTTCTCTTGTCCAAGATAGAATTGTTGCAGACTTTCCGTCGTGATGGACTTCACATCCACGGTCGCGGGGTTCTCCATATAGGCCTTGATGCTCTTTCTCAACACCACGTATTCATCGTGGTCAAACAGGCGCACCAGATTTTCGGTCAGGCCGATGGCTTTCGCCTCCGCCGTGACGAAAATGTCGAATTTGGAGCCATTCTCGCGAATCATCGCTTCCAGCGTATTCGCCGCCGCGAGATTCCATCTGTGCTTTCCCATCATGTCGAAGCTGTATATCCAAAAATCGTTATTTACCTTTATAAGCGGTAACTCGGCCGACACAGCGGAACTGAGCCGAACGATGTTTGAGCTTGGCCAATTGCTGATTTCCATAATTTTTCCTCTCAGCCGGCTAACGGCAACAGATACGGTATCAACTGCGGTAACTGATAAACCACGGTGCCGGCAACCAGCCCATAGAAAGCGTTTTTGCTTATGATGGTCACGCCTGCGGCCACAGCGGCGGCGACGGGATCGCCGGCGGCAAACGCAGCTTTCATATCCGGTACCAAGGTGACATTAAAACCGATGATGAACAGGAATCCCGCGATGCTCTGCGCCGGGATATATTTGCCTAATTTGCCGATCACGCCGAGCAGAAGCAATATGCCGGAGACCGCCATCATCAGAATGCCCGCCAACCACGGTCCATTGATCGATCCGAGATCCGGCGCGGCGGCCGTACCGCTGATGATCGCCTCGATCGGCGCTCCGCCAAACAAGATCGACGGTACATCGGCCAAGCTGTTAATCACGCTGAGCGCGTCAATATTCGGCTCTTGCCCGGCAATGCCCGAGGTGATGTTGCCGAAGCTGATATTGCTGCCGATGTTGAGGCAGATGAACGACAGTCCCGACAAAAGCGCCGGCAATCCAAACTTGGGCTTCAGCAGTTTGAAATCAACCCAATACTCTTTGCGCCAAAAACGCCATTCCTCGCTCTCCGGTTCGGAGCCGGAATCGATGGCGATCTGATTGAGATCGACACGACGTTTCTGACCGAATACAAAGTCCAGACTGCTCAGAAGGACGCTGCCCGCGATCGTATAGACCAGATCGCCGGTCAAAACATAGATCAAGAATGCGGAGATCATGGAGATCAGACCGGTTCGTTTTTCCTGCCCGACCATCGAAATGCCGACCATCGCCAGTATATAGCCGACACCGGCCATCATGCCGTTCACGGTGGAATCGCCGGCGAAATCGACGATTTTGCCGAGCATACCGGTCGCACCAAGCGTGATGCCGATCACCGCGGCGATCAGCAGAGCGGCGACGCGCTCGCCCATGTCCTTGATGAGTCCGGAGAGTGTCAATGTCTCAGCCTGCCCGGAAATTGGCACAACACTTCCCGATAACAGGTTCCCAATCGCGCCCACCATATAGGCCAGACCCGTCGGTTTGAGTTTATACCCAAACCCCTTTGCCATGTACATCTGCGTGACACCATTGATCACAACAAAGATTACAGCAAGTAAAAATGCGGCAGCAGCCATGTCAAACACCTCCGTCTCCATAATAACAACTATTGCGTATAATCAGAAAGAACCCGCCAACCGATAACGAAAGCACAATTTACAACTCTGTCGCTCCGATTTTAATGAAAAGACGCGATTCCACATACAATAGTATACAGGATTACGCCAATAAATCAAGACATCGAAAACGTACGATTTTGTCTCGTCCGGAAGACCGCGCAGCCCGCCGCATCCGTCAAAATTCCGCAAGGGATTACGCGTATAACAAAAATCATGTATAATATAAAAAATGAAAGCGATCAAAACCTCGAATCAAAAACGAACCCTTTCGGGCATACATTATCATCTGATACGCGCACGGCGGCGCAGCTTGGCCATACACATCACAAAGGACGCGCAGGTGGAGGTGCGGGCGCCGCTTAAACTGCCCGAGTCCGAGATCGAGCGATTCATCCTCGACAAACGCGCGTGGATCGTTCGCAGCGTAGAGAAAATGCGCGACGGGGTACGCGCAAGGGAGTCCTTTTCGCTCGGATTTGGCGACTGGGTGACCGTGTGCGGGCGTGCGTGTGAGATCGTGCCGACTGCGGCGGATGTTCCTTCGTTTGCGGACGGGAAGCTTGCGCTGCCGGCACGTTGCGGCGCGGCGGATATTCAGCAGAGCGTAATTTATCTGTTGAAACAGGTCGCCGACAGGGTTCTGCGCGAGAAAACGGACTATTTCGCGAAACGGATGCGCGTGACGCCAACATCGGTGCAGATCGGAAACGCACGATCGCGGTGGGGCAGTTGCTCGGGGGACGACAAGATTCGGTATTCGTGGCGCATCGTGATGGGCGATGAGGAGACGATCGACTATTTAGTCGTTCACGAGTTGGCGCACATCAAGCAGCACAATCACTCGCGGTACTTTTGGGATGAGGTGGCCGCCATCTTGCCGGATTACCGGGCGCGGCGGAAGAAGCTGCGAGCCTTGCAGGAGAGGCAGAATAGGGAGCAATGGTGAAAATCGATACGGGCGCGGAAAAGGTGATACGAAGATTGATGGCGTCGGGCGCGGATGCCTATCTCGTCGGTGGCTGCGTGCGTGATTTCCTATTGGGCAGACGGCCGAAAGACTGGGATGTGGCCACATCGCTGACGCCCGACGAAGTGATGGACTGCTTCGGCGAGCTGAGCGTAATCCCGACGGGTCTCAAACACGGCACCGTGACGGTGCTCGCGGAGGGGACGCCCATCGAGGTCACCACCTTTCGGCGGGACGGCCCCTACGACGACGGCAGGCGCCCCTCATCGGTGCGCTTCGTAGATAATCTAAAGGAAGATCTCGCGCGCAGAGACTTTACGATCAACGCCTTGGCCTACGCGCCGGAGGAAGGACTGATCGACTATTTCGGTGGGGAGGCCGACCTGAAAAACGGCATCCTCCGCACCGTCGGCAATCCGGACGACAGGCTACGGGAGGACGGTCTGCGCATTCTCCGGGCGCTGCGTTTCTCGTCGATACTCGGCTTCGAGATCGACACACAGCTCGACGCGAGCATCCACCGAAACAAGGATCTACTGACGCATATATCGGCCGAGCGCATTTCCGCCGAACTCATGAAGCTGCTTCCCGGCATTCGGGCGCCGGAGATACTCATGGCCTACGCGGACGTATTTGCCGTATTCATTCCGGAAATCTCGCCGACGGTGGGCTTCGACCAGCAAAATCCGCACCACGACTACGACGTATGGGTTCATACGGCTGTCTCTATATCTCACGCGCCGGCCGACCCGCTCGTCAGGCTCACGTTGCTCTTTCACGACCTCGGCAAGCCGGAGAGCTTTTTCATCGGCGAGGATGGATTCGGGCATTTTTACGGGCACGAACAATGCGGAGCGGACATCGCAAGATATCGTCTGCGCAAGCTGAGATTCGACAACGACACCATTTCAACCGTAGTTGAATTGGTCAAATGGCACGACATTACGATCGAGCCGCGCAAGCTGCTGAAATGGCTGAACAAATTAGGCGAAGACCGTCTGCGCATCCTCTTTGAGGTGAAGAAGGCGGACGGGCTGGCGCACAAGGAAGAGTTTCGCGAAAAGCGCGCGAACGAAATCGCGGAACTCGAGCAGACCCTCGAACGCGTATTGGAAGAAAAACAGTGTTACGCCTTGAAGGATTTAGCCGTAAACGGCCGCGACCTCATCGACGCGGGAGCCCCCGCCGGTCCGGCCATCGGAAATATCCTCAAGACCTTGCTCGAAGAGGTGCTGGAGGGCAGACTGCCGAACGAGCGGGATGCCCTGCTCGCCGCGGCCATCCCCATGTACAACCCCGCCATCCGGAGGGGACGGAGTTAACGTCTTGATTGTTCTGAACACAACGTGAACACAACGGTGAACACAACGGTGAACACAACGGGGACGGTTCTTTTTGTGTCATCCCCCTCCGTTCCTTCGCACAATCCAAAACGGCACTCCGGTCAATCTCACAATTTGAATGATTGATATCTCGCTTCGCGCAGTTTTCGTATGTTCATATTCCGATTCTTTGCCGGCAAAGCCTGAAACTGCGCAGATGTGCTTATTCCGCAAATCATTACATGATACGTGCAGGAGGGGCTTAGTTTTCTCGCTTGTTTTCTCAAAGGAATGCTGTACATCACAGCACTACTTAATGCAACACAAAAAGAACCGTCCCCTCTGTGCTTCTTGATATTTCGGGCGGTACGATGCATGTCAACCCAAAGCACGCATAACCAACATTTTGCATCATATTGCGTTTTGTTGGTTAATGAAGTATACTGATATACACAAGGAGGCATTATGTCAGTACTGTCGGAAATTTTGCAAGAAGAATACAATCGATTGCTATCAACCATTAGCGCATTTGAGAAGATGGAAATGGATCTTCCCAACGGTTCTGTTGTGAAAAAACGTATTAATGGAAAGGAGTATTATTACAGGCAATGGCGTGATGCTGACAAGGTTAAGTCTGAGTACATACCGCAGGATAAACATGATGAGATATCCGAACTTGTATCAAGACGCAAGGATATACGTAGGCAGCTAAGAGAAATGTATGCATCAAAGAAAGAATTTGATCGTGTTATTGGAAAGGAATTATAAATGGCAACGCAGGAAGCTGAATTCTTAAATATCATCAAGCTATTTGCTGATAACAATTGTTTGAAAGACGTTGTGCTTATTGGTTCATGGGCGACCTATCTATATCAACGCACAGGCGTAATACCCCAAGGTACCGCACCGCTTCGCACGTTGGATGTGGATTTTCTGATTAGAAATCTAAGAAAGCCTGCGCCACCGGTAAACCTCGAAACACTTGCCATAAAGCAAGGGTATGTTGTTGATCACGACAGACTGCTTAATACTACGAAAATCAGAACTGCTTCAAGACTTGAAATCGAATTCCTTATTCCTCAGCGCGGAAGCGGACATCAGCCAACATACAAGTCTGCTTTGGGTGTGACAGCGCAGGGGCTTCGGCATGTGGAAATACTAAGAAACCACACAATCGACTTAGAGTACTTGGGATTCGCTATTACTGTACCGACACTTGAAGCCTACATACTTCACAAGATGGCAATTCAGAATCTGCGGGAGGCAGACAAAAAAGTCAAAGACAGGGAAGCGATACTCGCCTTATTCCCATACATAGATAAAAGCAAATATAATGCTACCTATGAAATGATGACGAAGAAAGAAAAAAGATACGTCGATGAGTTTGCCTGCGAGTATTGCGGCAAATCACAGTTAAGGAAAAAAGAAGAACGAGAACGGGAGCGATAATCAATCCCCTCGTGAACACAACGGGTGAACACAACGGGGACGGTTCTTTTTGTGAACACAACGGGGACGGTTCTTTTTGTGTCATCCCCCTCCGTTCCTTCGCACAATCCCAAACGGCACTCCGGTCAATCTCACAATTTGAATGATTGATATCTCGCTACGCGCAGTTTTCGTATGTTCATATTCCGATTCTTTGCCGGCAAAGCCTGAAACTGCGCAGATGTGCTTATTCCGCAAATCATTACATGATACGTGCAGGGGGGGGCTTAGTTTTCTCGCTTGTTTTCTCAAAGGAATGCTGTACATCACAGCACTACTTAATGCAACACAAAAAGAACCGTCCCCTCTGTGCGTTTGAGTTCGATGGTATCGCCATCCCCATGTTCAACCCCGCCGCCCGCTGTTGTACATCTGACCCGGAGTGACGGCATTGCCTGAATAATGCAGAAGCTCCGATATCGTCACCAACTGATATCCCCTTTGCACGAGCTCCGGAATGACGCGCTCCATCGCCTCCGCCGTCTGCGCATACAGATCGTGACACAGCACGATGTTGCCGTTCCCAACATTGTTCATGATCGCACGGTACGTCTGATCCGCGTTTCGCGTCTTCCAATCTTTCGTATCCAACGACCAATTGACGAGCGCCAACTGCAATTGCGCGGAGATATTCTTCACACGGTCGTCAGCCGCTCCGTAAGGTGGTCTGTACATGACCGGGTTCTGACCCGTCACGCGGTAGATCACCTCGTTCGTTCTCGCGAGCTGCGCCCCCACCTCTGCATCGGACAGCTTCGTCAGCTGCTTGTGATCCCACGAATGCCCTATGATCTGGCACTGCTGCGCCGCCGCCTGCCGCGCGATATCCTGATACGCCTCAACCCTGCTGCCTACCACGCAGAACGTCGCGCGTCCCCCATATTGCGCGAGTAACTTCAATATCCGCGGGGTCTCATTGCTCGGCCCGTCGTCAAACGTCAGCGCGACCATCGGCCCGGCCGGATCGAGATCTGTTCGTATATTCTCCGTCGTCACTGCGTTCTGCGGCGGTTCTTCGGCCGGCGGCTCCTCCGGCGGCGATTCCTCTGCCGGAGTGCTCCCGCGATTTGGCAAAATATACGCCGCGCCCAACTCCTCATACGTGAGCGTAAACTTCTGAAGTCCTATATACGACGGCAATTGTATGCCCCGTTCCAACAGCACGTCGACGCCCTTGTGATTCAACACGATGTTCCGCAGCCACGTCCCATCTATCGAACCGACCGTCCCCTTTAATTCCGGGAAACGGGTAAGCACCTTATTGCGCAACAGCTTGAGAACCTCGGACTCCTGTTTCACATCGAGAATTTCGTCGTTGCGAATCAGCGTATTTCCATCCACGTCAATGTTAAATGTCTGAACAAAATCCTGCGGATGCGCCATAGCCGTATGGCTGAAAAATCCGATCTCCTCGACGCCGGCGTAATCCCCCACAAGAAAAGCGTTGTACTGAATATTGAGCTCGCCCTCCGCCGAATCGTCTTCCTCGCGCAGCGCGTCTATGGTCTCCTTGCTTTCGACATAGAGCTTTTGCGCCCAACCGTCTATCGCATCATCGATCTCGTCGGAATCCGTCTTCGGATAGAGCAGATAACAGTTCGCGTACTTATTATTATCGATAATCGCGTTTGGATCTCCGTATTCGTAGGTAGGCTGATCGGATATGACATACGCCGCCCTCTCATCCTCCTGCGCCTCATCCTCCAAAACCGGATCCTTCGATTCCGAACAGCCGACCGCTGTCATCATCGCGATCAATAAAACTATAACGAATACAAACCCCCGTTTCATCCTTTAATGCCTCCGTTTTTCGTCATTGAAATGGGTCTATTTCTCCTTATCTCCCCGCGCAGTTTTGCCGCGCGGATCATATGTATCATTATACCATAGGTGCATGGTATAATCCGCCATCTCCGCGAAATGGTTGACAACTTCACTTTTAGACTATAATATTGGAATGTGATTCTTACGGTTATTTGGAAGCGCGTTTGATTTTGTGTGCGGAACGGAGGAAAAAGATGTTTACAAGGAGATTGGGGCGCAGGGGCGCATTTAGGTATAAACTGGCTGCGCTTATTTTGGCGGTGGCGCTCGTCGCGGGGCTTGCGCCGCAGTTGACGTTCGCGGGAGCGGAAAACGAATACGCGAAAAACACTCAAGAAGACGCGATAGCAGCCGACGAGCCGGCAGCGGAGACCGCCATACCCGATCCGCTGCCGGAGCCGGCGATATCTGAGGTGATCGTACCCGCACCGATGGATGGTGTACCAGCGCCGACGGATGCTGTGTCCGCGACGTCGCCCATGTCCGCAGCACCGCCACAGGGAACTCCGATAGGACAGGTTTACGTCAGCATCGAAGACACCGTACCGACACCCGCAAATGAAGCTTGGCCTGCGGCTCGAGGCATCATGGCGCAAGGTTGGGTCGATCTCTATTCCTCCGACGGGACAATGGATGTCATTCGCCGCTTGGCGGACGCGAACTCGCTATCGGTGGAAGATGTTAACGGCTACATCACGACCGTGGGCGGATTGGGCGCGAATGGCCGAGACCCGAACAGCGGCGGTTGGATGTGCAGCCTCAACGATTGGTTTACAAACGAAGGATTTTCGAGTTATACGGTGGCAAACGGCGGCCTGTCAGCGGGCGACACCGTTTCGGTGATGTATTCATTGGATTGGGGTCCGGATATCGGCAGCGATTGGGCCAACAACAACAAGACGCTGAAGGCACTCACCGTCAGCAATGGCGCGATCTCTCCCGCGGCTTTCAATGCGGATACGAAGAACTACACTCTGATTCCGACCGAAAATGTTGGCGGGTTTGAAGACGTGATCATAACGCCAACCGCCTACAATAAGAATTTCCAAACGCGCATTTACGTGAACGGAACGGAAGTCAAACGCACACAGGCAATTCCCGTTGCGGACGGCACAAAGATAAAGATCATCGTCGGCAGACCCGATTGGCCTACGATGAACAGCCCCAATACTGTTCCGGAGGAGCAATACACCCTTACTGTTGGCGACGGGGGCAATGCGGTAAATACGCCACCCTCGCTGAAGGGGAGCGATAGCAGCAATGCGGAAGCGGTTTTGGGCGACACCTGGCAACTCGATCTATTCCCCATCTTTGAGGATGCCGACATCGACGCTCTGACCTATTCCGTGAGCGTAAACGGCGCGGCATCGACGCCTGTCGCCGGCTATGTCTATCAATTCAAACCCACCGCAATCGGCGACTACACGCTGCGCTTCAAGGCGAGCGACGGCCAAGCGGAATCAAGCGCTTACACTGTCAATCTAACGGTAAGGAACGCAACCGTCAATAATGTCACGCTACCGAGCACGACAGAGGTCAAGAATACATTGAACAAGGTGGCCGCATATCAACTCACGACCGCAAGCAATCCATCTGTGGGTACCGTCCACGGGGAGGGAACGGTGTTGGCTCTGGCGCGGGGCGGCTACATGACAGACGCCTACAAAAACATCTATCTGAAAAATCTGTACAGTTATATAAGGGGACACAATGGAAATCTCGGACAGCCCTATACGGACTATTCCCGCATCATACTCGCCCTCTCCGCACTCAATGTGGACGCGACGAATGTGGCGGGCTACAACCTCGTGGCGCGGTTGGCGGAATATGAGAACGTGGTTTGGCAAGGCGTGAACGGGCCGATCCACGCCCTACTTGCGCTCGACAGCAAGAACTACGACATCCCACTGCCCACGGCCGGATCCGGCGCTACGCAGACCACCCGGGAACGATTGGTTCGAACCATTCTGAACGCGCAATTGCCCGACGGCGGCTGGTCGATCATGGGACCGGGAACAGACGTACCCGGATTCACGGTGACGGCGGTCTCGGCGGAAATTGACATCACAGCGATGGCGCTCCAGGGACTCGCGCCCTATTACAAGTCTAACGGCGAAGTTCGGGAGGCGGTGGAAAAGGCGCTCTCCGTATTGAGTGACACGCAGTCGGCGGCCACCGGCGGTTGGTCGTCAAGCGAAGGTACGGCGCAGGTGCTTATAGCGATGAACGCGCTGAATATAGAGCTCAACGACGCAAGATTTGTAAAAAACCGCAAGACAGCCTATGACGGTCTCATGAGCTTCTACTATCATGCCGGAGGCTATTTCAAACATACCGCCGACGGGAACGAAGCGAACGCCATGTCCACCGATCAGGGGATGTACGCCCTCGTTTCGCTGTACCGCACGCTCACGGGCGCCAATTCCGTCTACGACATGACGGAGAAACAAGCGACCGTCGTAGATATCCCGGCAGACAACACCAACGCCGGAGTCAGCAGTAGCGTTAACACAAACAGCACCGCCGTCGCCGCAAAAAAGCGCGCAAGCAGTGATTACGAAGTCACGCAGTCCATCTTGACAGATACGGCGATCGAAACCCCGCCGGTCGAGTTGGAAGCATTGGAAGCAAATATAGCGGAAAGCGATACACTCAACGACGCAGAGGAAGAAAAAGAAGCGAAAAAAGAGGGCGGCCTATCGCTAAGGAAGATCATCGGCATCATTGCGGCCATCATCGTCCTGGCGCTTATAACATTCCTGACCCGACAGATCGTGCGCAGGAACGGGAGGCCGAGATACAGGAGGCCGAGACGCGCGGCATAGGAGCACGCGCAATAGTATCATTGCGCTTTCAATCGATAACGATATCGTTTTTCTCCGGGTGCGCGGCAAACCACTTCACGGCGTAGGGGCACACAAGCACGGCTTTCTTTCCGTTTGCCTTGATCGTGTCATAGGCTTCTTGCACCAACTCGCTCGCGATGCCCTGCCCTCGAAGCGACGCGTCAACAAAGGTGTGATTGATGGACACAATGCCATCCTTGATGTTCGGGAATGTGATTTCTGCGATCACTTTCCCGGCTTCGTCTGTCGCGTAAATCCAATTCGTATCTCTCTTGTATTCCATTTTCTTCTCCTTTTCACGAGCGCCCTCTATCCCCTCGCGGGACGCCGCAAAACAGCTCGCGCCACAAAATATGCGGCGACCGCGGAAAGCGCCGCCTCGGGAATCCCGTTTGTGACAACAGATATGCCCAATATCCCGAGCAACGTTTCATATCCGATGCCCATCTCCGCCGCATAGGTCTGCCCGAAGAAAAGGTAGATGCCGCCGAGCACGAATATGGTGTTCACCATACTGCCGGCAATGGCGCTCACACCGTATATGGCAAAATCGCCGGCCGTATCCTCGCGCAGTTTTCGCCGGAAAATGTGATAGAACGCAACGGTGAGTACGATGAGCAACGCGACCAAAAATATCCAGACAAAGATCGGCGCCATCGATTGACCCAGCGCGATTTTTACGACCACATAGCCGATGATGAATACGAACACCGCCGATAGCAACGCGCAAACAAAGGCGCCCAAGCCGTAGGTCGCGAAGTTTCCCACCTCGCCCGGCCTTATGACCCTCCGAAACAACCGGTACAGCACGCCGGTCACCACGCCCACGAGAACCCTCGGGACGAAGCAGATCACGATACTCCAGAAATTGCCGGATACGCTCCCTATGGAATAGAATGGTGTAAATACAAAGGCCATGATGGGCGAGGGAGGCATAAACGTCCAGACGATGAAGCTGAACAATCCCGCGAAGAAGCCCATCAACGCGCCCGCGCCTGTCCCGAGGAGAATGGCTGTGATTACAACCGGAATCATACCCAAGGTCGCGACAATCAGCGGCGGCGCCAGAGGAACGGAGCCTAACGGCGTGAAGCAGATGACGGCTTCAATCGCCAGCATGACCGAAAATTGGACCAGGAGTAAAGTCTTTTTTGTGGAAACATCTCTGTCTGCCATTTCAAGTACCTTCTCTTTCTCAATAAATCAGCGATATTCAGTTGATACGCGTTCACGAACGCGCGAATCTATCCAAGAGTATAACACAAAATCTCCGTTTTCGGAACAGGTTTGTCGATACTTCCGGACGTGACAGTTTTCCGGTTATAACCGCAAAACTCTTGATTTTCGCATGGTTTTGCCTATGCTACGAATAATCCACATCGAAGGTTACGACCGCTTCAAGTTTTTCGTCTATTCTTTTAAGTTCCTCTTGCAGAATCGCGCGAATCTCCTCGGAGCGGCCGTTGCCCTCCGCCGAGAGAACCACGTCGAAGATGACGTTGATGTGTGCGTCGCCCCGCACCACGCGCAGATCGTGCAGTCCCACGGCGCCGTCCACGGAGGTCAGAAAACGCTCCATTTCGCCGCGCAATTCGTGGACGAGCGGGTCGTTCAGATCAAGAGGATCCATGTGTACGACCAATTCTACGTTCAGTTTCTTCATCGCGTCCCGCTCGATCGCGTCGATCACCTCGTGCGTCTTGATGACATCCCGGGCGGCGTCCACCTCGACATGTACGGACGCGAATATCCGGCCGGGTCCGTAATCGTGGACGACGAGATCGTGCACGCCGATCACGCCATCCCCGCCAAGCGCCAACTCCTTGATCTTTTTCACGAGGGCGGGATCCGGAGGCTGCCCCAGCAGCGGTTGTATCGTCTCGCGGACGAGCTTGATGCCCGAATAGATGATGAACGCGGCCACCGCCAAGCCCATATAACCGTCCACATTCACATCGGTCAGTTTGCCGACGAGCAGCGCGACGAGAACGGCCGATGTGGCGATCACGTCGTTGCGGCTATCGATGCCGGTAGCCCTTAGCGTGACGGACTTTATGCGCCGGCCTAAGCTGAAATTAAACAGCGCCTGCCATATCTTCAGTCCGATGGCGACGACCAACAGGATGGCGGTAAGTAGGCTGAATTCCACCGCCTTGGGTGCGAGTATTTCGTTATAGGAGGAAGAAAACAGCTTGAAGCCGGCGACGATGATGATGGCCGCCACGACGATACCCGCCATGTACTCAATGCGGGCATGTCCGTAGGGATGGTTCGCATCTCCCTCTTTCGCCGCCATCTTGAAGCCGATGAGGGTCACGATGGAAGCCGATGCGTCCGACAGGTTGTTGACCGCGTCGGCCAAAATCGCGATGCTGCCGGAGAGATAGCCGAGCAGTACTTTCAGCAGGCAGAGAAAGACATTCGTGACGATACCCACCACACCCGCGAGCTTGCCGCAGGCCTCCCGCACTTTCGCGGAATCCATGCTTTCATAGTCCTTTACGAATCGTTTAACCCAAAATCCACTCATAGTCCATTCCTATCTCCACAACTTCGCGGGATACAGTTCGCTGTCCTTCAGGGATTGAAGGGCGGCGATCACCGGCTCCTTGTCCTCCTTATACGTGACGCCATACCACCGGTCGTCGGTGTTCAGCACCTTCACGGAGGCGCGTCCGTTTTTGATCAGCTTATCGACTTCTTTCGGGAGCAGATACTCCGCCTTCAGCGGATTTTCCGCCATCGCGCCGGCTAAAAACGCGGGAAATTCCCGTTCCAATTCCGCCATGAATCCCGCGGTAAATCCCCAAAAATTCATGGATACGGTCGCGTCCGTCGGCACGGAGACCCACGTCTCATCGTCCTCCGTATAGGCGATGCCCCCATCTCTCCACATGATTTTCAGCCGTTCCTCCACGCCAGTCAGATAGCCGTTTTCATCGACCTTGCACACACCTCTCGCCACCGAGCCGTATTCCGTCAGCGTATTGCGCAGCCTGTATCCCGCCATCGCGTATCGCGCTTTTTCATCGTCCGCCGCGCGCAGAAGACAATCATACATCAGCTGAAACGCGTGCGCTCCATAGAAATCGTCGGCATTGATGACGGCAAACGACCCGCTCACCAACCGCCGCGCGCTCAAAACCGCGTGGCAGGTACCCCACGGCTTCACCCTCCCTTCCGGAACCGAAAAGCCCTCCGGCAAATCGTCCAATTCCTGAAACGCGTATTTTATCCTTATGTGCTTGGCCGCGCCCTCACCCATGAGCGCGCGCATATCCGCCTCCATCTCCCGCTTTATGACGAAAATGACTTCCTCAAATCCCGCCATCAACGCGTCGTAGAGCGAAAAATCGACGATGATCTCCCCACGGTCGCTGACAGGATCGATCTGCTTGAGTCCACCGTATCTGCTGCCCATGCCCGCGGCCATTACGATCAATATGGGTTTTTCCATTTGCCGTGCATCCTTTCGTATTTCAAAAACACACATTTATACCATCTAATTATCGCAGAACACCGCGCGTTTTGCAATTCCTCCGGCAAATCATTCGCCCGCCGACGTTTTGCCGTGGAAGCCGCAGGGGTTTCGCTTGCGTTCGGCCGCTATTTTTGATATATTTAGAGAGCCGTATAAAATTGGAGAATGTTGATGCGTATTTTGAAAAATATCCCGTTCATCCTTTGGATGATAGGCAGCCTGGTTTCCATCAGAAAATTCCGCAAACCGATTGAGGTTTACCGGGAGCAGGGGAATCATGAGAAAGAGCGAGAAGCGATACAAAAGGTCATCGCCTACTGGGGTCCAAAGGCGCTGAAGCGCTTCGGCGTCACTGTCCGCGCGGAGGGTCTTGCGCGGATTCCCGATGGGTCGGTTCTGTTTGTATCGAATCATCAGGGATACGGCGACATATTCGTGATTCTCGGGATCATCACGAATAAACAGTTCGGGTTTATCGCAAAGGAGTCGTTGCGCCGCGTCCCCATTTTCGGCAAGTGGGTCGGGCGCATAAAGAGTCTTTTCCTCTCGCGAAACGACGCGCGCGCGGCGCTTACGGTGTTTCGGCAGGGTGAGGAATGGCTGAAAGATGGTTTTTCCCTCGTGATTTTTCCGGAAGGCACGAGAAGCCGCGGCGAGGAGATGGGGCATTTCAAAAGAGGAAGCCTGCGTTTGGCGGTGAAGACGGGCGTGCCGGTCGTGCCGGTGTCGATCAGCGGCACATGGCGGTTGTTCGAGGAAAAGGGCTATGTGCGTTCCGGGGATGTGCGTTTCTACATCCACCCGGTCATCGAAACGAAAGGTCTTTCGAAAGCGGAAGCGGCGGACTTGGCGGATAGGATCGAGGGAGTTATAAGAGGGAAGCTTGACGAATGGAACGCGTGAGAGCGCGGGCGGAATAGCAGAGGGAAAGAGTATTATGGAAATTTATACACAGAGGCGTTCTCCGGTGATCAGATGGATTTTGGCGGCATTGCTCGCGTTGGGTTTTGGCGGCGTTCTGTTTCTCGTGCTCACGAACCGGATCGCGTTTATCGATGCGCCTGTGTTCGCGGGAGTTCAGGCGATTCACGATCGCTTTTTTACGATAATCGCGAAGATCGTCACCTTTTGCGCAAACACCACCACCATTGCGGGGCTCTGCGTCATTCTGTTGATTTTACCGACACGAATCAGATTTGGCATACCGATCGGTATTGCGACGGGGATCGCGGCGGGCTGTCACTATCTGCTCAAGGAGCTCATCGAGCGCGCCCGGCCCGACGATATCTATCACCTTGTCTCCGTAAGCGGGTTCAGCTTTCCCAGCGGACATGCAAATGCGGGTCTCGTCTTCTACCTCTTTCTCATGATTTTGGTGCGGAGGTACCTCATTCTGCATGATTACAAGGGCGTTGCCTATCTGCTCACCGCGTTTTTACCGCTGCTTGTGCTCGTGATTGGTGCGAGCAGAGTGTATCTCGGCGTACACTATCCTTCCGACATTCTGGGCGGATGGCTGTTGGGCGGCGTGTTGCTGATCGTGCTCGTAACGTTGTACGACGCGTTCTATCCGCTCAAATACCGACTCACCTACGATCAACCCATCTGGGAGATGATGCAGAAAAAACGGGCGTGGCGCAAACCTGTCAAGTCAGGGAAAGAGACGGAGCTGATTGAATTCCCCAAGAACAGAGCGCCGTGGCGTCAGATCAATACCTCCACGAAGAGACAGCAGGACGAGAGCCAAACGGCCGATCAGGAACAGACGGGAAAAATGGATTGACATCATTCCGTTGTGGACAGTACGGCGTTGTATTTTTCCACCTGACTCACTTTCATGAGGCTTACTTCCGCCGGATCCACTTTGTCGTTTAATTTCAGGACGGTTGATCCCATAAACACGGTATCTAATATGTTCCCGTTGAGCGATACCTTGCTGAACGGTGTGAAACCTTCTCCGCGGATGTAGTATTGGCCGGCCATGTCTACGACTTCGCTGATTCGGATCGGCTTGTAACCCATGTTCATATCCGTTGGCTCAAAGGGAT
The DNA here is from genome assembly GCA_031274195.1 of Eubacteriales Family XIII. Incertae Sedis bacterium. Lineage (GTDB taxonomy): Bacteria > Bacillota > Clostridia > Peptostreptococcales > Anaerovoracaceae > JAISGB01. The sequence continues at coordinate 18,507 of JAISQM010000018.1, forward strand.
TTTTTTCGTCGTATACATAGCGCTTCCCGTAGAGCATGTCGTATTGGAGCAGGTGGAGATTGTCCTGATAGTCCGCTTTTTCGGCGTTGTCCTGATGATAGACGGTGAGGGTGCCTTCGCGCATACCGATTCGGCGCTGAACTTCGGCGGCCAATTGGTAGGCGGTAAGGTCTTTTTCTTCGCGTTCCATTTCGAAGTTAGACCAAATAACGTACTGCGTTTTGAACGTCGATCCGGATTTCATATCTTCGTTTTTCATGCCGAGAGCCGGAAGATGATCGCCATAGAGTACCAAAACGACGTCCTCGCCGTATTGCGACAATTCCTCCGTGAGGCGCCGCACAAAGTCGTCCATCTCCATGATCTGCTGAATGTAGTATTCGTAGGCGTACTTATCTTCTTCTTTCTTCGCGCCTTCCACGGTGATGACGGGATCTTCGAGGAATTTGGTGGTGGGATATTCGCCGTGACCCTGTACGGATATGGTGTAGATGTAGTCCTTCTTGCTCGTGGCTTCGAGGGCGCCGAATATTTCGCCGATGAGCACGTCGTCCGTGGCGAAGTTCTTGGGCGTTTTGGATACGTAGCTCATGTATTCTAAGGACGTGAAGTCGTCGAAGCCGAGATTGGGGAATACGGTGTTGCGGTTATAGAAGGTGCCGCGGTGGTTGTGTATGGCGTGGGTGGCGTAGCCGAGCCGTTTGAGATCGTAGGCCATCGTCTCGCAGGTTTCCTTCTTCAATATGGATTTGTAGGGATATTCGCCCGGTCCGAAGAATTTGACACTCATACCGGACATCGCCTCAAATTCGGTGTTCGCCGTGCCGCCGCCGACGACGGGCACGGTCAGGTAGCCGGAGGAGTATTTTTCCTTCAGCTCTTTGAAAAACGGGACCGTTTCGCTCGAAAACTCCAAGCCTTTTACTTCGTCCGGATCGATGAAGGATTCCAATTGCAGAAAGACGATGTTTGGGAAATCCTTTTCGACGTCCGCCTGCCGGGAGGTCATGGATTCCGCGTCCTTTTCGGTGAAAGCTTTGTTTACCATCGATTCCGAATAGCCGCGCGGTTTGCTGATGCTCTTGTTGAGCCATGTGCTGATGAAACAGTAGGGCACGCCGTAATCGGCGTAGGCATCCCACAGATTTTCAAAATAGGTGGCGACGACCTTCGTCTGCGTACAGCCGAACCACGAGCCGCCCATGACGAGAAAGGCGATGATCACGCTCGCGACCGTCCGTTTGTAGTCGATCCGTACCTTACGCTTTGGCGCGAACAGAAAGATCAACACGAAGATGATCAACACCAAGACAAGCGCGGCGATGAGCAGCACGATCTGGGTGGTTGACAGGTAATTTGGCAGAATGTCCAAGCCCATGTCGATGATTTTCAGGTCGGCGGTCGTGAAAGGTGTCATGCGAACCATGAGGATGATGCCGTTCGTAATGCCGAGCGCCAACCACAGCACGGAGAGGAGCGTGTAGAAAAAGATACGCCGTTTGAACAGCCATGCCAAAGACAGGGTGGCGAAGATGATGAGGCCATTGAAGATAAAAGCGAGAGGATTTTGCAGGAAGAAAGAAACCCCGCCGACGGGCGATTTGTGGCCGAAACCTTCAATTACGAGCATCAGGAACAGCGACAACAGCCCGGCTTGGAAGAAAGCGTTTCTGAAAACTCGGCATCCAAAGATGGAGTGAAGCCGCAAATAGAGGCGGCCGTGCTTCCTCTCTTTCTTTTGCTTTTTAACTCGTTTGCGTTTGTCCTGTTTTTCTGTTTTTTCGCTGATTTCCATCTTCTCTGTCATATATTCCTTCTATCTGCCACGCCACTCTCGTATATGGCATTTGCCAAGGCGATAAATTCGCCGACGCCGAGGCTTTCGGCTCGACGCGCCGGGTCTATACCCGCGCATTCAAAGGCTTTCGTCAAGGTTCCTTTATCCGCGCCGAGAACGCCGAGCGCGTTGTGAAGCATCTTTCTTCGCTGTCCGAATCCCGCGCGGACGACCGCAAAAAACAAATTTTCATCCTTCGGCTTCTCGCCCTCGAAAGTCGCCGGCCGCAGGAGGAGAACCGCAGAATCGACATTGGGCTTGGGCAAAAACACTTCCCGAGAGACATCCATCAAGTACGTCACGCGGCTGTGATATTGCGCCATGACCGAGATGGCTCCGTAGGTTCTGCTGCCCGGCGCTGCGGAGATCCGCTCCGCGACTTCCTTCTGCACCATAAAGACCATCAGGTCGGGACGCACAGACCCTTCCAACATCTTCGCAATAATGGGAGTGGTGATATAGTAGGGCAGGTTTCCTACGAGCTTGAAGCTGCCGCGAATACCGCTCATGTCGAATTTCATAAAATCTTCGTTCACGATTTCGACATTGTCCGCACCCGTCAGTACCTCGGTCAAAATGGGGATGATCTTTTTGTCGATTTCGACGGCGATCACCCTGCCCGCCTGTCTGCTCAATTCGACCGTCATAGCGCCCAAACCGGAGCCGATCTCCACCACGGTGTCGTCCTCGCGCAGTTCTGCGGCGGCTATGATTTTCTCCGCGATGTTTCGATCGGTCAGGAGGTTTTGCCCAAAATTCTTCGACAGCTTGAAGTCATACTTATCTAAAAGCGACCGAGCCACCGTTTTTTTGACAGTCTCCAACATCGTTCAAACTCCACCGTTCGAGCGCGCGGACACAAAAAAAGACGGGGCAAAGGCGGCGGCCATATTCCCGTCCCTTCCGGCATACATTATTGGCCGGCATCCTCTTTGGAATCCCCTAATACGTAAAGGGTTTCATCTTTTTTAATCATTCGCAGCTGTTCCCTGATTTGCGTCTCGATATAGGCCGGATCGTTCAGCATGGTCAATTCCTTTTCCAACCGAGCTTTCTTCTCCACCGTGGCGGCCAACGCGCTCTCCGCCACTACCGCTTCAGCCTTTAAGTCTAAGACGTGAATGCCCGAGATGACGACAAACACAAAAACGACGAGCACGACCAACGCGTAGATTAGACGTTTGCCCGCGGTCCAACCTCCGGAAGTCGCCTCCGCGACAGATGCCGGCACCATTTCCGGACGCTTTTTACCCTTCGTCGCAACAGCTCGCCTCGCCCGCCTTTGGCGCTGCGCTTCTTCCATGTCAATGATACGAGATTGGTTTCCCGTTCTCGCGCTTTCATCTGTTTGTCGTCTCACGTTTTGCCTTGCCATGAAAACTCCTCGCCTACCACCGCATTTCAATTCCGGTAGAGATAGTTTAGCACATTTTGCGCGGTTTTACAATATACCGCGTTTTCCCCTGACCGGAGGCAACGGCAACGTGATCGTGACCTTGGTTCCCTTTCCGAAGGTGCTCTCGATCTCTATGCTGCCCTTGTGTTCTTCAATGATCTGCTTGGAAATGGCGAGACCGAGTCCCGTACCGCCCATGCGGCTCGACCGCGCCTTATCCACGCGAAAAAACCGTTCAAATACGCGCGGTAACTCCTTCTCGGGAATGCCGATGCCGTTGTCCATGACGACGACGCGCACCCCGTCGCCATCGCGAAACACGTCCACGTCGATTCGCCCCTGTTCCCTGGTATACTTGATCGCGTTGCTCAGGACATTCAGGATTACCTGTTCGATTCTATCCCGATCCATATCGAGCAGAATGGACAGATCGGAGTTGAAGATGAGATTGATGTGCTGATTTTGACTCTTTGCCACCATTTCGATCTTTTTTACCGCCGTCTTGACGAGCGTCGCAATGTCCGCTTCTTCCTTATACCACTTTTGCTGTTTCGTATCGAGCCGAGAAAGCTGGAGCAGATCCTTGACCAAGCGATTCATTCTGTCCGTTTCGCTGTTGATGATGGCGAGAAATTCCTTCGTCATCTCCGCGTCCGCGGCGCCGCTTTCCAACAACGTCTCCGTATAGCCCTTGATGGACGTGAGCGGCGTTTTCAGCTCGTGCGATACGTTGGCCACAAAGTCGATCTGCATATTGTCGATACGTTGCCGCTCGGTCACATCCTGAAGGATGATGATGATCCCGTCGTCCCCGCCGGCCACATCCTTGAACTTGTCGTAGCGCACCTCATAGACGGCGCCGCCATAGGAAAATTCGCCTTCCGTAACACCGGCTTCGAGATTTCGCAGAATTTCGTCGAGCGTCAGCGAATCGCTGAAGCGCAGAATGATATCGTCGTACCGTTTGTGCTTTGCGTCGCTGTCCGATATGCGCAGCATGACCCGCGCCGCGTCGTTCGCGTGCATGATGCGACCGGCTCTGTCGATCGCGATCATACCATCCGCCATCTGTTTCAGGATGGTTTCGAGCTTATCCTTTTCCGTCATGATTTCGGAATAATTTTCGTCCACTTTTTTTCGCAAGGCTGCGGCATCCTCGATAATAGAATCAAACAGCGTCTTCGACAGCAGATAGCCGATCACTGCGGCGATCGCGACGGAAATCCCCGCCGCAAGAAAAAACGGCAGTCGTGTCCGCAAGGAAAGACCGATAAGCGCGGAAACGAGTACCGAAAGAACCGTGATGACGGCTACGATTTTTTGTCTTATGTTTCGGAATTCGGAAGGTTTGGGCATGGCCTACGGCCTCCTGAAATAATACCCCACACCCCTCTTGGTCATGATGTATTTTGGATTGCTGGAATCGTCCTCCAACTTTTCGCGAAGACGCCGAACCGTCACATCCACCGTTCGGATATCTCCGTAATATTCGTAACCCCAAACGTCTTCGAGCAGTTCCTCGCGGGAAAAGACCTTGTCTTCCCTCTCCGCAAGATACCTCAAAAGCTCGAATTCCCGAAGCGTGAGCTCCAACGGCTGACCATCTTTCCGCACCTCATAGCGATCCATGTCGATGGTGAGATTTGCAAAATCCCTCGCGCCCGCGGAAACGGTCGGAGAATCGTCGGACATCGCGGTTCTGCGGATGTTCGCCTTGATTCTGGCGATGAGTTCTCGCAATCCGAACGGTTTTGTGATATAGTCGTCGGCGCCGAGTTCCAACCCCAACACCTTATCCACCTCTTCCTCTTTTGCGGTGAGCATGATAATAGGAACAGCGCTGCGCTCGCGGAGTTTCTTGCAAATCTCAAATCCGTCTATCCCCGGCAGCATCACATCCAAGAGTATGAGATCGAAATCTCCGGCCAAGGCCTTCTCCAACCCTTCATGTCCATCATATGCCGTGTCGGTCTTGAAATTTTCCTTTGTCAGATTGAATTTCACAATGTCGGATATGGACTTCTCATCCTCGATAATCAAGATTTTCTTCGATTTCATGCTGTCCTTTCCATTTACCGGCAACTCACAAAATGCCGCCCTATATCGTTTTGCGGTTTCGGCGGTGGACTGTCTTTACAGATAGCCCATTGGGTTTTTGGGCACGCCGTTTATCTGTATCTCAAAATGCAGATGCGGACCTGTTGAATTTCCGGTATTCCCACTCGTGGCAATCTTTTGCCCCTGATATACGGACTGACCCACACTGACCGAAAATCCGCTTAAATGCGCGTATAGCGTCACTCTGCCCCCGCCGTGGTCGATCTTTATCATTTTGCCGTACCCGTCGCCGCGATTCCCGGCAAATATGACCTTGCCTCCGTCCGACGCATACACGGGCACGTAGCGACAACTGATATCCAAACCTGTATGCAGACGACCCCATCGGTAGCCAAACCCGGAGGATACGGAACCACCGCTGACGGGACGAATGAACGAGCCCTGACCGATGAGCGGCGGAAGCTCTTTGATGCCCCGCATCACTTCACGCGTTACCGGTTCCACGAGCGTTTCGGAGGATAGCTCCATGCGCGCGGTTTCCCGACCGTTCACACGCGCGATATCGGCGGTGACCCTGCGCGTCCCATTTGAGCCGGCGACCGTCTCTATCGATTCCCCTTGATACAATTTATTCGAATCCGTATAGACGGTTTCATAGGAGAATTCTTCCTCGTAGATGGCGGTCTCCGTCGTGAGAAGATTGATCAGCGTCTTCTCCTCCTCCATGCGGAGCGTCTGTCCCTCGTGCAATACATCAGGATCGATATCAGGATTGAGCGCCGCCAGCGCCTCCGATGTCATACCGTTTCGCTCGGCAATACCGGATATCGTATCGCCCGCTTGCACGGTATAGCTTTTTATCTCCGTGACACCTTTCATTATTTTATCATAGATCGCGTCGGAATTTGCGATATTTTCTATCATCGTTTCCGTTTCGAGAATCTGCACGTTTTCGGCGAAAGAAATCGCCTTAAACTCAGTGGGCTCGCGTCCCTGTAAATAGTAGAATTTCACCTGCTCCAATATAGCGTCCGCTTCATCAACACCGCTCAAAACACCTATTTCAAGCTCGTCCGCCTTGAGGATATACCCTTTCACGCGCACATCTTTCAAATAGGTCAGATTGTCGAGAACGTCCTCCTCCGTATCCAACATGGATATGTCGGAACCCGCGACGATGACCTTTGTGAATTCGATGTCGTCTTCCTTGTCGATGACCACTTCGGCGCCGTTCTCCGCGCTCAGCTTATCTTCAATGAGTTCCACGGTTTCGTACACCTGATCCTGATTGCGCACAACGCCCAGAACTTTCCCATTGTAGCTATACTCGTAGGCGGTGACATTGTTCGCGATAATGAGCGCCGTAATGACGACAAAACAGATGGAGAAAAATCCGCCGAGCAACGCACTTTGGTGCGCGTCGGAATAGATACGCACGCGATAGAAACGTTTGTCGAAAATATGGAAACATCGCAGACCCAATGCCCATAGGCGCGGTCTCAGAAGCGCCCACCGGCATAAGGCAAAACGACCCACGACGTGCCCTTGCCGCTTCAGAACCTCGAATTCGCGCGACGCGAAGCGCTTCATCCATGCCGGGGCGCCCGCCAAAACCCTGCGAATCCACGGCAGTTTGATACCAACCAATAAAATGCGATCCGCGATGAACATAAAGGTAAGCCGCCTTTGAATATGCTTGACACACAATAAGGCCATTTTTCCCATCGTTTTCGCATAGACAAATAGGGTCAAAACGCTCTTTCTTACTTTTTTCTTACTTTTATTTAACAGTTTCTTTACAAAATTCATGCGCTCATTATACTATATGAGCCTATCCTTTTCAAACAACTTCATGTTATCTTCACGGGATTTTCACATTGTTTCGGTTAATATTTTGAAGCAAGAGCAACTAACCCCATTATCCAGTATTCCGGTGTCCTTACAGAGGGGGCAATGGTACAATATATCCATATAGCTCTCCGAAAAACCCGCCCTGTCCATGAGATCGTACTTTTCGGATGTTTTGCGCTCTATACGCTGCTTAATACGGGAGATGGTGTTTTTCTTGTTGTCCGCGCCGGAGACCATCGCGCTGACCAGCTCTATATTCAGATTGGCGAGTTCTTCGTCTATCTCCTTGAGGCCCGGACATTTCGCAAATACTTCGGCAACTCGCTTTTTCGCGGCTTCCTCGCTGTCGCGACGCCTGTTTTCATAGAAGCGTTTTCGGCTCGACTTATCTTCGGCGGCGGGCACCTTCCCGCCGGATTTCGCAAAATCGGACTCGATAATCTTCTTGACGTAGGCAAATTTGCTGTTCTTTCCCGCGGCTTTCTTGCATACGTTCAGGATATCGTCTAAGCTCATACTCATGTCGTCCAACCACGTGTCGAAGACATTCCGCTCCGCGTCGGTAACGACAGAAGACGCGAGACCCAACGCCTTCATGATCTGCCGATATTGGGCATATCGGATGTCGCAGTTCTCCAGATACGCCGCCACGTCTTCCTTCGTTCTAAGACCCCGCTCCGCCCAATCGCGCACGATTCCGGACACGTAGGACGCGCCGGCACGTTTGCCTTTCTCCACGCAGTAGCTGTAGGCGGCGGCGATGACCTCCGCGCTGACGCCGTAATCGTCCAACAGATAGCCGATCTTCTGGTAGTCGCCGCCGGGGATGGGCTTTTCCGTGATGTGCTCGATCTCCTTAAAGAGCGCCTTGAGGGTTTCGTCGTCCAGCGCGGCGCCGGGTTTCCGGCTTTTCACGCCGCTGCTCCTGTCGAATACGCCGCTCTTGAGGTCGATGAAGGCCACGTCGTAGCGCAGCTTGTCCTCGGGATCGGGGTATACCTTCCTAATCATGCGCCCTTCCTCGAAATACGTCCACGCCGCCAACACATCTTCCACGCGCAGCCCTAAGTTCTTCGCGATGCTCTCGTTGGAGAGAATGTGATTGACGTGGGAGTACAGGAAAGCGTAGAGATATACCTTGACGTAATCTCCCGGTGTGTCGGGCATGTATTCCGCGATGAAGATGTTGGGAATGGCCGTATCATCGAGGAAATAGTTCGTAGATTTTTCCCGCTTGAAGTTCATCTACAAGATATCCCCACGCATGATGGTCTGCTCCCTGCCGGGACCCACGGAGATGATTTTTACGGGCACGCCCGTGAGCTCCTCGATATGGGCAATGTAGTCTTTCGCTTCTTTGGGCAGTTCTTCCCATGTCCTGCATGCCGTGAGGTTCGTCCGCCAGCCTTTTACGGTTTTGTAGAGCGGGCGGCTTTCCTCCAAGGCTTTTTGCCCGGCGGGGAAATGTTCTATCGTCTCGCCGTTTCGCTCATAGGCGTAACAGAGGCTGATCTCGTCAAAATCGTCCAAGACGTCGAGAAGCATGAGCGCCAGACCCGTGGTGCCGTTTACGCGCGCGGAATGCCGCACGGCGACGCCGTCGAACCAACCGCACCGCCTCGGGCGACCCGTCGTGGTGCCGTATTCGTGGCCTTTTTCGCGGATACTATCGCCCGTTTCGTCGGTGAGTTCCGTGACCATCGGCCCCGCGCCGACTCTTGTGGTGTAGGCTTTCGTGATCCCGATGATCTCGCCGACGACACCCGCACCGACGCCCGCACCGGTGGTGAAGCCGCCGGATATGGGGTGGGAACTGGTGACGAAGGGGTAGGTGCCGAAGTCCAGATCGAGCATGGAACCCTGCGCCCCCTCAAACAGGACGGTCTTCCCGGCGGCTATGGTGTCGTAGACCATGACGCTCGTGTCGCGCACGTAGGGCGCCAGCTTCTCCGCATAGGTTGCATAGGTGTCGATGATGCCGTCTTTGTCCAAGGGTTCTCCGCCGTAGAGTTTGACAATCACGTCGTTTTTTGCGTCGATCTGCCGCGCGAGTTTTTCGCGAAACGTTTCGCCTTCCATCATGTCGCAGACGCGAAGTCCGCTGCGCTCGACCTTATCCATGTAGCAGGGGCCTATGCCGCGCAGGGTGGTTCCGAGGCTCGCCGCGCCCCGGGCTTGCTCCGAAAGCAGATCGAGCCGCTTGTGGTAGGGAAATACGATATGCGCTCTGTCGCTGACATAAATGCGACTCGTATCCACGCCCCCGGCATCGAGCATTTCGATCTCCGCGAAAAAGCTCTCCGGGTCGAAGACTACGCCGTTGCCGATGATGTTGTCGGTACCCGCGTTGAGTACGCCGGAGGGTACGAGGTGGAGGGCGTATTTCGTGCCTTCTATCACGACGGTGTGTCCGGCATTGCTGCCGCCCTGCGCCCGCACGACCATGTCGGCCCGTCCGGCCAGATAATCGATGATCTTCCCTTTTCCCTCGTCTCCCCACTGGGAACCGACGATTGCTATTACGTTTTTCATCTTCATTCTCCTTAAAACGGCGGCGCTTCCGCGCCTGTAAAGTCTCCGAATCGTGTGTATTTGCCGAGCCACACTAAGCGGATATTCCCCGTTTCTCCGTTTCTGTGCTTCTCGATGAGCAGCTGCCTGAGATTGTCCGCATCGTCGTCCTCATCGTGACTTTTTTCCTTATATATGAACATGACGATGTCGGCGTCTTGCTCGATCGCGCCCGATTCCCGCAGATCGGACAACACGGGTTTGTGCTCGCCGCGGCTCTCCACAGCGCGGGAGAGCTGGGACAAAACGAGCAAGGGGCAGTCCATTTCACCCGCCAGTTGTTTCAGCGTACGGGATAGGGTCGCGATCTCCTGCTGTCTGTTTTCGGGCCGCGAGTCCGTTCGCGCCGTTCCGCTCAGGTCCATGAGTTGCAGATAGTCTACGACGATCAGGTCTAAGCCGTCTTTCGATTTGAGCCGTCTGCACTTATTTTTGATCTCGTTGACCGAGATGCCCGATGTACCGTCAACGATGTTGATCTTCGCGTCGGAGAGCCTCTCCACGGCTTCGAGGATGCGCTCCATATCGTCCTTGTCGTTGTAGGCACTTCCGTCCCTTATGCGGCTCAGCTCGACCCGCGCCTCGGAACTGAGCAATCTCTGCGCCAGTTGACCCGGAGACATTTCGAGGCTGAAGATCATCACGGTGGCATCGTCTTTCAGCGCCGTATTCATCGCGATATTCAGCGCCAACGAGGTTTTACCCATACCGGGCCGCGCGGCCAAAACGATCAGGTCGGAATCCTGCAGACCGGAGGTGAGCTTGTCCAAATCCTTAAAGCCCGTGGCGTGTCCCGTCAGTCCGTCGCCCCGATCTTTCAGCGCTTCCATGCGTTTCAGCGTCTCCTGCAGCGCGTCGCCGATGGGCATAAAATCCTTCGCCTGACGACCTTGGCCGATGCTCATGATCCGTTGCTCGGCTTTCTCAAGGATGTCGGCGGCGTCCTCTCTGTCCTCATAGCTCTCGGTGATGATCTCCCCCGAATTTTCGATGAGGTTGCGCAGGATCGCCTTTCCGATCAGGATCTTCCCGTACTGCAACGCGCTCGACGGGGAGGGCACCGCTCCGGCAAGTTTGCCGATGTACTCGGCACCGCCGGCCGCGCCGAGCTCCTTGCGCTTCTTGAGCGCTTCGGTGACGGTGACGATGTCGATGTTGTTACCCTCACGGTGAAGCTCCGCCATTGCGGCGAATATTCTGCGATGGTTGTCCCTGTAAAAATCCCCTTCCGTGAGGGTTTCCATGACATCGTAGAGCGCCTGCTTGCTTTGAAGCGCCGCGCCCAATACCGCCGCTTCCGCGTCGTCACTGTGGGGAGGGATCCGATCAGGCATTCGCTTCCACCAATACGCGAATGGTCGCGGAGACCTCGGGGTATATCTTGATCTCCACGGGATGTACGCCGACGGTCTTTATCGGCGCATCCAAGAGAATCTTGCGCTTGTCGATGAACACGTCGTGCTGCTCCTTCACGG
>JAISQM010000022.1 GCA_031274195.1 Eubacteriales Family XIII. Incertae Sedis bacterium
GATTTTGTGGGTTGGTTTACGGATCAAACGAACGGCACGCAGATTGACGCGAACACGGTCGTCAACGCGAATGTGACGTATTACGCGCACTGGACGCCGAAGCAGTACACCGTGACCTACAATGTCAACGGCGGCGACACGCTTTCCCAGACGACGAAAGCCGTGATCTACGGCAGCACCTACGGCGAGCTTCCCGTGCCCACGCGCACAGGCCACACCTTCGCGGGTTGGTACACGGAGATCACGGGCGGAACGCCGATCACCGCGACGACGACGGTAACGATCACCGCCGCGCAGACCATATACGCGCACTGGATCGCAAATCAGTATACCGTGACCTACAATGTCAACGGCGGCAACACGCTTACGACCAAGACGAAGACCGTGACCTACGGCGCCGCATACGGAACACTCGCCACGCCTACGCGCACAGGCCACACTTTCGCTGGTTGGTATACGGCGGCCACGGGCGGCACGCAGATCACCGCCGCGACGCCGGTAACGATCACAGCCGCGCAGACCATATACGCACACTGGACCGTGAATCAGTATACCGTGACCTACAATGTCAACGGCGGCAATACGCTTACGACCAAGACGAAGACCGTGACTTACGGCGGCGTGTACGGAACGCTCACCACGCCTACGCGCACAGGCCACACTTTCGCTGGTTGGTATACATTGGCCACCGGCGGCACGCAGATTACCGCCGGCACGATGGTGACGATCACCGCAGATCAGACCATATACGCACACTGGACGCCGATTCCCTCATCGCCATCCGTTACCATTCAGTTCGATGCGAACGGCGGGATCAATGTTGCGGCTCGAACGATCGAACAGGGAACGGCCATCGGCTCACTGCCGGTTACGACGCGCACCGGATATACGTTTACGGGGTGGTATACGGCATCCTCGGGCGGTAGTCAGATCAGCGCGTACACGACTGTCAATGCGGACGCGACATACTATGCGCACTGGATCGCAAATCAGTATACCGTGACCTATGACGTCAACGGCGGCAACACGCTTACGACCAAGACGAAGACCGTGACCTACGGCGCCGCATACGGAACACTCGCCACGCCTACGCGCACAGGCCACACTTTCGCGGGTTGGTATACGGCGGCCACGGGCGGCACGCAGATCACCGCCGCGACGCCGGTAACGATCACTGCCGCGCAGACCATATACGCACACTGGACCGGCATTTCCGTCCAGGGAGTGCTAAACAGTGCGCAGACACAGATCGCGCTGACAGCGTCGAATATGCAGTTCCTGTCCGGCGTCAGCAAGGTACAATTCGCGGTATGGGGCAATGCGGGCGGCCAAAACGACCTGAAATGGTATACGGCGAACAAGTCGGGTACGAGTACCTATCAGCTTCCCATCCTTGTCTCCAACCACAAAGAGACGGGCGTGTACAACATCCACGCCTACGCGACGCTGACGAACGGCGCGCGCGTCTTTGTCGGAGCGACTTCGGTGACCGTATCGGCGCCAAAGGGTACGATGACTCCTCAAAGCGTCAATACGGGAAACGGAACATTCCGGGTGAAATTCTCCGTTAGCAGCGCGCCATCGGGCGTAACCGAGGTGCAAATACCAGTATGGAGCGCTTCTAATCAGAATGACCTCTACTGGTACAAGGCGACCAAGCAGGCGGACGGTTCGTATATCGCCGATGTAAATATCAAGAATCATAAATACAATTACGGGACGTATACAGCCCATTGCTATGTGCGCGGCGGCAACGGAACGTATGTGGCGGTGGCGTCGAAGTCGATTCCGTTCCCCGCACCGACGGTTTCCGTGATGGCATACCTGAATAGCACGCAGACACAGATTTCAATGACGGCATCGAATGTCATTCGCTTGCCCGGCGTCAGCAAGGTGCAATTTGCGGTCTGGGGCAGTGCGGGCGGCCAAAACGACCTGAAATGGTATACGGCGAACAAGTCGGGGACGAGCATCTATCAGCTACCCATCCTTGTTTCCAATCACAAGGAGACGGGCGTGTACAACATCCACGCCTACGCGACGCTGACGAACGGCGCGCGCATCTTCGTCGGAGCGACCACCGTGGCGGTGACCGCATAGCTTATAACGCACACACGCCCGCCCGCCGCGAAATGCGACGGGCGGGCGTGTGTGCGTTCATTTCCCGAACATTTGGCGGAGAAGATGGGATTCGAACCCATGCACCGGTATACCCAGCCTAACGGTTTAGCAAACCGTCCTCTTCAACCTACTTGAGTACTTCTCCTAATTTGGCGGAGAGGGTGGGATTCGAACCCACGGCCCCTTGCGGAGTCACCGGTTTTCAAGACCGGCTCCTTAAACCACTCGGACACCTCTCCATGTCCATTCTGGCGGTCTTGATGTAAATATTGGTGACCCATCGGAGTCTCGAACTCCGGACACCTTGATTAAAAGTCAAGTGCTCTGCCAACTGAGCTAATGGGTCAAAATGGCTGGGGTAGCAGGACTCGAACCTACGAATGACGGAGTCAAAGTCCGTTGCCTTACCGCTTGGCTATACCCCATGGATAGGGACAGTGTATTCAATTTGTGACTACATCTATAGTGACTACACACGTAGCTTCTACCTATTTGGCGAGCCCACAGGGATTTCGCGCCTGCGGCGCCGTTCTGCGCCTCCCCTTACGGTCGGCTTGAACCGTACCCTACTCGAAAGTCCACCGGACTTTCTCGCTGACGGGTACGCCCTTTCGGGTTCGAATCCCGTCATATTTGTGACTACATCTATAGTGACTACACACGTAGCTTCTACCTATTTGGCGAGCCCACAGGGATTCGAACCCCGGACACACGGCTTAGAAGGCCGTTGCTCTATCCAGCTGAGCTATGAGCCCGCAGTGGGCGGCGACAACGATTTGTTCCCGTCTGTTTCCATCCGCACTTTGGTATTATGCCATACGCGCATGAAAAAAGCAACCCCGAAAGAACATTTTCAAGTGTGTCGGAGTCGCTTTTTTTACGCTTTTTTACACGTGTGCCTAAAAATCTACATCCGCTCCATCTTTGTTCCGCGCATCTTACTCACAGAGGGCAAACATGTTATACTGTTTGTATGAAAAAAAAATTGCTTATTTCATTAATTTTGGCGGTGTTGGTCTACATCGGTCTCGCGCAGGTGGAACATATTGATGGCGAATGGTTTCTGTTCGGCAAGCAGGTTACATGGGCGCGTTGGGTCGAAGAGGGCGGGAATCGTTACTATTATAATGAACTCGGGAAGATGATCGTCGATCAGAAGAAGGAGATCGGCGGCAAGACGTATCTGTTTCAGCCCGACGGAGCGGTGTTTGTGGGCAAGGCGAATGTCGATGGGTCGTGGTATTATTTTGACGAGCCGAACGGTGTGATGCGTGTTGGCTGGGTGGAGCTCGACGGGCTTCGGTATTATCACGAGGCGGATGGGCGCATGGTGAAAGATTGTCAAAAGGCGATAGACGGCAAGACTTACCTGTTTACAGAGTCCGGCGCGGCTTTCACGGGTCAGATCAAGGAGGGCGCGGACTATTATTACTTCGACGCCGAACTGGGGAAATTGTACGATGCCGAGCGAGAGGTGGACGGAAAATGGTTCTTCTACGGGGAGGACGCGAAGCGCCTCGGCACGGGTTGGTTTACGCTGCCGGATGGACGGTATGTGTACCATGACGGCGATGGCATGCGTTTCGGGGAGCAGGTCGTAGACGGAAAGTCCTACTTCTTCAACACGAATAACGGCGACATGATGACCGGACTCCTGTACTATCTGGGCTATAAGTATACGATCGGAGACGACGGCGTCATTACGGAAAAGCTGAAAATGAAGATATGGCAGGGCATTGACGTGTCGCGCCATCAGGGTTCCGATATCGACTGGGAAAAGGTGGCGGATAGCGGCATACAGTTCGCGATCATCAGAGCCGGTTGGCTCTCCTCGACGGATACGCCGATATTTATGCCCGATGAGTATTTTACGCGAAATGTCGCAGAGGCGAAGAAATACGGGATTTCCGTGGGTTCCTATATCTATCTCTACAACTACGAGACTGCGGGCATTGCACAGGGACTCGACGAATTCGATGCGTTCGCTGTCTCAAACAGACTCGATTTTGATCTGCCCGTCTTTCTGGATGTGGAGGATGAAGATGTATTCAAGCCAGGTACGGACGAGCGCGGCGGCTACGTCCACCGCACGGAATTGCTTCTGGAAAGCTTGGATTATCTGCGCGACCTCGGCTATAAGCCCGGCGTGTACTCCTTCCTGAAATGGGCAAACAACGAGTTCGACGCACAGCGGATAAGCGATGCGGGCAACGCCTTCTGGCTCGCCTACTGGTACAACAACGACGCCGAGCTTGACCCCGCCACAATGGCGTGGAACGGCGCCTACCCGGGCGTCTGGCAATACAGAGACACGGGGCGCGTCCCCGGCATTCGCGGCAACGTGGACAAGAATTACATGTACCTCGATATTCTAGATCTGGAGTAAGCGCTTCTGTAAAATCAGAAATAGATAGAATCTTTCGCTGCCGCGTGACAAGTCGGCAGTGGCCATTGTGCGCTTCCGGTCGCCCACGCTTGAATCGTCACGCTACCGCAACATACAAGCATAAAAGTTATTGGGATAACTCGACATTAACTAAACATTATGACATAATAAGCAATGATGCCCGAGAAGTTGTGTAAATGATCTGAAATTGGATGGGAGTTATTAAAAATTATGCTTGACAATACACCACAAAATAATTATCATATAATTATAGACGGAATAAACTTTGAGTGGAACGAAGTCAGGATCATTTCGGCGCGAAAAGCGACCAAGACGGAGTCCGAATATTACGAAAGGAAATGACATGAGAGAAGAATATGATTTTTCGACAATGAAACAAGTGCCGAATCCATATGCCAAAAAAGAAAAACAGCAGATCACGATACGTCTGAATACAGACGCGATCGAGTATTTCAAGCAACAGGCCGCGAGCATCGGTATTTCCTACCAAAATCTGATCAACCTCTATTTGGCCGATTGCGCCTCAAAATCCAAGACCCTCAACATCTCATGGAAATAGCGCAGACCGGGGAGCTATCCCGGTCTGCGCTATCGAATGGGTTGGGTTTAATCAAAACGATTCAAACATCACGCTATTTTAGCACGGCGCCGGTATTCGCAGAGGTCACCAACCTTGCATATCTGGAGAGATAGCCCGTCTTAACCTTTGGCTCGGGCAGGCGGAGTTTTTCTCTGCGTTTCGCCAATTCTTCGCCTGACAGGCGCAGGTTCAGCGACCGACCCGGAATGTCGATGTCGATCATATCTCCGCTTTCGACGAGGGCGATGGGACCTTCGTTCATGGCTTCCGGGCTTATATGGCCGATGGACGCGCCTCGGGACGCACCGGAAAACCGACCGTCGGTGAGCAGGGCTACGTCTTTATCCATGCCCATGCCCGCGATGGACGAGGTAGGTCCCAGCATCTCCCTCATGCCGGGTCCGCCCTTGGGACCTTCGTAGCGAATCACGATGACGTCGCCTTTGCGTATCTCCTTGTCCCAGATGGCGCGCACGGCTTCGTCCTCGGAATCGAAGACGACTGCGGGACCGGAATGCACGAGCATCTCCTCCGCGACGGCGGATTCCTTGACCACGGCTCCGTCCGGCGCCAGATTGCCGCGCAGTATGGCGAGGCCACCCTGCGCCCGGTACGGGTCGCCGATGGCGCGGATCACGTTATGATCTACAACCTTCGACCGTGCGATATTCTCGCCGAGGGTGTGTCCCGTCACGGTGCGGGCGTTCGTTTCCAACAGGCTTTTTTTCGCAAGCTCGTTCATGAGGGCGGGTATGCCGCCCGCGTCATGCAGGTCTTCGATGTGGTGGGTACCGCTGGGGCTGATCTTCGCCAGATAGGGCGTAATCCTGCTGCGCTCGTCAAAGACGGTCAGATCCAATTCGATACCGGCCTCGTGCGCGATAGCGGGCAGATGGAGCACCGTATTGGTGGAACCCGCCATCGCCATATCCACGGTGATCGCGTTTCGGAACGCGTCTATGGTGAGGATGTCGCGGGGTCTGATATCGTTCCGCACCAATTCCATGATGCGAACGCCCGCGGTCTTTGCGATGCGGATACGTTCGCCGCTGTCGCACAGAGCCGTGCCGTTGTATGGCAGTCCCATCCCCAACGCCTCCGTGAGGCAGTTCATGCTGTTCGCCGTAAACAGTCCGCTGCAGGAACCGCAGCCGGGACAGACATTCTCGGAGAGGGTCTCCAACTCATCTTCGCTGACGTCCCCGTTTTTATAGGCGCCGATCCCCTCCATGATGCTGTTGAAGTCGAGAGCATTCCCGTTCGCGCGTCCGGCGCGCATGGCTCCGCCGCTGACGACGATGGACGGGACGTTCAGCCGCGCCGCCGCCATGAGCATACCGGGCACCACCTTGTCGCAGTTGGGAATGAGTACAAGACCGTCAAACTGATGCGCCATCGTCATGGCCTCGATGGAGTCACAGATGAGCTCGCGGCTGGCCAAGGGATATTTCATGCCCTGATGACCCATAGCGATGCCGTCGCATATCCCGATGGCCGGAAATTCGATCGGCGTTCCGCCGGACATCAGCACCCCCGCTTTCGCCGCGCTCGCGATGCGATCCAGCAACATGTGGCCGGGTACGATCTCGTTCTGCGAATTGACGATGCCGATGATGGGTCTGTCGATCTCCCCGCGCGTATAGCCCATCGCGTAAAAGAGACTCCTCACCGCCGCCCCTGCGGGGCCTTCCTTGATCTTGTCGCTGTTCATTCTGCCAACCTCCCCTTACCGCCTGTCATTTGCGTATAAATAATTCAAACACGATTGGGCGCGATTGTCAATGGGAAGGACGCCGCAAGGTTGATTATTGGGCGGAGATATGACATAATCTTTCTAACGGAGAACAGTATGGAACACGCAAAGAATTTTGAAGAAATCAAGGCGAATATCATCGCGCTGTTGGACGCGAAGAAGTACATCGGCGCGCGCGGCGAGGTGCTGAAGCTGAATGAGGCGGATGTGGCGGATCTCATCGACGAAACGTCGGATGAGTTGGGCATCGAGATGGCCATCATTCTCTTTCGCATGTTGCCTAAGGACGAGGCTGCGGAGGTGTTTTCTCGGCTATCTACGGACGACCAATTGGCTATCGTGAATGGTATGACGGATAAGGAACTTCGGTTCATCATCGACGAGATGGACTTCGACGACATGATAGACGTGCTGGAGGAACTGCCGGCGAACATCGTCGATAAGATTCTCGAGAAGTCTACAAAGGAGGAGCGCAAGCTCATCAATACGTTTTTGAATTATCCGGAGGACAGCGCGGGCAGCCTGATGACGCCGGATTATATTACGCTGCAAAAGGGTTGGAATGTCGGGGAGACACTCGCCCATATCAAGCGGGAGGGCATGGACAGCGAGACCGTCTACACCTGTTATGTGAAGGACTGGGGTCGGAAGCTGCTCGGCATCGTATCGCTGCGAAGTCTTGTGACGCAGGATGCCGATGTGCCCATCGCCGATTTGTTGGTGGGCGATGTCGTGTATGTGAACGTGTACGACGACCAAGAGAAGGTTTCGGAGGCGTTTACGAAGTATGGATTTTTGGCGATCCCCGTGGTGGATAACGAGAAGCGCCTCGTCGGCATCATCACCGTCGACGATATTTTGAAGGTTGTAGAGGAGGAGGTCACGGAGGACATCGAACGAATGGGCGGTGTCTTCGGCAGCGACGATCGGGAGTATTTGGACACGGGCATCTTCCGGCAGGTGCGCAACAGGTTTCCGTGGCTCATTCTTCTCATGTTCAGCGCCATGCTGACGGGGCTCGTCATCTCCAAATTTGAGTTGCTGCTCACGGATGTCGCGAGCCTCATGACGTATCTGCCGCTGCTCATGGGAACGGGCGGCAACAGCGGCAGTCAGGCATCGACGCTCGTCATTCGCGGACTCGCGGTGGGCGAGCTCGAGCCGAAGGATGCCTTGCGCGTGCTGTGGAAGGAGCTGCGCATCAGCTTACTTTTGGGACTGTGCCTGAGCGGCGTCAATCTGCTGAAGATACTGTTTCTGGATAACGAACCCCTGAGCGTCGGTATCACTGTGTGCATCGCGCAGATCATCGTCATCGTGCTCGCGAAATGTCTCGGCGGCATGTTGCCGCTGCTCGCGAAGAAGGTGGGGATCGACCCGGCGCTCATGGCTGCGCCGTTCATCTCGACCCTGACGGATACGTTCTCTTGTTTAGTCTATTTTACGCTGGCATCGGCAATCTTTCATCTCACATAATGCGGGGAGGACGGTTCGGGGACATTGCGCAAAAATGATGTCGGAGCAACGATGACTACCACCGCGTGATGTTAGTGCTTCGCGGAAAATTTCACAAAAATCACGTCAGCGCAACGGAGAAGCGGAGAGATCATGGAAACGATAACGAGGAAATACGTAAAAGGCTTATTGAAGAAGCGCAGTCGCGATTCCCATAAGGGGGATTACGGAAAGGTGCTGATCGTCGCGGGCAGCAGGGGCATGGCGGGAGCCGCCGTGCTGGGCGCGCGCGCCGCTCTCGCGAGC
The DNA here is from genome assembly GCA_031274195.1 of Eubacteriales Family XIII. Incertae Sedis bacterium. GTDB lineage: Bacteria > Bacillota > Clostridia > Peptostreptococcales > Anaerovoracaceae > JAISGB01. The sequence continues at coordinate 8,623 of JAISQM010000022.1, forward strand.
GGCGCCGGCCTTGTCAGCGTTTCGATCGACGCGGAGCTGTTTCCGATCGTCCAGACCTGCGTTCCCTGCGCCACCTGCGTGACAAGGCCGGAGAGCCTTGCGGCTCTCGCGCGCCGTGCCGTCGCCACCAACCCCGATCTCAAATCGAACGCCGCTGCGGTTAACACGGTAAAATGGGACGCCGTCGCCATCGGTCCCGGACTCGGAACGGACGCAACCGCGGTGGACACGGTAAAAGCCGTTCTTCGCAATGCGTATGACGGAATCTTGGTCGTCGACGCCGATGCCCTGAATATCATCGCAAACGAAGGCATCGACATGCGTGATGTGGCGGCGCATACGATCATCACCCCCCATCCAGGCGAAGCCGCGCGGCTGCTTGGGATGGAAACGGATCATGTCAACGCGGACAGAGCGGGCGCCGCCGCAGAATTGGCCAAAAGATATGGCTCCGTGACGGTGCTGAAAGGGCATGACACACTCGTCGCTACAGCGGACGGCGACATATACGTCAATCCCACGGGAAATCCCGGCATGGCGACCGGCGGCAGCGGCGATGTCCTTACGGGTGTCGTCGTCTCACTCGCGGGGCAGGGCTTCCGCCCGCTCGACGCCGCGCTGGCCGGCGTGTACATCCACGGGCTTGCCGGCGACATCAAGGCCGAGGAAATCGGGGAATACGGGCTTACCGCGACAGATATTGCAGAGGGACTGCCGCGGGCAATTAAGACGCTTTAATATTTACCCCTACGCTCTCGGGTGTGCGCTGTCGTAGACATCTTTGATTCGATTTTTGGAAACGGAAAGATAGATTTGTGTGGCCGCGAGATCCTCGTGGCCGAGTAGCTCCTGGAGTGACTTGAGATCGGCGCCGTTCTGTACCATGTGCACGGCGAAGGAATCTCGCAAGGTCTGCGGTGTGATTTTTTTGCCGATGCCGGCATGATCCGCGTAATTCTTGAGAATCTTCCAGAGCGCCTGTCGCGTGATTCGCTCACCGTAGTAATTGAGAAAGAGAGCCTTCGCCTTGTCCGATTTATCTCGCAACAGCTTGGCGCGCACCTCGTAGATATAGACTTCCAAAGCCGCCCTCGCCGGTCTGCCCAGCGGAATGATTCTCGCCTTGCCGTGCTCTCCGTTGCAGGTCACAAAACCCATGCGGAGATTGATGTCTCCGACATTCGTCTCGATGAGCTCGCTCACGCGCAATCCTGTCGCGTAGAGCAACTCCAAAATCGCGGTGTCCCGGAGACCCCTGACGGATTTGCCGGGCTGCGCAAGCAGCTTTTCCACCTCCGCGATCGTCAGATATTCGATCTCCTTGCGGGCGATCTTGGGCGCCCGAATCTCCGTGGCGGGGCTGACTGACATACTTCCGGAAGAAATCATGAACTTGTAGAATGCCCGTACAGAAGCCAACTTCCTGTTAATCGTAGCGGCGGTCTTGCCTTCTTTCTTGAGATTCAGCAGATAGGCCGCGATATCGGCCTCAGTGGCGTCGACGGGCGTTCCCGCGTTCTTCGCATCCAAAAACGCGGCGTACTCACGTAGATCACGCAAATACGCGGTGACGGAATTGGCCGCCATCTTCCTTTTATCCTTCAGGTGGTTCGTGAACTTCTGGAAATATAAATCCATTCAGTGCCTCTTGTTATTCCGATCCTGTGCGCGAATATGAACAGTATAATATAATTGCAATTGGTTTACAAGAAGATTACCGAAGAAAATACCCCTGAATAGTCACTTATGGCTGTTCAGATATTTCCGCATGAACGCGTCGTCCTCTTTCTCAAGGCAGTCCTCGCCTGCCAGCGATTCGAGGTGATGTGTGAATTCATGGCGCAGAGTCTTTCGCAGCTCCCGTGTCATCTTCTCGTCGGACAGATGTCCGAACAGCGCGATGAAGCTGCCATAATATATGATGATGTATCTGCCCATTCCCGCGCTGCGCCGATATTCCCCGAGGATGTACAGGTCGTCCGCGCGCGCGTATTGGCTGAGTTTCGCCTCGGGCAGCAACAGTATGCCCCCGTTCAATTCCTTGTAGAATATGGGCGGCAGTTCCTCCGCCAGTTCGTCCAAAATATCCTGCATGTCGTCGATGTTTATCATAAAAATCGTCTCCGAAACCCTATAAAAACTCTAATTAAACATACAGTCGATCAGGTCTTGCGGCGTGACCGAACCCAGGCATAAGGCAAGCTGCTCTTTCCCGCGCAGCGCGTCCGAAATAGAGTCGGGCGCATATGTCGCCCCTTCTAAGGCTCGTTCCAACTCCTCTATGGGCGACAGTCCGAGAAAGTCCCCGCGGATGGCACAATGCTCTATGATACCTCGCTTGATCGACAGAAACACCTCTATCTTGCCACCTGCGTATCGTCGGCTGTTCCGGAAAGAATAAAGCGGCGCCCGGCCGTAGGTCCACGCCGGATTGTCGTAGCGCTCCGCCTTGATGGCCAAGACCGCTCGCTCGTCGGCCTCCGTCAACGCGTATTCGCTGATCTCATTTGCGGCAAACAGCCTCTTTTTCAGCTCGCCCCAAAACGCGTCCGTGGACAAGGGCGTTTCCATGTAGGATTTCAGGTTTGTCACGCGGCTTCGCACCGAGCGGATGGCCTTGCTCTGTATCTTGTCCGCGTCCACATTCAGCACGTCCGTGAGCAACTCCAGATTCGCGTCGTAGAGCAGCGACCCGTGGCTGCATATGCGTCCGCCCTTGATGAACTGCGCCAGACCCGCGACTTTCCTGCCGTCGACCAGAATATCATTGCGCCCTTCGAGCGTCGCGGGGATTCCCATGCCGCTCAAAGCGTCCACAATCGGCCCGCCCACGTGATCCCTGATGATTCCGCTCGTGTCGGTCTCCGCGCCGCGGTAGGGCAGGATCACGGTGTAGAGCAGCGTCCCGGGATCCGTGTAGATCGTTCCCCCGCCGCTGCGCCGCCGGACGACCCTCACGCCGTTATCGATAACGGCAGTCTCGTCGATCTCGGCTTTCACCACCTGATTGCTGCCGATCATCACGGTTTTTTCCGTCTGCCAGATCATCAGCACGGGCTCGTCGCTCTCTATCGTATCCATCAGATATTCCTCGACGGAAAAGTGGAACGCCGCCTCCGTCGATTGTGGTTCTGCATAAATCAATTTTGCCTCCGTTTCACCCTCAAAATCTTCTGCTTCTCCTTACTATTATATACCATGAGTGCGAACCGAAGCGAGTTATTTCCGGATAATAGCTCCGAGGTGGTGTCACGCGGCGCGTGACTTTTGCGCGTGAATATGGTATAGTTGTCACGTAAATATTGATGTGAGATTCGGAGGGAATATGTACTATTACCTGAAAATCGGGTTTGTTGTACTGTTCTGCCTGCTCATTTTGTATATCGGGTTCGGTTTTGTGAGCAAGCTGATGGATAGTGCCATAGAGAGCAGGAGAAACAGAAAGACCGGATGAATAGAGGGCTTTTTATCACATTTGAGGGACCGGACGGCTCCGGTAAATCCACGCAGCTTGAGTTGTTGCGCGGTTTTTTGGCGAAACAGGGACTCGACTGCGTTGTGACGCGGGAGCCGGGAGGTACGAAGATCGGGGAGCTTATTCGGCATATCATTTTGGATAACGGTAACGGTGAAATGTCGGATATGGCGGAGATGTTGCTGTATGCCGCGTCGCGGGCGCAGCATGTGGATGAGGTGATCCGCCCAAATCTCGAGGCCGGCCGCATGGTGATCAGTGATCGCTTTGTGGATTCGAGCATCGTGTATCAGGGATACGGGCGTGGCCTCGGCGACATCGTGCGGCGCGTCAACGAGCTCGCGATCGGTGATTGCATTCCCGATGCGACGTTTCTGCTCAAGGCCGAGCCAAAGGTTGGATTCGGACGAATCGGCGCGGGCGGCGAAGATCGCATCGAGTCGGCGGGGCTGTCCTACCATACGGGCGTATATGAGGCGTATTTGGAACTGGAACGCGCGTTTCCCGAGCGGATGATCGGCATTGACGCGACGGCGGATGTCGACTGTATACAGCAGCGAATCAGAGACAAGATCACCGAACTCATTGCGCTTCATGGACGGGCGGGAACTGCATGACGGATACGGGTGAACGGACAATTCTTGAAGGATTGCGCGGCAGCATGATGCAAAACCGCCTGCCACACGCGTTTATCATCGTCGGCAAAGACGACGACAGCCGCATGCGGTTCGCGAAGGATTTTGCGAAGTTGCTGTTTGCGGCGGACGAACAGGCTGCCGGAAAGATCGACGGCGACAATTACGAGGATTTGATATTCGTGCGAAAAGACGGAGATTCCGTCAAGGTGCATCAGATAGAATCCCTCGCGGCCGCTTTGAAGAATAAGCCGTATTACGCGGACAGGATGATGGCCGTCGTCGCGGATGGAGATGTTATGACGGAATACAGTCAGAACAAGCTCCTAAAGACGCTGGAAGAACCAAATCCCGGCAATGTCATTCTGATCCTGACGTCAAATCCCGAGCGGCTGTACATCACGGTTCGCTCCAGATGTGTGACGCTGAAACTGCCCGATTCGCCGCCGAAGATCTCCGTCGCCGTGCGTGACGACGCGAAGGCGCTGCTGTCGCTGACGATGTTCGGTAAGCGTCCCTTGCAGGAGGCGTTTGACAAGATAGACGCCTATTGCGGCGAATTGACAGATGCGGCGAACCTGCTCAGCGCGATGGAAGTGTTTCTGCGAGACTTAGCCGTCGGCGCCTATGAGGGCGAATTGGTCTGGGACGAGAGCAACAGACCTATCGCGCTATCGATGAAGAAACAAAAGCACTTTTCGCCGGTACGTTACATATCGTTGATCGAGGAGGCTCGATCCGATTTGGATCGGGGCGTAAATAAACGAAATCGCATGAGAGATATGATGATCCGATTCAGACAGGAGGCATTACATGATTAGGGTTGTGGGCGTCGGCTTCAAATCAGCCGGCAAGATATACTATTTTGATCCCGGTGAGCTCGAACTCAGCAACGGGGAAAATGTCATCGTTGAGACCGGAAGGGGCATGGAATACGGCACCGTTCGCGGTGGAATCAAAAATATCCCGGAGAGCGAGTTTGGGAAATCCCTGAAGAAGGTGGTTCGGAAAGCGACCGAGCGCGATACCGAGAAAAACGCATCCAATCTGGAGAAAAAAAATGGCGCGTTGGCTACCTGCCGCGAGAAGATCAACGCGCGAAAATTGGACATGAAGCTGATCGACGTGGAATTCACCTTCGATGACACAAAAGTGATCTTCTATTTTACCGCTGAGAACCGCGTGGATTTTCGCGAACTCGTGAAGGATCTCGCGAGCGTGTTCAAGCGCAGGATAGAACTGCGTCAGGTGGGCGTGCGAGACGAAGCGAAGATGCTCGGCGGCATAGGCAGCTGCGGTCGGGGACTGTGCTGCAACGGTTGGTTGCAGGACTTTGAACCGGTATCCATCAAGATGGCGAAAGTGCAGAACCTATCCCTCAATCCCACGAAGATATCCGGCTGCTGCGGCAGGCTGATGTGTTGCCTCAAATACGAAAACGACATCTACCAGGAGATGAAGAAGGGGATGCCCAATCAGGGTGAGTTTATCGAAACGAAAGAGGGTCACGCGAAAGTCATCGAAGCGAATATCCTCATGAGTACGGTCAAAGTCCGTCTCGTCGAGGAAGAGCGGAGCGGAACGATCCCGGAAAAACTGAGCTCCGACATCTATACCTTCAATAAGAGCGAAATAAAGCGCCTGAAAAAAACGGGCAAGAAGAACGGAAAAAACGAGAATAAAAAAGCCGTCAGCAAGGGGATTGAAAAAGCCCTTGCCGACGACATCATAGACATACTTTCCGAGTAGTGCGGCGTGAAATCGCTTTACTGCGCTTGCAGTTCGGCCATCTCCGCGATGCAACTTTTGCAGACGTTTTTCCCGTGAATCTGCGTTACCCCGGTAGCGTCGCCGCAGAAGATACATGCGGGTTCATATTTCTTCAGAATGATGCTGTCATCATCCACGAAGATTTCCAATGGATCTTCCCGCTTAATATCGAATGTGGTGCGCAGTTCTTTCGGCAGAACAATCCGACCCAACTCATCTACTTTTCTTACTATTCCGATTGCTTTCATGGCTAACCCTCCCTGTATTTCCTCAATAACTTACATATACCAATACTGTGTATTAACATCCTACCACCAATTTACAATACTGTCAATCGGCATATCGGTACTTTTTTATTTATTTTCGGAGTTTTTTTCGCTGTCCGTTCCCTTCTTTTCGGAGAACATCCCTTTCAGCGAAGTCAACAGTCCGACGACGGATGATATGGTCTTGAGCAGATTACCGTTTCCTTTGAGATTCTTAGCTACGACGCCCACGGATTCGCTCACATTCTCTACAATGTCGTCGATTTCTTTCGAGCGATCTGCCGCAATTTGAGTAATCACCTCGACATCTTTGAGGATGTTGTTCGTGGATTTGAGCGTATGGATCAGATTTTTGGTGCATACGATAAGAAAGATAATCAGCACGACTCCGCCCGCGCCGAGCAAAAAGAGCAAGAGATCCTTGATTGATACTGTAGCTTCCATGGTTGCCTCCGTTTCCGTGTTTCGGATATACATACAAATGAATACATCTATATTATGAACCATTGCGATCAAAAGTGCAACCGTCTATTGAAAATTGCAAAATTTTTCAATGTTCAATGGTCGTAACCCTATCGCACACCCTGCAAAATCCACATCGACTCAGTCCCGCGATAGGATGACCAACAGCCTACCGTGCTTCACGGAGATGGTCACGGGCGTCGTGCCGAGAAACTCGTTGCTCGTGCCGATGGGAAAGGACTGGGTGAGCACGGCATCGTTCAGCGGATACTTCGCGCCGCTGATGTTCACGCCGGTGCTGCGCTCCTCATAGGAATAGACGGAGAATTTATAGTCCGCGCGGGCGTCCAAGACGATGGAACCGCAGGCCGATTCCTCACCGAAGTCGCTTCCCAAAGCGTCTACGACGGGACCTTCGATCTCCGCGATCAATTCATAGGGATTCTTCTTTACGCTGTCCACCATCGTGGCGCGGTTTTTTCCGTCCGCGATCCACGCGCGGCATCTCATGTCGGTCAGGAATGACAGGGTCTGGAGGTTCGCGACGGTGTGATCGAACCGGCCGCCGATCCCGCCGACGATGACGAAGTCGTCAATGCCCTTGCCTATGCCGTATTTGGCGCAGGCAAGCGTGTCGGTATAGTCCTTTTCCGTGTCTAAGCGGATCACCTCGACGCCCTCGGTGACCTCGTCCGCAGTCAATGAATCGAAGTCTCCGATGAGGACGTGGGGCGTGATACCCTCGGCACGAGCGTGGGCATAGCCTCCGTCCGCACACAAGATCAGATCGTCGGCGCCTATGTCCACACTGTCGGATATTCGTGCGCTCTGATACGCGGCGATGATGACGCAGCGTGATTTTGTTCGATTTTTGTTCATAATGTTCCTCTATCTGTAATCCGCATAGTTAATTTTATACTTTTCCATTTTGCGATATAGGGTTCGGCGACTGATGCCAAGCAGTTCCGCCGCTTTTTTGATGTTGCCGTCGGTATTTTGCAGCGAGGAGAGGATCATGCTGCGGCTCTTGTTTTTCAGATTCAGATGTTCCTCCGGCGGCGTGAGGGGTTCCGGCGAAATGTACGCGATGGGATGCTCGCCGTTTGCCGGCAGCCGGAGGTAGTCGGGCAGATGTTCCGGCCGTATTGTATCGCCTTCGGCTATGTTCAGGGCTCTTTCTATGACATTTTCCAATTCCCGCACGTTGCCGGGCCACGGATACTGCTTGAAGATGGCGTAGACCTCGGGTGCGATGGACGGTTCGGCGTGTTTGAACGAATCCTTCGTCCGAACGAAGCGCTCGGCCAAGTCGTATATGTCCTCCTCCCGCTCGCGCAGCGGCGGGATATTCAGCGTGATCACGTTGAGGCGGTAGTACAGATCCTCGCGGAAGTTCTTGTCCCGCACCTCGTTGGGCAGGTTCTTGTTGGTGGCGGCGATGATTCTCACGTTTATGTGTTTTGAATATTTTGCGCCGAGCCGTACGATCTCTTTGGTCTGAATGACGCGCAGCAGGGAGGCCTGCGTATTCAGCGGCATGTCGCCGATCTCGTCCAAGAAGATCGTGCCGCCGTCGGCCAACTCAAATTTGCCGGGATTTCCGGTCTTGTTGGCGCCCGTAAACGTTCCCCCCTCGTATCCGAACAGTTCGCTCTCGATGAGGCCGATGGGCAGGGCGCCGCAGTTGATTGCCACGAACGGACCGCTCGCGTAGCTGCTGCTGTTGTGAATGGCGTGCGCCACCAACTCCTTGCCGGTGCCGCTCTCCCCCATGATGAGGATGTTGGACGAGCTTTTGGCGGCTCTGCGGCTGAAGTCGAGAACCTGTGTGATCGTAGCGGATTTGCCGATGATGTCCTCGAAGGTGTAGTGGGCTGTAAATCCGCCGACCTTGCCGATGAGCTTGGAATAGGCCGTGCGCATTTTCAGTTCCTTGGATATGCCGTCCACCGCGCAGATGACCATACCCAGCGTATGGGCGTGAACCCTTTCCTTGAGTCCCGTGAGATTGAGGCAGCCGATGATCTCGCCGTCCTTGCTGCGAATCGGGCCGCAGCAACAACAGTATTTCTTGTTGGACGCGACGAAATGCTCGTCGCCCCACACCTGAATGGCTTCCCCCGTGGTCAAGCATGTGCCGATGGCGTTGGTTCCCGCATAGGGTTCGCTGCGGTTTGCGCCCACCACGAGGTTGCTCGTCTCTCTTCCTTCCTCAATGATGTCGCTGTCGCCGATCAGGTCGAGAACGATGCCGTCCTTGTCGCAGAGCATGAGATAGAAGCCGGAACCCTCCACGATGGAATACATCTTTTTCATATAGGGATTGCCCACTTTGATGAGCTGTTCGTTTTTCCCAACGCGCTCTCGGATGTCCGCTTTGTTCAAGATGGCGATCTTCATGCGGTGTGGATTTACGCCGTAGTGCAAGGAACGTTTCCACGAGGCGAGTATGGTGGGGCGCACCGTCGTTTCGTCAAAACGCGCGCCGGACAGCAGATGGGACCACGCCGTCTTTAAGGCATCGCCGTATGCGGCATCGAAGCGGAACATGGATGAACCTCCTTTTCTGTATGTGACATAATGGCAACGCATTACACATGGGACAAACTGTCACATATATTATTACCACGCTTAACCGCAAAAAGCAAGTAGTATGTGATTTTTCATTGTCTTTTTATTGGCATAGAGATTGCTTCTATATCTTAGAATAACGATTACGAGGACGCGGATTCGATGAAAATTCGATAAAGAAGGAGGAGCGTACGTATGGCGAATAAAAAGTATTCGGGCAATCAGCTCAAAGGTTTCTATGAAACCATGTTCAAAATGCGCAGATTTGAAGAGGAGGTGTTTGAGTTTTACAAGAAGGGCATGATGCCCGGGCTCGCACACCTGTATCTCGGTGAGGAAGCGGTGGCCACAGGTTGTTGCGCCGCGCTCAACGACGATGATTACATCGGAAGCTCGCACCGGGGACATGGTCATTTGGTGGCGCGGGGCGCGAGGATCGACAAGATGATGGCGGAAATCCTCGGCAAACGCGACGGTTACAGCCGCGGAAAGGGCGGCTCCATGCACATCATGGCCATGGATAAGGGCATCCTCGGCGCGAACGGCATCGTCGGTGGGGAGATCCCCATCGCCACGGGTGCCGCTTACAGCGCCAAATATCGCGGAACAAAACAGGTGGCAGTCTCGTTCTTCGGCGATTCGGCGACAAACGAGGGAACTTTCCACGAGAGCATCAACATGGCGGCTGCGTGGAATCTGCCCGTCGTCTACGTCATCGAGAACAATCTCTACGGCATATCGGTGGATATCCGAGACGTGACGAATACGGAGGATCTGGCGGACAGAGCCAAGGGCTATGGGATTCCCGGCGTGGTCGTGGACGGGATGGATGTCCTGCGCGTCTATGAGGCGATGACCGGAGCGGTTCGCAGGGCGCGCAGCGGCAAAGGCCCCACCATCATCGAGTGCAAGACCTACAGGTGGCAGGGCCATCACGTGGGCGATCCCGGGGAATATCGTTCCAGACGCGAGGTTAACGAAAAGGAACTGTGGATGTCCCGTTGTCCCGTCAAGAATTTCAGAGAATATCTGGTGGCGGAGAAGATCAGCAAGAAGGAGATCATAAAGATCGAAGCGGATGTCGAGGCGGAGGTAACTGCGGCGGTGAAGTTCGCGCAGGACAGCCCCTATCCCGACGCAACCGAAGCCTTCGACAGCATTTACGTATAAAATTGGAGTTACAGTGCAAAGGTTTAATCGAAACTGGCGTGGGGTTTGAATAGTAACAAACAGGAGATTATTATGAGAGAAATAATGTACAGAGACGCCATCTGCGAGGCGCTCGATGAAGAAATGGAAAGAGACGACAGCGTACTGCTGCTCGGGGAGGACGTGGCCTTCATCGGCGGCAATTTCAAGACATCCGTGGGTCTATACGATAAATACGGAGATCTGCGCGTGAAGGATACGCCCATATCCGAGGCCGGATTTGTGGGCATGGGGATAGGCATGGCGCTCACGGGTCTGCGCCCGGTGGTGGAACTGATGTTTTCCGATTTTCTGCTCGTGGCGGCCGATCAGGTCGTAAATCAGATGGCCAAGATACGGTATATGTCCGGCGGTCAGGCGACGGTGCCGATGGTGATCCGGACGCCCATCGGCGCGGGACGCTCCTCGGCGGCTCAGCATTCGCAGAGCATGCAGGCGATGGTGTCCCACTTCCCGGGTCTTAAAGTGCTCGTGCCCTCTACGGCGCAGGAGGTCAAAGGGCTGCTCAAATCCGCCATCCGGGATGACAACCCCGTGATTCTCTTTGAGCACAAGATGGAATATACGAATAAGTTTGAGATAGATGACGATGTGGAGCTCATTCCGATCGGCAAGGCCGATGTGAAACGGCAGGGCGCGGACATCACCATTGTCGCCACCTCGTCGCAGGTGATGAAGTCCCTGAAGGCTGCCGAAGAACTGGAATCGGAGGGCATCTCCTGCGAGGTGATCGATCTTAGGAGCATCATTCCGTTGGATCGAGAGACGATCATCCGATCCGTCGAAAAGACCGGGAAACTGCTGATCGTGGACGAAGCGCACGAGTTCTGCGGCATCGGTGCCGAGATCGGACTCAATGTGATGGACGACGTGTTCTACTATTTGGACGCGCCCATCGCGCGGATCGCGACGCCCAACGTCCCGTTGCCGTTCAGCCCCGCGCTTGAATTCCCCATCATACCCTCGACGGACAAGATCAGGGATAAGGTGAAAGCCATAGTTTCGGGAAAATAGGCGGAGAAACGGAGGGGTGCAAATG
>JAISQM010000030.1 GCA_031274195.1 Eubacteriales Family XIII. Incertae Sedis bacterium
ACCGGGTCGGGATGCTGATGCCCCAGATACGGCATTTCCGCAAGGATGTCCATCCGATCAAGCAAGTCATCCGTGATTTCTTCCGCGATGTTGACGCTCGCCCTTTCGATCAGGAATGCTGCAATCCGGTCGAGATGCCCCAACGCTTCTTCCGAATAAAAAATCAGCCCTTTCTTGCCCATGAATTCACTCGGTGCTGTAAGCATCGCGGAAATGCTTCTCTTTTAGGTGTTTACGGACATCCGCCGCGGAATAGGACTTGCCCCCCGCCAGACGGTTCAACTCCGCTTCCAACACCTCTGCGCGGTGGCGCAGTTGCGCTTCCCGCGATTCGTATGCCTCAATGCTCATAATCACGGCGTCCCCTTCCCCATTCCTCGTGATGTAGATCGGTTCCGGCGATTCATGGATCATATTGGACACCGCGCCATAGTCATTGCGCAGTAATGTGGATGGTTTGATAATCATATACAATCGCCTTTCTTTCTATCGTTATTCTATCATTATTCTATCTTGATTGCAACGTACAGTCGAAGGGGTTAAGCCACTGTTGTCCCTGTCTCCTTTGCCTACCCTTTTGTCCACATCTCGCGTGCATACGCCTCAATATCCAAGCCCGCGATATTCGCTAACGCCACCGCCGCGAGTTTGTCCGTCCGGGTCGTCTGAGGAGAACGGAACAACCGCGTATCTGAGATGATACCCGAACAGAGCAGTCCCGCGCAGATCGTATCGATCGTTTCGCCGCGCTCACCATACATTTGATAGACGATGGTCGAGGTCGCCCCCACGGGTTCATTGCGGAAATATATAGGTTTGCTCGTTTCGATATCCCCGATTTTATGGTGGCTGATGATCTCCGCGATATTCGTTTTCTCTACGCCCGCGGCCGCTTGACCCCACTCGCTGTGCCCCATGAGGATCACCCGCTCGAGCCGCTCGCCTTCGGGCAGCTCGGGAATGGAAACGCCGAAACGGGCGAGTACAAAAGCCGTTTCGGCGTTGATATAACCGGCCGCATATGCCGTATATACAGCCGATGCGTCCGTCAGATTTTTCAGGCGCGCGTAGCAGATGGCGGAGCAGACGGAATCCGTGTCGGAATTTTCAGCACCGACGACATATACTTGCTGTTTGGCCTTCGCCTGCGTACCGCCGTCGGATTCGCCGTGCAATTCGCGAAACAGTTCTTCATACGCCGCATCGGCTTCCTCCCGCGTATGGCCGCCCACAGGATCGTAGGCGTCTCCACCCGTTCCCGCAAGCCCCGCGCCGTCGGCCTCCATCCGCATACGTCGATACACCGCCTCGTATTTTTCGTCTATCCGATCCGTCACGCCTTCTCGGTCTTTTCGATGAGTCCGCAGACGGCGTTTGAGAATTCCACCGGATCGTCGATCGGCAAGCCCTCCATGAGCAACGCCTGATCGTAGAGTAGGGCGGCGTAGGTCTTGATGGAGTCCTTGTCCTTCCCATACGCGTTTTTGAGCGCGTTCAGAACGCCGTGCTCGGCGTTGATCTCCAGTATCCGCTCCGCCTTGATCTTCTCGTTATTCGGCATCGCGTTGAGCACCTTTTCCATCTCCAACGAAATGCCCTCCCCGCTGACGAGTACGACCGGATGAGTCTTGAGCCGCTTGCTCAAGCGGACATCGGCGACCTTCCCGTCCAAGGCGTCCTTGACGGCGGCGAGCAGATCCTTGTTGCTCTCGGCCTGTTCCTCCGACTTCTTCTTCTCTTCCTCGGTTTCCTCGATGCCGAGATCGCCCTCGGAAACGGATTTGAAGTTCTTCTCTTTATAGGTGGCGATCATCTTGAACGCGAACTCGTCCACATCGTCCGTGCCGTAGAGTATCTCGTAGCCCTTATCCTTCAGCAGTTCCGTCTGCGGCAACTTGTCGATTTTCTCGATCGTATCGCCGACGGCGTAATAGATGTATTTCTGATCCTCCGGCATTCTCGACACGTATTCCGCGAGGGTTACGAGTTTCTTTTCGGCGGAGGAATAGAACAGGATGAGATCCTGCAGCGTGTCCTTGTTCATGCCAAATTTATCGTAGATGCCGAATTTTAATTGGAGTCCGAAATTCTCAAAGAATTTTTCATACTTCTCCCTGTCTTTGGCCAACAGTTCCGCGAGTTCCGATTTGATCTTCTTTTCGACGCGCTGCTCGATGGCTTTGAGCTGTCTGTCGTGCTGGAGTAATTCCCGCGAGATATTCAGGGAAAGGTCCTGCGAATCGACCAACCCGCGCACAAAGCTGAAGTAGTCCGGCAACAATTCCGGGCATTTTTCCATGATCAGCACGCCGCTCGAATAGAGTTGCAACCCCTTTTCGTATTCCCGCGTATAATAGTTGTACGGCGCGCGCGCGGGAATGTACAGGAGCGCGTCGTAACTGACTACGCCTTCCACCCCCGTGTGGATGACCTTCAGCGGCTCCTCGAAATCGTTAAACTTCTCCTTATAGAAGTTGTCGTATTCCTCCCCGGTGATCTTGCTCTTGGCTCTTTTCCACAGAGGAACCATACTGTTCAGCGTCTCTTCTTCGATGTATTTTTCCGTTTCGGGTTCGGCGTTTTCATCGGCCGGCTCGTCTTTGGTTCGCGTCTTTTCGATGTCCATCTTGATGGGATAACGGATGTAATCGGAATACCGTTTGATCAGGCTGCGGATATGCCACGGATTCAGAAAATCGTCAAACTGCTCGTCCTCGGTGTTCTCCTTGATCATAAGGATCACCTCGGTGCCGGCATCTTCCTTGACCGTCTCCCTGACGGTGTAGCCGTCCGTGCCCTTCGATTCCCACTCATACGCCGTATCCGCGCCATAGGCTCTGGAAACGACCTTGACGTCGCTGCTGACCATGAACGCGGAGTAGAAGCCCACGCCGAATTGACCGATGATGTCGATCTCCTTTTCGGCTTTTGTGGCGGCCTTCTTCTTTGCGGCCGTATCCGCTTTTTCCTCGCCCTCGCTCTTGAAAATAAGCGATCCCGACCGCGCGATGGTTCCCAGATTGGATTCCATCTCGTCCTTCGTCATGCCGATGCCGTTGTCGCTGATCGTCAGTACGCGCCCGTCCTTGTCGGCGGCGATCTTAATGAAGAAATCATCCCGCGATATGCCGCT
>JAISQM010000038.1 GCA_031274195.1 Eubacteriales Family XIII. Incertae Sedis bacterium
CAGACTGTGCGAGAAATCGTTTTTTGCGAAATATGACCACGGAGTTTCAACGCTTTTAGCGGTTGGAAACACGAAATTAACGACTTTTCACACAACCTGCCGTCCCTTTTGTCTTTTAGCAACGGCGGCCAAAAATCAACCGCTTTTTTCGCAACGGATTTGCCACAGTGCTACATGGTTATTCGTCGTAAAAACCTGCGGTGTGCATGATTATTCGTCGTAAAAACCTGCGATGTGCATGATTATTCGTCGTAAAAACCTGCGAATTTGTATTGAATTGTTGAAAAATCAATGACACTATGGGATAATAGTTCTAAGCAAAATCGGAGATGCAGATTGATCACAGGAGGTAGGGTGTAATACGATGTTGAAAAGAAAAATCTATGGCGATTTGATTCGATGGAAGAATAGAGACCATAAAAAGGTACTCGTAATAGAAGGCGCGCGTCAGGTGGGGAAGACGTTCATCGTTGAGACCTTTGCGAGGGAAAATTATAAGAGGCAAGTTCTTGTAAATTTTGCGCAGTCATCTAGGTTGGCGCAAGCTTTTTCGGGAGAACTCAGCGTGGATCATATCATCTCGCAATTATCGGTGCTTATACCGGACAGCGAGTTTGGCGCCGGCGATACGATCATTATCTTAGATGAAATCCAGTTGTGCCCAAATGCAATTACGTCTTTGAAGTTCTTTTCTATGGACGGCCGATTCGATGTGATCGCAACAGGTTCGTTGCTCGGTATAAATTATAAGGAAGTCGTGCTGTTTCCGGTTGGGTATATTGAGCGTCTGGAGATGCATTCGCTTGATTTTGAGGAATTCTTGCTTGCAAATAAGATGAAGCCGACCGCAATTGAGGATCTGCGAACCTATTTTGAGACAAAGAAACCCGTTCCTGAGGCGATTCATGAACGCATGTTGGAATTGTTTCGGGAGTATATCGTCGTGGGCGGTATGCCTGCGGTTGTGAATGAGTATGTGCGGACGCATCACTTTGGCAATGTGCTGAAAATCCAGAAGGATATTGTCGCGGACTATTTATATGATATCGCTAAGTATGCGGATGGTGCGGAAAAGACTAAAGCGCGGGAATGTTTTCTTTCCATTCCCAATCAGCTTTTCAGAGACTATAAAAAATTCAGATACGCTATCGTTGATAAGCATGGAAACGCCAGAAAATACGCGGGGAGTCTCATGTGGCTGCTCGATGCCGGCATCATATCATTCTGCAATAATCTTGAGCGGATCGAATTACCGCTTGAGGGCAATGTCATTCCGGATGCGTTCAAAGTATATATGCGCGATACGGGGCTGCTTGTGTCAATGCTTGAAGAAGGATCTGCCGCTGATATACTGGCGGGGGATTTGGGAATATATAAGGGCGCGTTGTATGAGAATATCATAGCGGATATTTTCACGAAATCGGGGAAGAAGTTGTACTATTATGAATATCGGTCAAATATAGAGATGGACTTTATCATACGATATGAGGGTGAGGCGACAGCTGTTGAGGTGAAGTCTGCTGACCACACGAAGTCAAAGTCTATGAAGTCTATCATGGAGAATTACGGCGTTAAAAAAGGCATTAAATTGTCGTCAAAGAATGTCGGCTATTCGAATAATGTGACGACTTATCCGTTATATATGGCTATATTTTTATAATGTTGGTTACTACGCAACGATAGGTTGATTATTGCCGCTAAATATGCCATAATCATTCATATGACAGCGAAAACACGGGCTTCATTTGCGGCTCATGGTTTTATCAAAATCACTCAGTCAATTATGTAAAAGGAGGTACGATCAATGGCAATCAATTATGAAGAATATGTGGCCGGTCTGGTCGCAAAAGGCAGAGCGGCGCAGAAAATCGCCGAGGGGTTTTCTCAGGAGCGGGTCGATGAGTTGACCGAAGCCATCTCCTACGCGCTCACCATCCCGGAAACGGCGCTGAAATTCGGGGAGATGCTCGTCGCGGAATCAGGCATGGGCATCGCCAAAGACAAGCAGGCGAAGATGTACGGTAAGGTAAAGGGTACCTACGCGCAGATGAAGGGAAAGAAGTCCGTCGGCCTCGTAGACAGCAATAAAGAGACGGGCATCGACACATATGCGCGTCCGATGGGCGTAATCGGCGCGATCATCCCGGTTACGAACGGCGAAGCCACACCGGTCGTCAAGTCTCTCATGGCGATCAAGACAAGGAACGCCGTCATACTCGCGCCCCATCCTAAAGCGAGAAATACCAATCTGGCGGTGACCGAAGCCATCCGGGAGGTGCTGAGAAAATTCGACGCGCCCGAGGATCTCGTGCAGTCCGTCGATCCCGATTACGTTTCCGTGGAATGCAGCCAACAGATTATGAAGCAGGTCGATTTTATCCTCGCCACGGGCGGCACGCCTATGGTGCGACAGGCGTATTCGTCCGGCAATCCCGCTATCGGCGTGGGTACGGGCAATGTGGTCTGCATCATCGATGAGACCGTCGACGACTTCGACAAGATAGCGGACATGCTCGTGCGCTCCAAGAGCTTCGACAACGCCACATCCTGTTCGACGGAAAACAACATCATCGTGCTGGAGCAGGTCTACGATAAGTGGGCCGAGGCAATGACGAAGACCGGCGCCGTGCTCATCAAGGAAAACACACCCGAGAAAGACCGCATCCTTAAGGCACTGTGGCCGGAATCCCCCGCGAATCACAACCTCAACAGACACATCGTCGCGCAGTCGGCGGCGGAAATCGCGCGCATCGCCGGTGTGGACGTACCCGAAGGAACCCGCGTGATCCTCGTCGAGGAAAACGGCGGATACGGCAACGAATTCCCGTTCACGGGCGAAAAGCTCTCCCCCGTCGCAGGCGTCAGGAAAGCAAAGGACTTCGAGGACGCGTTAGATAAGATGCTAAAAATCCTCGACTATCAAGGCAAGGGGCATTCGGTGAGCATCCACACGAAGAAGGATGAGCGGGTCACGAAGATGGGCGAGATCATCCCCGTCTGCAAGATCGTCGTGAATCAGCCCCAGTCGCTGACCAACAGCGGCAGTTGGACGTCCGGCTATCCCGTGTCGATGACGCTGGGTTGCGGCACATGGGGTCACAACAGCATCTCTCACAACGCGACGTGGAAAGATCTGCTGAATTTCGTCTATGTCAGCCGGGAAATTCCGAGTTGGCAGCCGTCCGATGAGGAGCTGTTCAGCGATAAGATCAGGAAGGCGTTTTAGGCGCGATAAATACGATACCGCAAGGATTAAAAAAGGAGAGCAAAAGATGAACAATTACAGTGAAATGAGCAAAAAATACAACCTCCATTCATGGTCCGCCCAGCGCGACCTGAAGCCGGTGGTCATCTCTAAAGCCGAGGGCATCTACTTCTGGGATGAGGACGGGAACAAATACTACGATATGAGCGCCCAGTTGGTCAACTCCAACTTGGGGCACGGAAACAAGGCGCTCGTCGAGGCCATCAAGGCACAAGCCGACAAGATTCCGTTCATCGGTCCGGCTTACGCCATAGACGTACGCTCCGAGGCGGCGAAGAAGATCGTCGAATTTGCCGGCCCCGCTTTTGAGGGGGGCAAGGTGTTCTTCACAAATGCGGGCGCCGAATCCAACGAGAACGCGCTGAAGATATGCAAGGCATTCACGGGCAGATGGAAGTTTCTCTCCATGTATCGTTCCTACCACGGCTCCACCTTCGGCGCTTCCGAGCTGACGGGCGAGCCGCGCAGGTTCATCGCGGAGCCGGGCGTCCCGGGATTCTATCACTTCGACGGTCCCTATCCATACAGGGTGCCCGCACAGGTGACATTCAAGGACGAGGCGGACATCACGGCCTACTATCTCGACCGGCTCGAGGAACGCATCGTCGCCGAAGGCTCACAGCTGATCGCCGGTATCTTCGTCGAAACCGTGGTCGGTTCCAACGGCGTATTGATACCGCCCAAGGGCTATCTGCCGGGCGTTCGGGCGCTGTGCGACAAGTACGGCATCCTGCTCGTGTGCGACGAGGTCATGGCCGGATTCTACCGAACCGGAACCAAATTTGCGTTCCAGCAATTTGATGTAAAGCCCGACATCGTCACTTTCGCGAAGGGTTCCACCTGCGGCTACGTGCCATTGGGCGGCGTCATCGTCAAAAAAGAGATCGCCGAATTCTACGACGACGTCAAAATGTTCAACGGACTCACCTATTCCGCCCACCCGATGGGCTGCGCCTGCGCCTGCGCCGCCATCGACGAGTACGAGCGTCTGGACATCGCCGGCAATGTGGCGAAAGTCGGCAAGGTGCTCGGAGAGCTGCTGAGCGGCCTCGTGCAAAAGCACCCGAGCGTGGGTGAAGCCCGGCACATCGGTCTGTTCGCACAAGTGGAGTTGGTCAAGAGCAAGGAGACGAAGGAGCCGCTCGACGCCGCGACCATCGCGAAAATCGTCGGTATGCTGAAGAAAGATGGTTTCGCCACCTACAGCAATGAGAACGGCATCATGATTGCGCCGCCGCTCATCATCACCGAGGAGGAACTCCGCACCGCCATCGACATCTTCGATAAGGTGCTGGATTCCGTCGATGCGATGATTTAGACGGGGAATTCAATCGACAAGGGCTGTTCCGCCATTTACGGTGGAATGGCTCTTTTTGTTTGGTAACTTTATTTGGGTAATGTGAACAAAATTCGCATGAACGGATGTTTACTTTTGTTTTCGTTCGTGGTATAGTAGCTTTATCAAAGGAGGGTCGCGTCATGGAAACGCTCAAACCGCGAGAGAAGAAGATTCTCAGTTTTATGAAACACGAGATCAGCAAGAAGGGCTATCCCCCGACGGTGCGCGAAATCTGCACCGCGCTGAACATCAAATCGACATCCACCGTACATAAGGACATCGAACGGTTGGAGGAAAAGGGGTGGCTCAAGAAAGACCCGTCCAAACCGAGGGCTCTCATGCTTACCGAGCGGGCGACGATCCCGCATGACAGCAGGACCAACGCCTCGGCGGAGCGGATAGATGTGGTGGACGTACCCATCGTCGGCCGAATTGCGGCCGGATCGCCGATTCTGGCAGATGAGAATATCGAGGAGAGTTTCCCCATACCCGCAGCATATGCAAAAGGTACGAATTTCATGCTCACCGTTCACGGCGACAGCATGGTGGAGGCCGGCATCTTCAACGGCGATCTCGTGCTCGTGCGACAGCAGGAGACCGCGAATAACGGGGACATCGTCGTGGCGATGTTGGATGGACTTGAGAGCGAGGCGACGGTCAAGACTTTCTATAAGGAAGACGGACATTTTCGCCTCCAGCCGGAGAACAGCTCGCTACCTCCCATCATCGTAGACCAAGTGTCTATCCTCGGATTGGTCAAGGGCGTGTTCCGTTATCTAAACTGAGTCAGAACTGCTCAACGGGACGCGATCAGTTTTTTGATGCCCGCCTCAAGACCGTCGATCGTAAGCTCGAACATCGGGAAGATCGTTTCGATTTGCTCGATGGTATAGTTTCCGAAAGTGTATGCCCATTCGCTCGCAGGAATGGGGTTCAGCCAGATGCACTTTCCGTAGCGTTTTCTGAACCGCTCCAGCCATTCACGGCCGGGGCGTTCATTATATAGGCCGATGATAGCGTTGCCCCCGCGCTTGTCCAACTCCGAAGGCGCCATTGCGGCATCTCCGACGAAGATCACACGGTATTCCGCGTCTAAATTATTCAGCACATACTCCGTATCCACCCATTCGTTGCGCCTGCATTGCGGCTCCGTGTACAGCTTATCATAGATGCAGTTGTGAAAATAGTAAAACTTGACGTCCTTGAAATGATTGGATTTACTCACGGCTAGAAAGAGTCTGCTTGTGAGCCTGCTATAGGGCCGCATGGAACCGCCCGCGTCGAAAAGTACGAGAAGTTTTACGGTATTCTTGCGCGGCTTGGCGTAAACCAGACGGAGCGAGCCGCCGTGATCCCCCGTCTCCTTGATCGTCTCGTCGATGTCCAACTCCGTCTTTTGGGCGTCTATCCGCGACGAATATTGTCTGAGTTTCCGGAACGCCACCTGAAACTGCCGACTGTCTAAGATATTATCCTGCCTGAAATCCTTGAAATTCCGTTCGCCCGCCACCTGAACCGCGTGGCTGTGGCGCCCTTCCCCACCGGCTCGGATACCGCGTTCATGGTAACCGCTGTTGCCGAATACGGATGTGCCGCCCGTACCGATCCAGTAATTGCCGCCGTCATGGCGCTCGGTCTGTTCTATTTTGCGTTCTTCGAACATGCGTTTCAGCTCATCCAATTCATACAGGAAGGCATCGGCAAGCTCGCGATCCGCTTGATCTCGCACCTGTTTGTCGTCGCTCAGCCATTTCCAGAATTCCTCGGGCAGATCGTCGGGCAGTTTTATGCCGTCAAAATACTCGGCGAAAGCCACATCGAATTTGTCGAAATCCGCCTCGCTGCAGACCACGATAGTGCGGCAGAGCCAATAAAACCCCGTCAGACCGGCGCCGGCAAGCCCTTGCTCGAGCGCCCGCGTCAGCGTCATCCATTCTCCGATGGAAACCTTCAGACCACGAGCTCTTAACAGATAAAAAAACGCAATAAACATTATAGGTCCTTTGACGTTACTATGGTATCACCAGGTACGCGTCGAATATCCTTTTTCGCGAATATCACGAAACACGTCTATGTCCTGATTCTTTTTCAGAAGTACGCCGATAAACGGGATATCCTCTTTGATGCGCGCGGGATCTATGCCCGCCAACACGAGCGCCTGCAGCCAGTTGAGCAATTCCGATGTGCTCGGCCGCTTTTGGATGCCCTTCATCGCCCGAATCTCGTAGAAACGTTCCATCGCCTGACGCAGCAATGCGGATTCGATGTCCGGATAATGCACTTTCACGATCTCCGCCATCTTGTCCTCGCCGGGAAATTCGATGTAGTGAAAGATGCAGCGGCGCAGAAAGGCGTCCGGCAATTCCTTTTCGGCGTTGGACGTGATGATGACGATGGGGCGCTCTTTCGCGCGTACGGTGACTCTCGTCTCGGGGATGAAGAACTCCATAAGATCCAATTCCCACAGCAGGTCGTTGGGAAATTCCAGATCGGCCTTGTCGATCTCGTCTATAAGCAGGACGACTTGTTTCTCCGCGTTGAAGGCTTCACCCAGATTGCCCAACCGGATATACCGCCCGATATCGCGCACATCGCCCTCCCCAAACTGGGAATCGTAGAGCCGTTGGACGGTATCGTAAATATACAGTCCGTCTTGCGCCTTCGTGGTGGATTTGATGTTCCAGATGATGATCTCCTTGCGTAGCGCCCCCGCGATGGAACGGGCGAGCATAGTCTTTCCGGTACCCGGTTCCCCCTTGATGAGCAGGGGCTTTTCCAACGCGATCGCGACATTGACCGCGTTTTGCAACTCCGGCGAAGCGACGTAATCGGCACTCCCCTTAAATTTTGAAAATTGATCTGACATTTTTCTTTCCTCCGTGTGAGAATAAAACGGACGCCGCCCTACCCTTCGTTCTTTTTACGAAAGGAGACAAGGAGAAATATGATGAGGAACCCCGCCACAAAAGTGAACGGCGCGATCACTATTTCGATGCCCGACGGCAACCCCGGAAATATCTGATACAGGGAGCCGAGCATAAATCCGATGATGAGCATGAATATAAACTGCGGATGCCGGTTCATGAGGGTGTCGATCCCCTTGGCCGTGGCAAAGGTGCCGACCGCGACACCGACAACAAGAGGCGCGAGGTAGGCGACATTCATCTCCTTGATGGCAAGCAAGGTGACATCGTACATGCCGAACACGAGCAACACATAGCTGCCGCTGATGCCGGGCAGGATGAGGGCGATCGCGATGATTACGCCTGCGAAAAACAGGATGATGAAAGCGACGATATTCAGGTCGTCGGAAGCCGGAACGAGATCCGGCGGCAGGAATTTCAGACCCACGCCGATGGCCGCGCCGATGAGTGCCACGAGGATATTGACGGGGCGCAGCCGCACCTTCTCGGGGTATCTGCCGATGACGGCACCGTCAAGTACGATGTCCGGCCGAACTGAGACGACCGGCTGCTTTACGCGCCGATAGAGCGGCGGAATGCTGGCGGCAATCGCGCCCATGAAAAAGTACATCGACGGTATGGGCGCCCAAGTCACGAGCTTGAGCAGCGAACCCGACAGCAGAAGAATGCCTATGCCGCCGCCGGCCGCGTAGGTAATCAACAGAAGTACATTACGCCGAAAGGCTTTTCGAATGTTGCTGACCGCACTGATGAGTTCGTCATAGATGCCCAAAATGATGGCCATCGTACCGCCGCTCACGCCGGGAATCAGCATAGATGAACCGATGACGAACCCCTTTATAAACCTGATTATCAATTTTCCCATGTGTCAAATTATAGAGGAGCGG
>JAISQM010000128.1 GCA_031274195.1 Eubacteriales Family XIII. Incertae Sedis bacterium
TATGTCATGTACACGGTCGGGTTCCTGCTCAGCAACGTCATGCCGACGCTGACGGTGGACGGATTTGGCAAAGCGGGTCTGAGCGACACGTCCTCGTGGCTGCTCACCTCTGTGATCGTAGCGGGATTATCAAGCGGCGCCATCCTCTTCACGGGTCTGTCCATACGCGAGCCATCATCGGAACAAACGAAGCCGCTCTCTAAATTTTCGTTGAAAACGCTGGCGGCCGACTATTGGCAGGTGCTGAAACTGCGTCCGCTCAGATTGCTCATATTTGCCGTCATCGCCTATCTGACCGCCAACACCCTGATCGTCGCCGACCGCATGTATGTATTTACCTTTCAGATGGGTTATTCCGGCACTTTTATCTCCATGATTATGCTCCTGTTCGGATTGTTGGGCATCGTCCTTGCCATCCCGATGATGAAGCTCGCAAAGCGCTTCGACAAACGCTCGATGCTGTTCGTGTGTCTGGGTCTTGGGGGATGCGCATTGGCGGCTATGCGCTTTATCGGGGTCTCAAGCCTGCCCGCGTTAATCTTCCTGATGTGCGTATTTGCCGTGGCAAGCACCGCTTATTGGCAGCTGATGCCGGCTGCGTTCTATGACATATGCGAAGTCGACGAATACGAAAATCACGTCAAGCGCGCGGGCACGATCACATCCACCCTGCCGATGGCCGAAGCCATCGCATCCGCCGTCGGTATGCAGGTCCTCGGCTTTTGGCTGCAATTCAAAGGCTTCACATCCGGCGCGACAATCCAAAGTCCATCAGCTCTCGCGGCCATCTTCGATTGTTTTACCTTCGTACCGGGTATACTGCTCGTCGTCGCGGCATTGATCATGCTCCGTTTTCCCATCACCAAACAGAGATTTGAGACCATCAAACGCGCGCTGAATGACTCCGTTTGACGCCTCTCCGCCGAATGCGGAGAGGCTACCGCATCCGTGCTTCCGCGTTTTTCTTTTCGCGGTGTTTTCCCGCCAAAAGAAGGAGCATTGCCGCGGCTATGAGCGCGACCGCAACCGCGCCGAGCGCGATGAGGGTGGTCGTGCTGATCTTCTTTTCGTACACAGGATTGGAAATCGCACTTGGAATGTCGATTTTCGTTTGTGACACTTCCGACAGTTTTTCCGGCGGCTCTGTTTCCGTTTTTGGTGTGTCCGATGGCGTTTCCGCTTCCGAATCCGGCTTCGATATGGCCGGTGACGTTGGGATTACGGGGGTCGTGACGGTGACTTTGTCATCCGATTTGTAATCGGCGATAATCACGTACGACGACACGGTATCGGCAGTGCGCGTCGTATAGGTCGCCTCCGCGTTGTAATACTGCGGTTCTAAATACGTTTCGATGCCCCGGTAGACGACCGTAGCCGTGTAGCGATCGGGGATGCCATATTCATCGTAGCCGGTAAGCTCGAACTCCACGCCGGCGCGGGTAAGCGCGCCTTTCGTCACGGTGCCTTCGTATGCGTCGCTCGATATTTCATACTCTTTCGTCCGCGGCAGATATTCCGCCTCGTTGGTCGGCAGATTCGTGATCGTCTCTGTTTTGTCCACCTTCCGCTCCACGCTCGCAAGGACGGGTTGCAGCGATACGTTGCCGAGACCCGCGACCATCGCCACGTCCTGTTTCGATACCACGCCGATCACCTTGTAGGTGTAGGTACGCGTTCGAGGCAACATACTTTCGAGAACCGGCTCTGCGGCTTTGACCAACGAATACTTCCTGCCAAACCGCGTAATGGTCTTCGGAATTTCCGGTATGTCTTCTCCCTGCGTATATCGGTATTCGATGGTGAGTGACGTGCTGTTCGCGTCACCGCTTTCGGTCGTTTCCACGGCGAACACGGGCAGTGCGCTTGCTGTGCACAGCAATAAGGCGGCTATGATCGCGGCGATCCGGGCGAGCCGGATGTTTTGTTTTCTATTCATGAGTCTTTCCTCCTCTTCGAACTCGGCTAATCATCATCAGCAGGCTGAAAACTCCCGCTATGGCAACCAAGGCGAGCGATATCCACAACCGCAGCATGAAGCGGTCGCCTGTCTTGACGGCGCGGAAGGTGGTTTCGATGTTCGGCGCATCATCCTTCGTTTCGTATGTGAATGTCTCGATCTCTTTCGTGATGACATGATCCGCGTCGTCGTCGCGCAAGGTATAGTCCCGCGTAATGCGAGCGGTCACGCTGCTCTCGATGTCTTCACCCTCGTAGGCGCGCGGCGCCGATACCAAGTAGGATACGGGGCGCAGCCCATCGGCCGCGGCCGCTTCCGCCGCATAATACGGATCGCTTTGTTGCGGCGTCCAGTCGACGATGTCGCCTGTTATGCCCGTGGCGAGCGGTGCTGCTGCGTTTTCCTCTGCGGATAGGGAGGCGATCATCTGTGCCGCCGCCGCGGGTTCGCTTGTCGCAGGCGGCGTAATATCGCTCGCCCTGTGTTCGCCGTTCAAGGAGACGTCCGCATAGTTCTTGCTCGTGAAGCCCACGTTCACGCCGCCGTGTTCGAAGCGCAGCGCTGTGATGTACTCGTCCTCCGCAAGTCCCAGATCGGACACGGAAAGTTTGTGGCGTTCCGTCGCCGTCAGGTCTTCCGCCCACAGCTTAAAGCCCGTGTTCGGATAGGCGGCGTTCCGATCCGGATTCTTGTAGTTGTCCGGATTCGTGTCCATCGCCGACACGTCCGAGTAGGTTTTCAGGTCGTCCGTCTTGTTCGTCTTGTACCAGACATTGAACAGGCCGTCGAAGTCTCCCCACGTGATGGCGGTGTAGACTTCTTCTACGCGCACCTGATCTTTCGCCACATTTTCGAGCGGGTCGTCGACGACAAATTCGTCCGCGAATACGTTTGAGGTGGCACGGTAGTCGATGTCATAGCGGTAGCGTTCCTTGCCGACATTGTCGATCTCCTCCTCGCCCGGCAGACTCCTGTACGCCGCGCTGGTTCTTCTGATGGTGTCCTTGTCCACCTGACAGCTGACGATATATTTCCGGTTTTCACAGGTGTCCTTGAAGACGAGCGTCTCTTCTCCGGACGCTGTATCATAGCTGAGTGTGAATTCCCCGGCAAATTCCTCGTTGCGTTCGTAACCGTCCGGCGCGTCGATCTCTTTCACAAGATATTCCCCCGGAGGAAGATCGGCAAACAGAGCCTTGCCGTCCTCGCCGGTCGTCGCCGTACGGACGAGCGCGTCCTGCGGAATCGTGTAAATCGGGTCTGCCGTAAGCGCGTCTGCAATGAACGAACCGATTTGCGCCAATATCCCTTGCGGTTCGGGCGCGGCTTCACCCGCATAAATATCCTCGGCGGCGTAAAGTCCAAACTTCGCCCCGGGGAGTGGAAAGTTCGATCCTTCTTCGAGCTTGGTAATTTCAATGTTCAGCTTTTGCCGCGCATCGCTGATCTCATAATTGTGGAAGGTGAACGCGATCTCCTGATCTGCCGCTGTAACCTCAAACTCTCTGTCGTCCGTAAGCAGAAAGCCATCCGGCGCATCCGTTTCACGCAGGATATATTTGCCGATGGGCAGCGCGTCCGAAGCCGCCTGTCCTTTCGCGTTCGTAACAAGCGTAGTCACTACCGCGTTTTCGGCAAAGAGCGTCTTTCGGGGGCCGGTCAGCGTTCCGTCCATCGTCTGTCCGTCCGGCGTGAGGATATCCTCCGCCGCGATGATCTCAAACGTCGCGCCGGAGAGAGCGCGCGCTTCCGACGTAAGCGTAAGCGCGCCGTCCTCCGCCGTCATGCCCGCGAGCGTGTCGCCCTCTTTGTATAGGCTGAGCTTGCCCTTCTGCGGATCGTTCATCTGCACGACCTCCAGAATGCTATCGCGAATCGCTTCGCTCGGCTTAGGCGACGTCTCATCAAAGTAGAGATACACCGAGCCTCTTGGGTTTTGCGTATAACGATCATCCGTCTGATAGCCGGGAAGCAGCTCGCCCTCGAAGCCCTGATGGACATAACCAATCGGCGCGTCCATCTCATCTATCCTGTAAAACCCATACTCGAGTTTTTGAGGTGTGATGAAATATCCGTCTTTGTTCGTGCGGTAAGGGTTCGCCGGCGTACCGACAAGATGGTCGCCCGATTCGCTGTACGGATTGGACATCACAATATATTTGTTATTCACCAAATCCCAAATCCGGTACGTCGCAGAATTGTTCTTTACGACCGCGCCCGTCTTGAGGTCTTTCTTGGTGAGCTTGATATAGAATTCCTGCGGTTCGTCTTCCATATTCAGAACCTGCGGCTCGGTAGGCTTATTCTCCGTGACCTTTACGACGAACGGCACGATACCGAGTTTCCCCTCGGGTACGGTCGATTCCATGACGACATACGTTCCGTAAGGCAGCGGCGGAGACGTAAGGATTCCATCCTCGTCTGTCCAAAGCTCCGGAAGCGTAACGCCGTCCACTTTCGCGACAGGCTCATCCGTAAAATCATAACCGCCGAAGTCGATATGTTGCCATTCGCCGCCCACGCCCGATTCAGGTATCCATGTTCCGGCTTTCACGCGCGACAGCTCGGAGATCAGATAAATCTTGAATCCGGCTTCGAGCGGAACCAATTCCGAATCGACGTTGTTGCTCCCCAGTTTGAACAGCTCAAAGGGCTGCTTCTTCACCTGCTCTTTCACGTCCACGGTGATCGCCACCTTCGTTACCTGCGCGGCATACATCTCGTCCGTATACGTGACGTCGGCGGGATAGACCGTAGGATCCAGAAGATAGCCCTCGGACGGCGAAATTTCCTTGATATAGTAGTTGATCGGGAATAATTTCCCGTCCAAGTCAAAGACGGCGCGTCCGTTCTCGTCCGTCACCTGTGATTCGATCAACTGATCTTCGGTGTAGGATATCTCATCGCTCGGGTGCGTCCATGCTTCCGCCGCATAGAGACCGTAGGTCGCGCCGCCAAGTTTCGCGTCGCCCTGCGGGACGGTGAAATTGGTGTTGTTGTCATGTTTCTGCAGCGTGATCTTAGCATATCTTGCCGTATTCGGCGCATCTTTGTAGATCGTCGGCGACATCGGCTCCGAGTTGTCGGTGACCTCAATGTCTGCGTACCACGGCGTGATCGCCGCGGGAGAGGACTGATTGATGCCCGCCGTTGTGACGGCATCGTAATAGCTGAACGGCTGCGTCGTCTCCTGAATCCGGAATTTACCGCTGTTCGTCGTCGTTTCCCAGAGCTGACCGTCGGTATGATGCGCGGCGGTTCCGCCCTTCGTCTTGTATGAGCGCGTAAGATTGTCCCATTCGACGTAGTAGCCATTCGTGTTGGGAACGTATTTCGACAGACTGTTATCCCATTCCAAGACCTCAAACGCCGCGCCTCTGAGTTTCCACGACGCTTCGCCCTCCTCCGCGTATGTCCCGACGGAGCGCTTGACGATCTCGACGGGATTGTGCTTGAACGGGATGTTTTCCACCGTCTCGCTTGTGATCACGCCCCCGTATTGACTGTTTCCGATCAGAATCTCCTGCGTGTAATTGGTGCTGTACGTCACAGGCCAGTAGAATGGCGCGGGATTTGAGGTTTCGACGACGCGGAATTTGCATTCGTTGGTCGGCGTCTCCCAGAGCCTGCCGTCGCCTGTCGGGCCGCCCGCTGATACGTATCTTCCCTTATTGCCCTCCGAACCCGCGTTAGCGTCCCATACGATGGTGTAGCCGCTTGTGTTATCGACGTAGGCCGTGCCGTTCCATTCCTGGATCTTAAACGCGCAGCCCGTGAGTACATTGCCCGTTACGGAATCGACTTTCAAAAGCTCGACGCTTCCGTAATTGTACGGTTCGTTGGTCGGTTCGCTTCCGCCCCAGGCAGACGGCGTTATTGTCACCCCATAACCGTAGTTATACAGGTTGAATTCATGCGCCCAACCGTGACCGGTGATCGTAGGAGACCAATACGCGGCCGGATTCCCCGTTTCCTCGACCTTGAATCCTCCGCCATTTGTTCCCGTTGCAAAGAGCGTGGGAGATACGTATTTGCCGTTCATATATTGAGGGTCGAGATCGGTTCGGCGAATCCAACCTCCATTTCCATTGCTTTCGTACATCGCAAATTCACAACCCGGCAGAGGTTGACCGTTTTGGGGAAATCCATTTCCGAGAGAGGTTTTCGTGAGTTCCAGATGTCCGTAGGGGAGAAGGTTGGCGGTGGTAGAAGCTGTTCCGTCCGGCGGATCCCACTCAGCGCCCATCGGTTGGTTAGATGAATTCTGAGGTTCGAAAACTTTCACGCCGAATGTCTCGTACTCGGCGTCAATCCTAATCCGAGGTGTACTGCCGCTGAAATTTGCAGTCTTTAAGACATACAGATAGAAATCTTGATCCGAAGCAGGCGAGATCGGATTTCCCGATGCGTCGCCGTAATAGTATTGCGTCGTCTGAAAACCATCAAGAATGGAAGCCGTCACCGTTGTCGCGTCAATCGCGTTAAAGGGACCATACCGCACATGGGATGTGCTCTTGGTGCCGACATATTCCGAAGCGCTCATGGAATCGGGCATGTCAAAAGTTGACGCAAGGTTAGAAAACCCGCGTTGCGTCGCGTCGTAAAGCGCCATACAGGCGTTGTACGTATTTACGGCACCGGCGGCGTCACTCCTTGCGGTATCAGGGACTACATAGTCTATATGCAGGTGACCCTGAACCGCCCATACGACGACCTGCGTGGCACACTGCGCCTGATCGTTGAGTAAAGGATATTCTCTAAGATTTCCGTTCGCATCAGGAATAGTTAAATGACCACCTTGCGCATTGTCTTGCGTCCATGCGTTTGGATATCCGTAATAGAATGCGGCGGCGAGCATCCCCGAGGTTAAAAGCGCACCTTCGTTATATAGGCCTTTCGGGTTATTCTTATGATGATCGAGACAGTATGCGGGTTTTCCCGT
Organism: Eubacteriales Family XIII. Incertae Sedis bacterium; assembly: GCA_031274195.1. Taxonomy (GTDB): domain Bacteria; phylum Bacillota; class Clostridia; order Peptostreptococcales; family Anaerovoracaceae; genus JAISGB01. The sequence continues at coordinate 6,900 of JAISQM010000128.1, forward strand.
AATCTTATGAATATATCTCGTTTGCGCTGATCCGTCCGTAAGTTCAGATAGGCCCGAAGGATAAACGCTATCCAACCACGGTGTTCCATCATATGCCCTAAATACATCACTATCGAATTCCCACAATGGGTGAATCTCGACACCTTCGGTAATATCCGGATCATCCTCCGGTAGGGTTTCGTCATTCTCTGCCGGATGCACGTCACCGTCGAGCTCGGGTAGTGGTTCTGTGTCGCTACTTCCTGTAGTGTCCTGAGGATCGCTCGCCTCGGTGAACGGAGCGCTTTCTCTATCATCACTTCCACCCTCCGCAAACGCGGGCGACACACTAAACGTATAGGTTAGTAAAACCAATGCCACCACCATGAGCGCGGTGACTCTCCGTAAAGCGTCTTTCATCTTCTTGTTCATTTCAATAAATCCTTTCTCCAATAATTTGCGGTGAAAAAAGCGAGCGAAGCGGATGGAGACGCCAACCTCCTTTTGCCTATTCCCCACCAATGCAAGTGATATAACTCAATTGTGCTATATATTACCATGCAGTACAGGAATAGTCAAGTACTATTTTGAATTATTGAAATAAATTCCTATCGTTGACTAATTTATGACATAAATCATGATGATGATGCCATTGCGAATCAATTGCGCGGTGAGTAAGTGATCAGAATTCAAAAAAGGTTTTCTCGTTTGCGCTCCGTGATGTTGAGCAGCAGAAGTCCCGCGACGATCAGGACGCCGCCCAAGGTGGCGTTGATTGAAATGCGGTCGTGCATGAGGAGGATGCCCGCGAAATACGCGAATACGGGCTCAGAGGTGTTGATCATCGAGGCGGTGCTGGCGCCGATCCGCTTGACGGCCGCGCAGAACGCGATGGGCGCGATGAAGCCGGGCGTCAGGCCGAGCAGTGCGACGTACAGCCACTGTTCCGCCGTCACGGGCAGGATCGGAGAGCCGGCGATCAGGCATTTCATCACATTCGCGAAGGTGGGTACGAGCAGCATGTAGCCCATCGTGACCTCCGCGCTGAACGGACGAAACCGTTGCGCACCCATGCTCATCGCCCATGCCGCATACAGGAAACCCGCGACCAACGCGAGCAGGATGCCTTTCACGCTCAGCGGCACGCCGTCCGAGGGCGTGTATACGACGCAGACCAAGCCGGCGACCGTAATCAGCAGGCATATGACGCGAACCACGTGCGCGCGTTCGCGGCCGATCAATATCTCGATCACGTTCACGACGACGATGTACAGAAACACGATGAGCGACGCGACCGCGCCGGGCAGATACCGATAGCTCGACGTCATGCAGAACACGCAGACGAATACGTCCGCTCCGACGACCATGAGCAACAGGAAATTCTTCCGGCCGACGCGAAGCGGCTTTTTCGTGAGAAGTATGTAAATCCAAATGAGCGCCGTCCCGATGAGATAGCGCCCCGTGAGTACCGACTCCACCGTCACTCCGGCGGCGTATGCCCGCTGTGTCAGAGCGGGCATGATGCCGTAGAGTACGCTGGCGAGCAGT
>JAISQM010000053.1 GCA_031274195.1 Eubacteriales Family XIII. Incertae Sedis bacterium
TCGTACACTTTTTCAAGGAAATCCTCAAAAGGATTGTCGCTGTGTACGTAGTATTTCGCGTATTCCAACACACCGATCAAGAGAACCGTATCATATTTCTTCGTAATCTCTATCTTACTAAAATTCCCCACAAAAATCGTTATATTGTTTTGATCTTGATTTCGGTAGGCATTCGCGAGGGAACGCCGCTTTGAAAGTTCGATGCAGTCCACGTGTCCGGCTCTTTTCGCGACCGGCGCAGTGACGGCACCCATACCCGCTCCGATCTCAAGCACTTCATCGTTCTCGCCGATCTCCATCGGCGTGGCGATGTTCGCCCTCCGCGGCGACAGATGGTACAGCACAGCCCAACGGTCGTCGCTGTTCAGCACCTCAAAGACATCCTTTTTCGTCTTCAAAACGTCGAGAATGAATTCCTCGACCTCCTCCCCGTCGCTATACGCGTCGAGTGTATCGTAAAAGGTATAGTCGAGCGTCACGCCTCCGATTTTTTCGGTATTCCCCATTACCAATCTTTCTGATTTTTCATAAAGACCGACAACGCTTCCGCCCACGGGCGCGTCTCATCCCCCACGGTGCTTCTGAGCATCAGATTATCCATCGCGGAGTATGCCGGACGCGGTGCCGGGCGCGGGAATTCCTCTGTGGTGCAAGGGACGACCTCGCAGGTCAAGCCCGCGAGCCTGACGATCTCCTTCGCGAAGTCATACCAACTGCATATACCATCGCACGTGCAGTGATAGATGCCGTAGTCCTCCGCCCGGGCGATTTTCAGGATGTGGTGGGCGAGGTCGTTCGCGCTCGTGGGGTTGCCCACCTGATCGTCCACGACCTTGATGCTTTCTCTTTCGCTCGCGAGCTTTATGATCGTCTTGACGAAGTTGTTGCCCACATAGCCATAGAGCCAGGCGGTGCGTACGATGAAAGACCTCTCGCAACTCTCCCGCACATATCGCTCTCCGAGCAGCTTCGACTTTCCGTATATCGTAGATGGATTTGGCGCGTCCCATTCGCAATACGGCGTTTTCGCGTCTCCGTCAAACACATAGTCCGTGGAAACGTGTACGATCTTTGCGCCCAAAAGGTCCGCGACCAAGGCCATGTTGCGGGCACCGATGGCGTTGACCTTCATGGCTGTCTCATAGTCGCACTCACAGGCATCCACATTCGTCATAGCGGCGCAGTTGATGATCAGATCAAATTGATTTCCCTGCACAAAATCCGACAGCGCATGAAAATCCGTGATGTCCAAATTGCCTATATCCACGCCCGTAACCTCAGCGCCTGCATATATGGAGTCGACCTGCCCTATCTCGCTCTCCCCGGCATTCAATATGCCGATGAGTTCGTTGCCGAGCTGTCCGTTGCTCCCCGTAATCAGTATTTTCAATTTCCCCTCCGCAATCAATAATTTTAATCAGCTAATACACAAAATTCGCATCGCTGTCCTTCAAAAACGGCGCTGTCTTATCCTTCTCGGACAATATCGGGTTCTTGATATTCCAATCGATGCCGATGTCGGGATCGTCGTAGCGGATGCTTCTGTCCGCTTCGCCGTTGTAAAAATTGTCGGTCTTGTAGCAAAACTCCACATCCTCGGTCAGTGTGAGGAAGATATGTCCGAAACCTCTCGGGATGAGGAATTGCCGCTTGTTTTCGGCGGTGAGCTCGACCGACACCCATTGGCTGTATGTCGGGCTACCCTTTCGCAAATCCACGGCGACATCGAGGACGGCGCCCTTTCCGCACCAGACCAATTTGGTCTGCGCGTGTTCGCCCTTCTGAAAATGGATGCCGCGCATGGTATCCTTCTCTTTTGAATAGGAGCGGTTGTCCTGTACAAAGTGATAGTCTAAACCTGCGCCGGCGAAATCTCTTTCCGACCACGACTCATAGAACCAACCCCTGTGATCGCCAAACACCTGCGGCTCAATGATCAGAAGCTGCGGTATCTTTGTTTCAATGATATTGATTTTACCCATCGTTTGATTCCTATCCTTTTCCTCAAATAATAACTTCATTTATTCTACTGCATTTCTATCCGTTATGCAAACCGCCGTGCAATTTGCCTTATGTATATCTCCCAACGCAAGCATACCATACGGTACACATCAAGACGAAGGACATGATCCCGAATACGAGTTCCGAATACAGGATTTTATTCATGGTATTCCTGATACGGGAACTGCCGAGAACCATCAAAAACGGGAAGGCGACCGGCAGAATATACCGAGGCTGGACCCCGTTGATCTCTTTTAAGCCAAGCGGCGTATATGTGATGTATAGGCACGTAAACACGAGTATCATTGTGAACAGGCACGCTAACGTCACGTAGCTCTTTACGCGTATGCCTGTATTGAGGCGATCGATCTCGTCTCTGTCCGTAAAGACGACGAGAAACAGCAGGACAAAGGGGATTGTCGCCGAAAATCCGAAGTCCAAATACGCAAAGAATGTGATCGTACCGGACAGATACGAGAACGAGAAATATAGCTTGGTAAATTCCCATAATGTCTGCGCGTACTCTAACGGGTGTGCGAGTATGTATTTGATCTGCTCTGCGGTGTTCACGTCTCCGCCGCCCCTGACATCCCCTTCCAATCCGCCGGTAGAGAGGAGGTACGGGAGGACAAAGCTCATCACGGCAAACAACATGGCCAGCGTCACAAATACGATATACAGCCGGTGAAGTCTCTGCGTTTCGAATTTCTGTTTCCCGATGAAATAGAGGATACACAGGAGCGGGAAATAGATCGGTTTCGGTCCCAATGCTAAGACAAAGGAGCCGACCATGATGAGCAGATTTTTAAGTTGCAGTCTTTCCTGCGGTCGCCTGAGTTCATCGAAGTAATAGACAAATCCCAACATCATGAAGGCGGTAACCCAATAATCGTAACCGTAATTTGACGCAAGGAACAAAGCGGTCGGCATCAAGGCGATCACCGCCAGAATATATTTGCCCGTTTTGAGTTTTCGGATCGCGAAATAGACGATGAGGGCATAGACAAGCACATTCGCAAACCGTCCGAAGATGAAGAGCAGAGAGAACGGGAGTCCCATCGCCCGCCCAATATACAGAAACAGTCCCGACGGCATATGTCCAACGTTAATGTATGACCTTAAATAGTTTTTATGCCACATATTATCATAGCCCAATGCATACTCGGCATTTTTCTCGTCGACTAAAGGCTTTCTCGTATCCGAATCGAAATAGTCCTCCTGCGCAATGGAACCTGCGTTTCGTTCCGCCATCGTGACATACGCGTCGCCAAAATAGGATTGCTTGACGGCATAGAAGTGATGAACCACTTCATCCCAGGTCACCTGCCCTATCGGGAAAACGATCGCCATCATGAGACCGACCGTCAACGAGATCGCAAGGAACAATTTTTCCGCGTTGCCCCGAAATTTAATCAACGCCAATACGACCAAGAGGGCAGCCGCGATAAACGCCCATCTGAAAACAATAAAGTCCGCACCGATTATGCGCGATATGATCCACTCCGCGCCGGCGGAGACCGCAATCGCCGCAAGGACGACACCCACATTCCGACATACGCGCTTTATATCGAGCCGCACACTGCATTTATTACCCGCAACGATCCAAAGCAACCAACCGACGATAAAGACCAAATCTAAGATCAGCGCAAACAGGAACGCGTCGTATGTGATTCCTTCCCGGTATACTATAGAATACTCGTCGCTTACGGACAGTACGGGCGTGAGCGTTTCATCTGAAATATCGACTCGGTATTGCTCGTAGACGCGCTCGGGGACGAGAAAAGTCAGCGCCCTTTCCCCTTTTTTGAGTACGGTATCCGTCGCGCCTCCGGCCACATCCTTTTTGGACAGCCTATAGACCAACTGTATGTCCGTATCTTTTTCTAAGGGCGCGTTGAAGGAAACCTCGACGCAGGATACCTTTTGATCAATACCCGCATAGTAAAGGCTCGAACCCCCATCTCTGTCCAAAAGAAAAGTGACATCCGCTTCCATGTATTCGGAGGGATCGAGCGGTTCTGAAAGCCTGTTGCTATTCTCTGAAATAATGATTTTATCGATGACGCTCGGTGCGTTGATCACATTGAGCACCGCAAGCAAGCTTGTCAGAAGTATAAAAATCAAAGGGACGATCATCGCCCGTTTCCCGCGCGCCTTCACCTTTCCTGCCGCTAACATGAGATTATCGCGAATGTTCATCTTTTCCTCCCAATTCCTCATTTCTTCGTTTTGCTTTCCTCTTGCGTATATGACGCTTGATATCCGAAATACAACCCTTACGGTCAGGTCCCGCAATCAATCTCTTTGACGCAATCAACGCCAAATACAGCATTCTGGGCAATATCTTTTTCAGGTACCATATGGTAACGGACGCAAAGGACGATCCCGTATCGACAGCATAGAAGCTCGATCCATAATAGCAGTGTCTGATCCCGGCATTCTTCGCGACCACGTTGAACGATCTCAGATAGTGGGAAAGGTTTGTAAACTCAAGGGACGCATAGCTGTCCGAAAGGAGGTAGGCCGGATAATAGCCCGCATCCTGCGCCACATAGGGATAGATGCGCTCTATCGCGTGCAAGATCGTACCTTCGATCGGAAGCGGCTCACCCGGAAAATCCTCATACGCCCAATCGTATTCAAATAACTTCTTCAGCGCGTCCGCGCGAAACCAAAATGATCCGCCGAGCGGGCAGACCGGCGGCTTATCCTCAGACAGAGGTACGCGAAGCTCCAATCGCTCCGCCAGTATTGCGGTATATCTGTAATCCTCCTCCCATTCTCTGCCGGAGATAGGAAAGAGAACCGAATGATTGGGCGGCGTCGGAGACAGCAACCCCAATCTCGGATTCCCGTTGAACACGGAAATGACATTTTCAACGTATGTTTGTGAGGCAAGCAAGTTTTGCGATATCTTGTGCGACCAACTGACCGCCGCGTTCTGCGGATCTATATGGTCGCTCTTTTTCTCCTTCCAAAAGCAAATCAGATCGTACCCGCTGATCACATCTCTCATCCCGATCAGCAGCGCGCTCTCGCTTCTTCCCCTGTTTTTCACGATCCTGATGTCCACCCTGTATGCGGAATTGCCGAACAGAGCCTTCAATCCATCCGCCTTCTCCGCGCTGTCGGTACTCAGAAAAACGCTCGTTCCCGGAGGCATGGATTGCGCGTAGTGAAACGCCTCCGCGAACATCGACGGATAATACAGGTGCATGATCAACGCGATCTTCGATCTTGAAGGTTGGACTTCGCTCGGGAGTTTCGCCGTCGTCGGCAGCACATAGGTGAGCGCAAGCGACTTTACGATATCGTACTGATGGAATTTCCGCAATATCTTTCGCCAGATAAAATCTTCGTCGTAATCTGTGCGCTCGCGTATAAAAGCGAGCGCCTCCGCCGCCTGTTCGCCCGCCGTCTGAAACAGCAGATCCGTGTTGAACAGCTTACACTTTACGACAGGCAACCGACATTGCTCCATCAGAAGCTTCGGCTGATAGTAGAGCTGATTCGTATCTTGGTTGTTTTCATCGGTGATATCCGCATACGCATCCCACGTAAAACCCTTTTCCGCGAAATGTTTTGTGAAATACGTTTCGTGCTTCCCGACGGCTTCCTCGAAAGTAGACACTTTCGGGAGGTTTTCCCAGTAGTTTTTCAGGTCGTCGGAGCATAGAAGTCGCTTCCCATAGACGGTAAAATAACTTTGCACATGCGCGGGAATATAATGGTAAGGATTTGCGGATGTGAAGTCGTCGTGATAATCGTCTCCATGCTTCGTGATCCCCCAAAAATCAAGTCCCCGACCGGACATGATCTCAAACATCTCTCCGAACGGGTAGATGGGTCCGAACACCGTATCGTTCGCCAAAATCACTTCATCGTATTCCGCCAGATGATCCCACCCGATTTCCTGCAATCCGACCTTGTAGGCCCAGGTATCAAATCCGACATTGTCGCGCAGATGAATTTCATCCGTATACTTGCGAAACAGAGTCTCCGTGTCATGTGTGAGTTTGCAATTGCTTACGACAAGCAAACGATCGACATGCCTCATCAAATCTTTCAGGTAATAATCGATATAGTCGTCGGCTATACCGTCCTCATCGTAAAAAACAAATATCGCAGCCCGCCGCAATTGCAAATTCCACCTCTATGATTCCTGTGATAGCCGCCGTTATTCGGCCATGTGTTCCTTATAGTACTTTGCGGCCTCCTTCATATCGCAGTCGCAGACCATTTTCCCATCCTTGATTACGATACCGCGCTTGCAGAATTGTGACGCGTCGCTGATCGAATGCGTCACAAAGAGCAAGGTGACATTATCCTTGTCGATGATCTCGTTGACCTTTTTCAGGCATTTGTCCCGGAATACCGCATCCCCGACGCTGAGTACCTCATCGACGATAAAAATTTCAGGCTCGATGCACACGCTGGTTGCAAATCCCAGCTTCGCTCTCATGCCGCTTGAATAGGTTCTGACGGGCTGATCTATATAGTCGCCCAATTCGGCAAACGCGATGATCTCGGGTTCCAACCTCCTGATCTCTTTGTCTTTGAGTCCCATGATCTGACCTTTCAAATAGATATTTTCTCGGCCCGACATCTCAAGATCAAAGCCGGCCGTCAGTTCCAAAAGCGCGCTTACCCGCCCTTCCACGAGGATATCCCCCGTTGTAGGAAAGGTCACATCTGTAATCATCTTCAAGATCGTGGATTTTCCCGCTCCGTTCCTTCCGATCAGCGCAACGGATTCTCCCTGCTTGATCGTAAAACTGATATCGTCGACAGCCCTCTTTTCGGTATATTTTACCCCCTTATAGAAGACCGACAACAATCGCAATTTATCGCTCTTGAACAGTTTGTATATCTTCGTAACATTTTTGAATTCAACGACCGTTTTTTTCATAATGGCTCCTGTTATCTATCATGGACATTATAATACGTCCGGAATCTCCTTGTGCAGCTTCTTATAACTCCAAACAGCGATCGTCGACATTACGCACAGCATGAACAAGAAAGCGAGCAGATGGTACGGCTGTTCCCATATCCAGACCTTATAGATGAATACATTCCGGTATCCCTCCGCAATGAATGTGGGCGGATTAAACATCAATAATGTTTTAACCCAGGGTCTTTGAATGCCGCGGACGTCGAATAATATACCGGACATCCAGAAAATCGCGGTGGTGAAAGAAAAGACCAGATTCAAAAAATCCTTGCTGATGGCCGAAAACAGAGCCGCAAACAGACCCCAGTTCGCATAGAATATGACCATCAGTATGGTATAAATGGGCAACTGGAGCAGATAGACATCGGGATAATAGCCATGTAACACAAAGATGAGAATCACGACGACCATCAAAGCGCAGTGTACGATCAATTTTGCGATACCGATAAAGGTCGGAATCGTCGCTATGGGAAATTTCATCTTCGTGATCAGATAGCTATAGGTCAAAAAAGCGGTCGTGCCGCCCGTAATCATCTCATCCATATACAGCCACGGAACCAATCCGCTGATCAACCACAATATATATGGATGCCCATCCGCCCCCGCGGCTACGCGCAGACCGATGGAAAATACGAACCAAAAGATCAGCACGAGGATCGTAGGCTTTATGATCGCCCAAGCCCAACCCAATGCCGACCCGCTGTAGGTCTTGATGATATCCGACTTTGCCAATTTGAGAATCTGATGCCGCCAGATAAAATGATCCTTGATAATGCTTACTAAAGTTTTCATTAATAACACCCTATATCATATCGCGCGTTTTTCACCTGTTCGCCATCTCGGAACGCATATGTTTGCAAAAGTATAAGACCTTAGAAATTATAGCATAAAGCGCATATAGTAGCAATTTACATTTGAATTACATCTCGCTTCACAGCTTCAACTCCACCATGCGTTCGCATACTCTCTACAACCCTTGACATGCGGCATACTAATTGATAATATTGTGGTTAGCTTAACATAACCGCAAGCCATCGGTCGGTTCGACCCGCAATCTATCAGTTCGCGTGAACCAAAAGCTGTCGGATGTCCGACCCGAATGATCCATGAAGCAGTGACGGAGGCAGTCATGAACAAAAAACTCATACACAATATAGACGGCATACCCGCGGATATATCGCCGCTGAAGATGCAGTTTTTGTTCTGCCTTCTCAATATGGAGGATCGCAGCAAAAGCGTCACGCACATCGCAAAGGTTCTGGGCGTTTCCAAGGCTACGATCAGCCGCATAAGAGATTGGGGCGAGTCAAACAACATTTTAACCCATGACAAAACCCGCAAAAGCTACGAAATGGCCTTGACCGGCTATGGCATACGGCTTGCCCAAGGGTATGAATTTCGCAAGGAAGTTGCCACGAAATGGCTCTCGTCGGAGCGCGTGCCTTCGCCCGCGCTCGAAAAAGACGCGATGACCTTCTCCATGTCCATGTCCGCCGAGACGGTCGCCGTGATAGAGCGCGACGTGAAACGAGCCGAAATCAGAAAGAAGATCGGGAGCAAATCCACGCTTGACGGACGTGATTTTTGTGCCATGCTCGACGACGGAATCTACGCGATCACATTCATGTTCTTTCGTTACCGGCATCGAAACGCCTTCACAATCGAACCCTCAATGGCCAATAGCGGTCTTGAACCGGATGCGGAGCTTATTGTGGCGAAAGGGAGCGGCACGATACATCTGCGCGCCAAACTCGTCAAACACGCTTCCGCGCTGGGCGGTAAATTTGTAAAAGGCAGCTTGAGCACTCTGAAATACAAAGAGGCGGATTTGTTTCAGGAAGCGCGCAAAGAAGGCAGCGATTTTTTCTTCCCCGCCGATGTTTTACGACTCGTCAAAATCGGGGAGAGAAATGACTTTCTGCAGGGGAACGCCATATTGAAGATGTCCTGCTCCGCAGGCCCGATGCATATGCCCGAGAGCGAGAGCCTCTTTACGATGTTCTTCTGAAGTTCCCTTCTAAGTCCATCAACAGCAAACGCTATAATCCGCTTGTTTCGCAATCTCAACTTTTTTTGCATTTGTGTTTCATATGCGAAACACAGCGATTGCAACGTTTTCAGCCGGAAAATACCCCGAAAATGCCCGTTTTGTTTCACCCACGTAACAAAATAGTTGTTGACTATTGCAAAAGCAACGTATAAACTCGAATTATATTAGCAAAAGCTAACACTTGTCGGCAGGTGGATAGGCGGTCAAAAGCGCATATCCATATTTTTAGCCCTGCCGTTAGCGCGGTCTAATTTCGATGAGGCGGTTCGAGCGCTGCGCGAAAAGAGCGCGGGAATTGAATAGCATAAGTATATGTGTGAAAGGAGTTCAAGATGAAAAGACGACGGAAACTTATCCCCCTGCTGATGACCTTTGTAATGGTGATCGGCGTGTTTGCGGGAGGGCCGATGGCGGCGCTCGCGACGGAAGCGCCGCCGGCGGCGGATGCGCAGACACAAACCGCAACACCCTCGCCAACAGGTGACGGCGACGCCGCTCCCTTGGAAAACGGCGATTCTTTAAGCTCACCCCCCCCCGATTTTGACCCCGAACTGAATACTCCCGCGGAAACCCCCGTGGATAACGATAGTACCGCGGCGGACGGCGCGGACACTTCCGGCCTTGCTCCCACCGCGCCCGCGAATGAAAACGGCGACAGCGGCGACGGCGATAACGCGCCCACAGACGATAACGCCGCGACAGACACCGACGCGCAAAATACGGGCGGAAGCGACAATGCACTCACCGCGCTCGCAAGCAGCGTAGCCGAAGAACTCGGCATAGACGCGCTCGCGGATGAAAACGCCGACACGAGCCTTGACGCTCTCGCTGTGCCGGATCCGCCGCTGCCCGCCGGGACATATTCCGTGCCGATACATTCTTATTCAACAACTTCAACGACAACCGGTAGGTTCGTTTCAGAAACTGAGTTTATGGACACAGTGTGGGATCACATGTTCCTAACCGAACGCGCCAAGGTGGTGAGCGACGGGGAGGGTGGGTACACAGTCACAATGCTTGTGCAGTCGTACAGCAAGATTACCGGCTTGAATCTCTATAAACCCATTACATCCGGGAACGTTATGACCGCAAGGTTTTTCTATTCTGAGCCCACATACGGAACTGAGGCTCTTTCTGAGGTATTGAGCGTGGCTGACGCCGCACTTGACACGGGTTATTTATCGTTTCAGCTGCCGGAGGGTTGTGACGCTTTCGGGTCAGAACTTTGGGCAAGCAGTCTGTCCGTAACGGGCGGCACGAAAATGAGAACGGTATTCTATTTTGATCAGGCCGTTCCGCTGCCCGAGGGCGGCAAGTATGCCGAGGGTCCTAAAGAAATGGGCTTCACGTGGAGCACATACAAGGGCGTGCAAAAATCCATCGCAAGGCGCAGCGTCCCCGAATACGCGGGCGCGCTGGAAATCATGGACTCGATGTTTGAGGACGAGGTCACCGTCACCGTTGACAGCGAGGGCAACATGAGCGCGACGCTCACGCTGACGGAATCGGCGGATCCGAACGACGTAATCACGGAAATCGCCATACCGACGGCGCGAAATTATTACGCCGCAGACGCGATAAGCGCATCTAATCAAAAAGCATTGCTCATGGGAGAATACGGCGCGACCTACACGCAACTCGAAATTATCGAGGATACAACGAAAACGGTGACGATTCCCGCTGTCGATCTTGTATACGGCGCGCCGCTGCGAATTACAACAGTGGGGAAAGCAGCGCTCAACGCCAATCAATCAAACCTGGAATATCATCAGTTTTACGTCGGATACCTCCACCTCGAGCCAATCGTTACGTCGGGGCCGGAGGAGATTGACATCACGAAAAACGGTGTGCGGCTGATTACGAATACCGCAAGCATTCCGGCGGGATCCGTCTTCGATGTCACGTCCACCCAAAGCGCGGAAGATTTGACCTTCATGCCGGATGAGAATCTGCGGAGCAACGCCGCGCTCACGACGCC